>DATNKM010000014.1:0-9146 GCA_035603395.1 Candidatus Acidiferrales bacterium
TATTGCTCGCACCCTGAGCAATCTGGCAAATGTCGCCAAAGTGGAAGGCGCGTATGTCCGCGCGCTTGATTTGTACGCCGAATGTGTCGCGATCTTCCGCGATTTGGGAGACGATACCGGCCTGGCATGGACGCTCAACTACCAGGGAGACGTGGCGCGCGATCAGGGTGAAGATTACGTGGCGCGCGCCCTGAACGAGCAAAGCCTGGGAATCTTCAGAAAGCTGGACAATCGCTGGGGCATCGCGAGCACGCTCGCTGACCTCGGCAGTCTGGCGATGGAGGAACGCGATTATTCCCTGATGCGCGATCTCTACCGTGAGAGCCTCGAAATTTTCCAGGAGCTGGACCACAAGCGGGGAATCGCGCGCCTGCTCGAAAGCTTCGCGTGTTCCGCGGCATCTCAGGACAATGCCGAGCGCGCCCTGCGTTTGGCAGGCGCGGCCGCGGCCCTGCGGCAAAATATCGGTGTGCCGCTGTCGCCGGCGGAACAGACAAAGCTGCAAGCGACTCTGAATTCGGCGCGAGAGCGATTGAGCAACGCCGCGAGTTCGAAGGCCTGGCTCGATGGATGGGGATTGGCCGTCGAGGAAGCGATTGAAGTAGCTCTGAAGCCGGATGCCGCGTCGCTGTCGTCTTAGCGCGGACGCGGGTTATTCGGCGCTGGATGGATCAATCAGCCGGCGCACGGCAGTGACTCGGTTGGCGGGAAACCCGGAGCGCTTGGCGTGTTCCTGGATCGTGGTTTCGTCCGGAGCAAGGTATACGCAATAAACCTTGTCTCCGGCGACGTAGCTATGAAGCCATTGAATCTCTGGTCCCATGCCTTTCAGGACGCTGACGGATTTCTGGGCGATTTCCCGCCATTGGGCGTCGGACAGATTTGCGGCTCCCGGAATTTCGCGTTCGATGACGAATTTGGGCATATTTGTTTGTGGTCTTGCCGATTGAGCACAAATCCTAACATGCCCCAGAAGCCGCTTCAAGTATGCTGGGGCTGCAAGCCGTGTGCGCAGTGAAAGAGGACGAAAACGCGAGGTCGTCATGGACATTCGATCACTTCAAAAACCGCTGAAGGAACAATATCGCAGCGATCCGACAGCTTCGCGAATCACGATGCGCGCGAAAGGTGCGCAGACGGATGCTCCGGTGTCCTGCTCCATCGATATCGGGCGCGCGGTTTATCAGGCCGAGGCGCACAAAGGCGTCGGAGGTGCCGGTAGCGGCGCGTGCTCCGGCGATCTGCTGCTCGGCGCTCTCGCTGCGTGCGCGCAAATCACGTGCCAGATGGTTGCCGCCGCCATGGCGGTTCCCACCGAATCCATCGAGGTAACTGTGGACGGCGACATGGACCTGCGCGGCACGCTCGGAATTTCGAAAGACGTGCCCGTAGGCCTTGAAAACATCCGCCTGAACTTCGATGTCATCGCTCCCACGGCTACGCCGGAGCAACTGCAGGCACTGCGCGAGAAGACGGAACAATACTGCGTGGTGATGCAGACGTTGCTGCACCCGCCGCAGATCCGGACGCACTGGGCTGGTGGCGATTCGTCAGCAGGGAAAGCTCAGGCGTAACGGAACAGCGCTTTGAATCCGTAGTCCATGTGCTGCTGGATGTGGCAATGGAACAGCGACAAACCCGGTTGATCGGCTACGAGATCGGCACTCACGCGACCGTAGACGGGCACGATCACCGTGTCTTTCATCAGGCCGGCGGTCGGTTTTCCGTTTACGTCGACGAGCTCGAACAGATGCCGGTGCAGATGCACCGGATGTGAATCGTCCGTGCGATTTCGGAATATCAGTCGATAGCGCGCGCCCTGCTGCAGGACGAATTCGCGGTCGTGCGGATACGGCTTGCCATTGACCTGCCATAAATTGAATTGCCCGGCGCCGCTGGGAATTTTCTCGAAAACCATATCGATCGTGCGATCCGGCGCCGGACGTCCTGGCGCGCCGCTCGTTCCGAAAGTGGTGTAATCCCAGAGAGGCTTCGCCGGCGGAATCCATCGCGGCTCGCTGTGTTGATTTTCATACTCTACGATCACGCCCAAGCCCGCGTTGCGGGTTGGATCGTCGGTCGAACCCAGAATCCACACCCCCGGCTGATTCATTTCCACATACGCGTCGATTCGCTCGCCCGGCCCAAGCATCAGCACATCGACCGGTTTCGGCGAGGGCACCGGGTTCCCATCCATTGCAATCACGCGAAATTGATGACCGGAAAACGCAATGGTGCGGATCTCGATAGCGCTCGCGTTGAGCAGATGTATCAGCGCGCGCTGGCCCGCGCGCACGCGAATCGGCTCGCCTGCGCCGAGCGCCTTGTCATTGATCGAGAAAAGCTGCGACGTAACCTCCAGGCCATTGGGCCGCGTATCCAGCTGCGCCGGGCGCTCAAGCGGCGGCCCGAATCCGCCGCTTTCGGCCGCCTCGTTTTCCATCTGATCGGTGAAGAACGGCTCCCAATCGCGCAGCGCGAGAAAAAGTTCCAGGTCGTGCTGTCCGGGTTCATTTCCGGCTTCGACCATCAGGAAACCGTATTGCCCGGTGTAGCTTCCGCGGTGCAGGTCGCCGCCGGCCATCGCGTGCGAATGGTACCAACGCGTGCCGGCAGGCTTCGGAGTGAACTGATAACGGCGGCGCTCGCCGGGCGGCACCATCGGCGTACCTTCTTCATTCGCGCCATCCACGTCGGAAGGCACGAACAGCCCGTGCCAATGCACCAACTCCGCTGCGTCGGTATCATTGATCACATCAACCGATACCGGCTTGCCCTCGCGCATCCGCAGCACCGGCCCAGGCGACGTGCCGTTGTACCCAATCGTGCTGATGAAGCGGCTCGGTGCAATTTCGAGCGCCACGGGCGCGATCCGAAGCGTGTAGTCGGCGGGCGCAGCCTGACCAGGAGTGCCCACCGTGAGGGGATTTTGCGCCGGCATGGGCGGCATCGCGGGAGCCTGCGACTGCGCCGAAATACGCGCCCCCGCCATGCCGCCAAGCACTGCCGCGCTTCCGAATTTCAAAAGATCTCTGCGCTTCACAACTCCTCCCGCTGATTGCGCATCATGCACACTGGTATGTGGACTCGCAGCGAAATCGTCTCACGGTCAGATTGGAAGGCACAAGTGAGGCGAAGGTTGCGAAAGAGGCAGAATTTCATGTCACGATCGCGGCGGGCGGCGAATCCCGCTGAGTTGAAGACGATGATTCCAATCTGTTACGCTCGATGATTCTGAAGGATCGATTCGGTGAGATCTCTTCGGCCTATTTCCGCGATGGTGCTCGTCCTGGGATTGGCCGCTGGTGTGGTTGCCTTCCAGGGCGGTTCTTTGGGTACGCAAGGTCCCGGCTCGTTTTTTCCTCCCAGCTATTCCTACGACGATTCGCAATCTGCCAGCAAAGAGCCGTCCGAATTTTATTGGTCGCGCCTGCGCTATACCTCCAGGGTGGACATGTACGGCGGATATGGCGGCTACGGAGGATACGGCGGAAGCTGGTCGCGCGATTATCCGAAGGCGGATCGCCAGTTTCTGATGGCGCTGAAGCGTCTTACGCGAATCGAGGCGCGACCGACCGAACAGGTCGTAGACCTCGACAGCGACGACATTTTCAACTACCCGTGGGTCTACGCAGTCCAGGTCGCGAACTGGACGTTCACCGACGCCGAAGCAAAGCGCCTGCACGATTATCTGATGAAGGGCGGCTTCCTGATGGTCGACGATTTTCACGGCACAGCCGACTGGGACCGGTTCATGGCCGGCATGCGCATGGTGTTTCCGGACCGTCCCGTCGAGGACCTGGCCGATGAGGACGAAATTTTCCACGGGCTGTACGACATCGGCGCTCGTTTTCAAATCCCGGGGGAACAATATGTGTGGTCGGGGCGGACGTATGAAAAAGACGGGTACGTCCCGAAGTGGCGCGCGATCCGCGACGACAAAGGCCGCGTCATGGTCGCAATCTGCCACAACATGCACCTGGGCGACGCCTGGGAGTGGGCCGACGATCCAAGATATCCAGAGCCTTTCGCATCGATGGCATTTCGCGTGGGGCTCGATTACATCATGTATGGCATGACGCACTAAGCGGGCTGGGGACCGCGGAATGGGGCTCGCGGTTGTGCGAACCATGTTTGAATTTTTCTTCAGGTATCCGGCGAGGGTTTTTTCACAGGGTGACTTCGTGCTGCTCAGCGGGTGGCCGAAGTGGATCCTGTGCATTTTGCTGCTCGGCGCGGCCGTGGCGCTGGGCTGGCGAATCTATTCCCGCATCGGGCGCACCGCGCACAACCTGAAATACTGGCAGGCGGCGGTGATCTGGCTGCTGGAGTCCATGGTGGTTTGCTTGGTTCTCGTTTTGCTGTGGCAGCCGGCCATTGTGGTCGCGGAATTAAAGCCGCAGCAGAATGTGATCGTGGTGCTGATCGACGATTCGCGCAGCATGGCCATCAGCGAAGGCGGCGCCACCCGCGTCGAGCAAGCGAAGCAGGCACTTCAGAACAACGTGCTCGCGGAACTGCAGGCGAAATTTCAGACGCGTCTGTATCGGCTCGATCGCAGCGTGACCCGCGTAAACAATCTTCAGGAAATCGGCGATGCAGCAGCGCCCGCCACGCACATCGGCGACGGCCTGAACCAGCTGTTGGCAGAAACGAGCGATCTGCCAGTGGGCGGCGTGGTTCTGCTCTCGGACGGCTCCGACAATTCCCGCGGCATCGATCGCGACACGATCGCGGCGCTACGCAACCGGCATATCCCGGTCGACACGGTCGGCTTCGGCGAAGAGACCGTTTCGCCCGATGTCGAAATGGACGACGCCGTGGTTGCGCCGCGGGCCGTGGCCGATTCGCGCCTTTCCGCGGAGATCCGTTTTCACCAGCACGGATACGACGGGCGGAAAGCCACGCTTTCCGTGCGCGACGGCGATAAGGTTTTGTCGTCGCGCGAAATCACCTTCGCCGGCGCGGGGAAAATTCAGTCCGAGGAGCTCCTTTTCAATGCGGGCGCGGCCGGGGCGAAGTCGCTGCAATTCTCTACCGACCCGCAACCGGACGAGAAAAACCGTCTGAACAACAGCGTGACTCGTCCGGTCGACGTCGAGTCGGCGCAACGGCGGATTCTCTACGTCGAAGGCGAGCCGCGCTGGGAATACAAATTCATTCGCCGCGCCGAAGACGACGACAAAACCGTCCAGATCGTCTCGATGCTTCGCACCACGGAAAATAAGATCTACCGTCAGGGCATCGACGATCCGAAAGAACTGGCGGACGGATTTCCGGTACGCCCCGAGGATCTGTTCACCTACTCCGGGATTATCATCGGCTCGGTCGAGGCGGGTTACTTCACGCCCGTGCAGCAGGATCTGCTCCGGGAATTCGTGGACCGCCGCGGCGGCGGAGTACTGTTTCTCGGCGGCCATTCGTCGCTCGGGGACGGCGTATGGACCGGATCGAGTCTCGTCGATTTGCTTCCCGTCGTGCTGCCCACGCACAAGAACACGTTTCACCGCGCGCCCGCCTACGCTGAACTCACCGCCGCGGGCGCCGATAGCCTGATCTGCCGCCTGGCCGACGATCCGGACGCAAACGCGCTGCGCTGGAAAAAACTCCCGTATCTGATGGACTACCAGGAAGCGGGCACGCCGAAGCCAGGCGCCGCGGTTCTGGCCCAAATGCGCGCGGGCAGCAGCAAGTATCCGATGCTCATCACGCAGAATTACGGGCGCGGACGAACGGCGGTGCTTGCGACCTCCGGCACATGGCGATGGCAGATGAGCATGCCGCTCGGTGACACGAGCCATCAAATGTTCTGGCAGCAGCTGCTGCGCTGGCTCGTGGCGGACACGCCCGGCCGCGTGGTGGCGACGATTCCGAACCGGACGCTGCTCGACGATGGCCACGTGCATTTCTCCGCCGACGTCCGCGACGACGAATATCAGCCCGCGCCGGATGCGAAAGTCGAAGCCCACGTCATCGGCCCGGGCGGCATCTCATCGACTGTGGAAATGGTTCCAGTCCCCGACACGCCGGGAAGCTTTCAGGCCGATTGGACCGCCGATAAGGCCGGTTCCTATGTCGCCGAAGTAACCGCCGGCCGAGGCAGCGAAGAGTTAGGCCGCGATGTGGTCACGTTTCTGCGCTCTGACGACGTTGCCGAGAATTTTCACACGGAGCAGAACCGTGATCTGCTTGAGCGCCTCGCGCAGCAAACCGGTGGGCGCTACTGGCGCCCCGGCGATCTCGGCAAACTCGCCGAAGAAATTCCCTACTCCCAAGCCGGCATCACCATGCGTGAAACGAAGGAGCTGTGGGATCTGCCCATCCTCTTTCTGTTGATTCTGCTCGCGCGCTCGATGGAATGGCTGCTGCGCCGCCGCTGGGGGATCGTGTGAAAGCGCTGCGCAGAATGGCATCGGTCGGGTTGCTGTTCCTGTGTGCCGTGCGCCCAGCGCACGCCGGAACCTTCTTCGTCACCGTCGCGGGCCTCGGCGGCGAACCGGATTACGACCAGCGCTTCACGGAGGCGGCGACGGACCTCGACCACATCCTCAAGTCTTCGGGCGGCGAGATTCACGTCGTTACGCTGACCGGCCCGAACTCCACCCGTCAGCACGTGGAAGACGCATTGGCGCAGGTCGCGCGCGAAGCCAAGCCCGACGACGATTTCGTCCTGATCCTAATCGGCCACGGCACCTTCGACGGCGTCGAGTACAAGTTCAATCTGCCCGGCCCGGATGTTTCTGCCACCGAACTGGCCGCCTGGTCCGATCGCATTCCAGCCAAGCGCCAGCTGATCGTCAACACCACCAGCGCCAGCGGCGGCTCCATCGCAGCATTCGACCGCCCCGGTCGCGCGGTGATCGCGGCCACGAAGACCGGCACGGAAAAAAACGCCACCATCTTCGCGCGCTACTGGGTCGAGGCGCTGCGCGATCCCACCTCGGACGTAAATAAGAACGACGCCATCAGTGCGATTGAGGCTTTCGATTACGCCAACGCCAAAACCGCCGCGTTCTACGATTCGCAAAAGCGCCTAGCCACCGAACATGCCGTCTTCGAGGACACCGGCAAGCACGAATCGGTGCGCGCCGCTTCCACCGAAACCGGCGAAGGCCTGTTCCTATCCAATTTCACGCTCATCCGCCTCGGCAGTGCACAGAAAGCCTTCGCTGACCCGGCCAAGCGCGATCTGCTCGCCAAGAAAGAGGAGCTCGAGCAGAAAATAGACACGCTGAAATATCAAAAGGCCGCCATGTCGCCGGACGACTACAAGCAGCAGCTCACCGACGCCCTGGTCGAGCTCGCCCGCGTGCAGCAGGAGATCGACAAGTGAACCGCGCTCTCCAGGTCGCGCTAGCGGGTGGCGTGATTTTCTGCGCGGCGCACGCGGCAAAAGCAGCCGTCACGGCGATCACGCCCGACGCCTGCGCCACGCTCCGCAAACACGGAAAGACCCCCGAGGCTCACTCCTGCTACGAGGCGCTTTCCCAGCAGCGCGATCCCTACCTCCGCGCCGAAGGCTACTGGGGCCTGAAAATGTATCGCGAGGCCAACGATCAATTCCGCCAGGCCGTCGCGCAGTCCGATGCCAACCCGCTCTACCGCGTCCGCTGGGGCCGCCTGCTGCACGAGCGTTTCAACAACACCGATGCAGACAATCTTTTCAAGGAAGCGCTCCAGCACGACCCCAAAAACGCGCAAGCCTATCTCGGCCTCGCGCTCGTCAGTGCCGACGGCTTCGACAACGCCGCAATCGACTGGGATGAGAAAGCGCTCGCGCTCGATTCCAACCTGATTGAGGCGCACGAGTTGATGGCCAATCTCGCGCTGGAAGATTCCGCCACGGACCTCGCCGTGAAAGAAGCGGACGCCGCCATGGCCTTATCCCCAGACGCCCTCGACGCCATGGCGATCCACGCGGCCGTGGAGGTGCTCGGCGATCGCCCGCCCGACGCCTGGTTCGAAAAAATCCGCAGCGTCAATCCGCATTACGGCGAGGCCTACGCCCTGGTGGCCCATCACCTGATCCTGAATCGCCGCTACGAAGATGGCATCGCCTACTATCGCAAAGCCATCGAGCTTGATCCCGAGGATTGGTCGGCCCATTCGGAGCTCGGCATCAACCTGATGCGCCTGGGCCAGGAGGATGAACCGCGCCGCGAGCTCGAGCTTTCCTACGCCAACGATTACCGCGATGCCGCCACGGTCAACAGCCTCCGTCTCCTGGATAGCTACAAGAATTTCGTCGCCTTCAAGGACGATACGCTGACCCTGAAGCTTCAAAAGAAGGAAGCCGACCTACTCCATCCCTACGTTGAAGCAGTAGCGAAAAAAGCGATGGCCACCTACGAGGCAAAATACAAATTCAAGCTGCCAGGGCCTGTGCAGGTCGAGGTCTATCCGGACCACGAGGATTTCGCGGTGCGTACCCTCGGCATGCCCGGTCTCGGGGCGCTCGGTGTCACCTTCGGCGAAGTGGTAGCCATGGACAGCCCCTCGGGCCGCAAGCCGGGCGATTTCAACTGGGCCAGCACGCTGTGGCACGAGATGAGCCACGTTTACATTCTCACCATGACGAATCATCGCGTGCCCCGTTGGTTCGCCGAGGGCCTCGCCGTTCACGAGGAAACCCAAGCCTCGCCCGAATGGGGCGACCGCGTGACGCCGGAAATCCTGCTCGCCATCCGCGATAAGAAGCTTCTGCCGGTCACGGATCTCGATCGCGGCTTCGTCCGCCCGGAATACGAAGCGCAGGTGATCGTCTCCTATTACCAGGCGGGACAAATTTGCGATTACATTCAAAGCCGCTGGGGCGCCGACAAGCTGCTCGAGATGGCCCATTCGTTCGCCAAAGTTCAACCCACCGCGGGCGTGATCCAGCAGGATCTCGGCATCTCGGCCGCCGATTTTGACAAACAGTTTCTCGCCTGGCTTGACGGCAACGTGGGAAGGACCGCCGCAAATTTCGACGAGTGGCGCAAGAGCCTGAAAGAACTCGCCGAAGCGGCCAAGGAGCACCACAACGACGATGTAATCAAGGAAGGCCAGCGGGTTCGCGACCTCTATCCCGACTATGTATATGATGCCAACGCATCCGAATTCCTCGCCCAGGCGTATGAGGCCGAAGGAAACAAGAAGGAAGCGGC
>DATNKM010000001.1:0-37612 GCA_035603395.1 Candidatus Acidiferrales bacterium
GCTCGAAGCTCGACAGGCGCTCGCGATGCTTTCCAACCCCTTTTGTTAGGAAAATGTTCTTCGCGACGAACGCCATGAGTCTTGCCGAAGCTGCGGTGCCTCTTGTTTTGTCGGCTCACAAAGAAGCGTTCGGAAATTAACAAGCGTGCGGGACGATGTCAACTGCTTTCACGCACTTGGAAATTACAGTTGTGTGAACGAAGCCGCCGAGCAGAGAAGTTACTCGCGATTGTCGAGCAGGACGCACGGAGCCAGCGTGTCCGCGATCAGTTTCAGCTCGCGGAGCTGCGGATGCGTAAAATCGGGGCCGGCATCGGTGGCGGCTTTGCCTTTTCGGGAGACTTGCAGCACTCCCACGACTTTGCCGGATGAAAGAATCGGCGAGCTCATGATTTTCTGGATCGGGTCGCCGCGCTTTTCCTCGGCGATCGGTACCGCTTCGAACACGGACGCATGCGGAACGACCGAGAAATGGTTGATCAGCTCGGGCCGCCGTTCGCGAACAGTCCGCGCCGCCAACGAATTCGTGCTCGAAAGCGGAATCTGTCCCACGGTGCGGAGATTTTGGGGCGCCAGGAAGCGCAGCGAGCGACCGTCGTTGGTCAGACCTAGAATGGCCACCTCGTGCGGCTCCAGCCCGAAATTCTTGCTGATCAATTCCATGGCACGGACAAACGGGATTGGGTCGCCGTTGCCCTTCTTCGCCGTGTCGTTGACCCACTTTTTGAGTTCGCCGATGTGTTCGCTGGCCATCGCCAATTGGTCGTCCTTTAGAGCCGAATCCTTGCTTAGGAGCATAACCCACGGATTCCGCGATTCGTCCCCGCTTGCGCGGCAGGTGTTCCAAATCAAACACCTCCCGATTGGCCCATCCTGACGTGATACCGCAGCCGAGCTTCTGTTATAAGCTAGGATGGTCTTGAATCATTGGGCTGCGCGGGAATCGCGGCCTGGCTGACACAGTTTTCAGGGAACCTATTCTTGGGAGACGGTTTGTTGCCGCCAGCGCTGGGACTTTCAAGTGAGATTTCGCCTCGGGCCCGGGAGATTCATTTTCGCTCGCTGGTCGTCGATACGCATACCGATACCACCCAGCGCCTGATTTTCGACGACTTCGACCTGGGCGATCGCCATGCCGATGGCTCGGTGGACATCCCGCGACTGCGCGAAGGCGGGGTGAGCGCTATTTTCTTCGCCGTATGGATTCGTAGCACGATCACGGGAAAGCCCGCCGTTGATCGCGCGTTCGCGCAGATCGACGCGATCCGCGGCGCCGTCAATCGCCATCCGAGCGATCTCGTCGCGGCGAAAACGGCCGGCGATATTCGCCGCGCGCACGAGACGGGCCAGATCGCCGTGCTCACCGCCGTCGAAGGCGCGCACATGATGAATGGCGACCTCGGTATCCTGCGCGAATTCGCCGCGCGCGGCGTGAGCTACATGACGCTGACGCACGTGAAGAACACGGATTGGGCGGACGCCTCGACCGACAAAGCCGCGCACAACGGCTTGAGCGATTTTGGCCTTGAAACGATCGCCGAAATGAACCGCCTGGGAATGATCGTCGATGTCTCGCACATCTCCGATAAAGCACTCTGCGACGTCCTGGCCGCGAGCAAAGCCCCGGTTCTGGCTTCGCATTCCTCGTGCTACGCGCTCTGCGCCACGCCGCGCAACCTTACCGACGATCTGATCCGGGCTCTCGCCGCCCGCGGCGGCGTGATGCAGATCAATTTCCACATGGGCTTCCTCAGTCAGGAGTTCCGCGACGCCGAAAAGGCTCATCCCGAATTCGAGGAGCAGATGGATGCTGAAGCCCGTCGCCGCTGCGGCGACAACGAAGCCTGCCAGCTGATCGAAGAAGACAGACTGGTGCGCGAGTTCATCGCCAATGGCAAACTGCCGCGCGTCGAATGGACTAAGATTCTCGATCATGTGGACCACGCCGTGAAAATCGGCGGAATCGATCACGTCGGCCTGGGCTCCGATTTCGACGGCGCCGAAATGCCCTACGGCATGGAAGACGCCTCGCGTTTCCCCTGGATTACCGAAGGCCTGCTCCAGCGCGGATATTCGGAATCAGAAATACAAAAAATTCTCGGTGGCAACGTCCTGCGATTGATGCAAGATGTGGAGACCACAGCCACCAACTCGTAACCAGAATATGACGTGGACTCGACCAGCGAAGGACTAGGAGAGGAACGAAAGCATGAATCGTCTCGCCGCAGTCATTTCAATTTGCACGATGGCCGCATTTGCCTCCGCAACGCTCGCTGCGGGGCAAGCGAGCTCAACGCCACCGAGGACATCACACATGACAGATACAGGTCTGCTGCATCCCGCTACGCTCACCGCCAAGGCTCCCGAATCGTTTCAGGTTAAATTCACCACCACGAAGGGCGACTTCGTCGTGGAGGTCACGCGCGCCTGGGCTCCGTTGGGCGCCGACCGGTTCTATAATCTGGTGAAGCATGGATTTTTCACCGACGCAGCCTTCTTCCGCAACGTGCCCGGCTTTATCGTGCAATTCGGCCTCAGCGCGGATCCGGCCGTCAACAAGGTTTGGCAAAACGCGAACATCAAGGACGATAAAGTCACCCAGAGCAACGCGCCGGGCACGCTCACCTTCGCCACGGCTGGCCCGAATACCCGCACCACGCAGCTGTTCATCAATTTCGGCAACAATACGTTTCTCGATAGCCAGGGCTTCGCCCCGTTCGGCAAAGTGATCTCCGGCATGGACGTCGTCCAGAAGTTCTACAGTGGCTACGGCGAGCGCCCGGACCAGGGCGCGATCACCAGCCAGGGCAAAGCGTATCTTGACAAGAATTTTCCGAATATCGACAGCATCAAATCGGCCACGATCGTTACCCCCGCTGCGAATTGATTTCGCGGCGGGCAGCACGCGCGCGGCTTTCTGCGGTGGTTTTTCCAGCGTGACGCTCCCGCTCGCATGAGCCATACACAAGCCAGCGAATTAAGCGGACACGCGCTCGGCGTTTGGCGCACGCGTCAGTGGGCGGTGAGCTCTACGGCGATCCTTGCCTCGCTCGCTGCCGCCAAGCTGCTGCTCCATCTCGCCGGCATCCGCCACTACGGATTTTTCCGCGACGAGCTGTACTACATGGCCTGCGGCGAGCATTTGGCTTGGGGCTACGTCGATCAGCCGCCCCTCGTCGCTCTGCTTGCCTGGATTTCCCATCATCTACTCGGAAATACCATCGTTTCCCTGCGCCTGATGCCGGTGCTCGCCGGCACCGCCGTCGTTTTCTTGACGGGCGTCCTGGCGCGCGAGCTTGGCGGAGGCAAATTCGCACAGTTTCTGGCCGCTGCGTCGCTCCTGTGCGCCACCGCGTATCTCGCATTCGACAGTTTCTTCTCGATGAACGCCTTCGAGCCTTTATTTTGGCTCGTCTGCGCCTGGATGGTCGTGCGGATCCTGAAAGGCGCGTCGCCGAAATTGTGGCTCGCGTTCGGCGCCGTTGCCGGCGTGGGGCTTGAAAACAAGCACACCATGCTGGTCTTCGGTTTCGCTCTCGGGGCAGGCCTGCTGCTCGCGGGCCAGCAGCGTCTCTTTCATTCTCCTTGGATTTGGATCGCCGCGCTCCTCGCGCTGGTGCTTTTCCTGCCCAATCTATGGTGGGAAGCGCATCATGGCTGGCCGCAGCTCGAAGTGGTCCACAACGCGCGCGTCTACAAAAATATTCCGATTTCGCCCCTCCGCTTCCTAGGCGAACAGGCCATCTTCATGCATCCGCTCGCGCTGCCGGTCTGGCTCGGGGGCCTGGTGTGGTGTTTTTTCGCGCGCACCGGCAGGCAGTTTCGCTGTTTCGCCTGGGCCTATCTGATCATCCTCGCGATTTTCATTTTCCTGGGCGGCAAGTCCTATTACGTCCTTCCCTACTATCCGATTCTCATGGCGGCGGGAGGCGTCGCGTTCGAGCAATTCTCCCAGGCATCCACTCGGCACTGGTTGCGCGTCGCGTTTCCGGCGCTCTTGATCATCGGAGGCGCTGTCGCTGCCCCGTTCGGTGTGCCGTTGCTACCGATTGATTCGTTCATACGCTTCTCGGCAGCCCTCCCGCTTGCAGGCGCAGTGAAAACGGAGCGCGACGCAGTAAACGTCGAGCTGCCGCAGCTCTACGCGGACATGTTCGCGTGGAACACGCTGGCTACCACGGTCGCGCAGGTCTATCGAGCGCTCCCGGCTGAAGACCGTGCGGATTGTGGAATCCTGGGAGGAAATTACGGCGAGGCCGGAGCGATCGATTACTACGGACCGTCCCTGGATTTGCCGAAGGCCCTGAGCGGCCACAACAGCTATTTCTACTGGGGCCCGCGAGGATATTCCGGCTCTTGCATGATCATTTTCGGCGAGCGCTCGGAGGAGTTCATCAAACTTTTCGGCGACGTGCGCGTTGCCGCCACGAGCGTCAGTCCGCACGCCATGCCCAACGAGCAAAATATCCCGATCTACGTTTGCCACAAGCCGATCGCGCCTCTGGCCAATCTTTGGCCGCGGTTCAAACTGATCATCTGACGAAGCAGCTGGGAGCGGGAAATCGCGAAGAAAATCCAAGGGAGAAGGTCTAAACCAGCGGCGCGCGTCGCGGAAACAGCGCGTCGCGTTCGAGTTTGCCCGCGTCCAGCCCCGTGCCGGCGAGCTTGCGCGTGATTTCCGATCCAAAGCTCCGCACGATGCACAGCAGCACGCACTCGCTCGTAAGGATCGGCATGTTCCGGCCGCCCACTGAATCGCGCGTCGGCGCCAGCTCTTCGGCGCGTTTGAAAACCGATGCTAGAGCGCTTGACGGTCGCACGGCAGCCTCCGGAGGCGTCGCTTTCTTCAACCTCTCGAGCGGGCGCAGCAAATGCCAGCGCTCGTCTTTGCGCCGCAGGCCGTCGTAGATTTCGATCCACGAATGCCAGCGCTCCGGGCTGATCCGGCAGATGCCCCGCAAGAAAGTTTCGATTTCCTCGCGGTCCTCTTCCTCCCAATAATGCGACAGCCGGTCCCAGTTGCAGATATACATCCCGGCCAGCAGGTCGCTCACTTCCATGACGTGCGAAGCCCGGCTCTTCGCCAGCATCGCGGCAAATGTCTCGGCGCGCGCGAGTTCCAGCGTCACCCGGTGCGTCTCGGAAAGCAGATGGCCACCGCGATTAGCCGGATGCGGCTCGGACGCGGATTTCCTTTCGGATTTTCGCCGAAATGGATTCATGTCGGACGGCTCGCCTGAAATCAGCTTAACAGATGGCGCTGAAACGCATTGTTCCGCGACGCACCACGCGCGGAATTCGCTAACACGCCTTTACAGCGAACTGACCGGCATCTTCACCACGTCATCGACCTGCGCCACTTCTTTCACCACGAAACCCTCCGCATATTTCACGCCGATCATGCGGCCGTAGTAGCTCGCCTGCAGATTCATGCGCGCCTCAAGCTCATCCAGCGGCAGCGCGACGCGCGATTTCTTATCGCGCTTCGGTGGGTTGAACTGCGACGCGTACGCCAGAATTGCCTGCCGGCGTCGGTCGTACTGTTTCGTGATGTCCACGGCAAACGTCGGCCGCACGTCCGCGTATGCCGACGCGTACAAAATCTTGAACGGCCGGAACGGCAGCCCTGCCAGCGCATAGTTCTTCAACCCCGCCACGAAGCAGGCTTCATATCCCAGCCGCGCCGCCGTGTAGTGGTCGGGATGCCGGCCCTCCCAGTAGGGCAGAATCACGGTGTGCGGCTCGAACTCGCGGATCACCGCCGCCACCGCGGCCTTGTATTCATCCGTGACCTTCAATTGCGCGTCGGGCAGCCCCAGATTACGCCGCACCTTCGCGCCCATGATTTTCCCCGCGCGGGCCGCTTCCTTCCGTCGCATCTCCGGAGTGCCGCGCGTGCCCGTCTCGCCGCGCGTCAGATCCAGGATTCCGGTCGCATATCCGGCCTGCGCCATTTTGATCATCGTCCCACCGCTGGTCAGCTCGACATCATCGGGATGCGGCGCGATGGCAAGCAGATCGAGTTTCATTCGGCCTCCGTTATACGCGGGACGATTTTACATGAATCGCGCCAGCGGCCGGCGCGCGCTAGAGGCGGCTCAACGGCGCCAAGCCGAAATGCAACCGGCCGGTGTTTGCGGCAGTGTGATCGCGCTGCATCGTGATGTGGGTACGAAGGACGGCGAGATTGCGGAAATAACGCCCCAGCGGCGCGGATTTCGACGCAGCCGAGGTACCGCTGGTCCGCAGCATCAGGTCGACCGCTTCGAAACACAGTCGCACGCACTGCTGCTCGATCTGAAGAAACCTCCGGTCATCCTCGTCGGTGAACGCAACGCCGTCTTCGGCGTCGCGGCGGGCGCATTCCATGTAGTCCGCAGCCATTTTCAACAGAGCGGCTTCCGCGGTGTCCACCAGCGATTGCGCTTCCCCGAAATGGCGCTCGTACTCCAGCTCTTCGGCGCGGGGGCGGAACGGCGGGAAATTCGTTTTCTTGTTTCGCAGGATTTCTTCGTAGCAATCCAGCGCCCCGCGTCCGATGCCGACGGCAACCGCGCCCACTTCCGAGACCAACAGAGACGTGATTCTGCCGCGATAAAACGGATTCGCGTGCATGAGGCTCCCGGGACGCGGGTGAACGTACTGGCCGTGCGCGTCGATCACCGCGAGCGCCCGGTGCGCGGGCACGAACATCTCGTCGACGATCACCCGGCGCGAGCTGGTGCCCTGCATGCCCATCACGTGCCAGTTATCAAGGATGCGATACTGCGCGCGATCGAACAGCACGAAAACGCCATGACCCGGCGCGGCATCCTTCACGCCGTCGACAATGCAGGAGCCAATGAAATGCGTGGCCAGCTCGCAGCCCGAGGTGTAATCCCAAGCTCCCTTCACCCGATAGCCGCCTTCTACAGCCACCGCCATGCCGCCCGGCATCGCCACGCTCGGCGCGCGAAATTCCCCGCTCTCGCCGAAGGCCTCGCGCTGCGCACGCTCGTCGAACGACGACATCAGAAACGCGTGGCCGGCCGTCAGCGCCAGCACCCATCCACTGTCCGAGCAGCCGCGCGAAATCTCGATCATCACGCGCAAGAAGGTGGGCAGGTCGAATTCATAGCCGCCGAAGATTCGTGGCTGCAGGATGCGATAGAAACCGGCGGCGATGAATCGTGCGTTGGTGTCATCGGATACGCACCCGTTTTCCTCCACCGAGTTTTGGCGCTCGCCTAGCATCGGGCGCATCGCTTGGGCTCGACGGAGCAGTTCGGCCGGCGTAAGGCCGGGCTCTGGACGAGGAATCGCATTCGCTGGCGGTTTTGTCTCGGTAGTTGACACGTGGCTGCCCCAATTCCCGGCGCATTATGGCCGAGCCTGCCTTCGCGCGCAAATGGCGGGTGTCGCCCGAGGCCCGGCTAGTGCTAATGTGTCGATCGGCATTTTCGAGGAGTTTTTCGTGGCATCGAAGCAGCTTGCAGGACAGGTGGCCCTGGTAACCGGCGTGAATAAACGCATTGGGCGCAGCATCGCGCTGCGGCTTGCGGCGGAGGGTGCGTCGGTTGCGGTGAATTATCGTGGCGCGAAACAAGATGCCGATGACGTCGTGCGCGAAATCCTGGCCGGCGGGGAGAAGGCCGTCGCGATCCAGGCCGACGTCACGAAGCGCGCCGAGGTCGCGAAGCTTTTCGCCGCAGTCGAAGAGGATTTCGGCAGGCTCGACATTCTGATCAACAACGCAGGACAGTTTTTCGCCGCGAAATTCGAGGCGCTCACCGACGAGCAATGGGACGGTATTCTCGACATCAACCTCAAGTCGCAGTTTCTCTGCGCCCAGGCCGCCGCGCCGATCATGAAGCGCCAAGGCCGCGGACACATCATCAATCTTTCCTCGCTCGGCGGCATGTTGCCGTGGCCGAGCTACACGCATTACTGCGTTTCGAAAGCAGGATCGATCATGCTCACGCGCTGCCTCGCGCGTGCCCTCGCACCCGAAGTTCTGGTCAACAGCGTCGCGCCCGGCACGATTCAATTTCCCGGCGAGCCACCCGACGAAGAGTACATTCAGCGCGTGCCGCTGCACCGCACGGGCACGGGAGACGATATAGCCAGCGCGGTTCTGTATCTAGCGACCTCCGATTTCGTCACCGGTCAGATCATTGCCGTCGACGGCGGCCGTTTGCTGGTGTAACCGCACGTGAATTCAGGAGCCCATTCCATGCCCGATTCCAGGCTTTTCGATTTGAGCGGCCGCGTCGCACTGATAACCGGCGGCAATGGCGGCCTGGGGCGGAGCATGGCCCTCGGCTTTGCCAAAGCGGGAGCATCCGTCGCCATTTTCGGACGCAACGAGGCAAAGAACGCGGCGGTCCTCGCCGAGCTTCGCGCCGTCGGTTTCCCCGCCACGGCATTTCGCGCGGACGTGGCGAATGACTCCGAGCGCGAAGTTGCCTTTGCGCAAGTTGAGAAGACACTCGGTCCCGTGCACGTGCTGGTCAATAACGCGGGCATCGGCGTCTTCAAACCAGCTCTGGAGGAAACCCGCGAAGGCTGGGAGGAAACCCTCGATATAAATCTCACTTCGATGTTCCTGATGTCGAAGACCGCGGCGCTTGCCATGTTGAAGCGAAAAGGCGGCAAGATCATCAACATCGCCAGCATGTATTCGCTGTTCGGGTCGGGAGCAGTTCCCGCTTACAGTTCGTCAAAAGGCGCCGTCGTACAGCTCACGAAATCGCTCGCCATCGAGTTCGCCCCGCACCATATCCAGGTCAACGCGATCGTGCCCGGGTTTTTCGACACGGAGATGACCGCGCCGATCAAATCGATGCCGCTCTATGAGGAAGTCGCCCGAAGGACACCCGCCGGACGCTGGGGCCATCCGGATGAGTGCGCGGGAGCCGCGGTGTTTCTCGCTGCGCCAGCCTCGGATTTCGTGACGGGCGCGACGCTAGTGGTCGACGGCGGCTACTCGATTTACTGAAGCGCGCAAAACAAATCCCACAAACGCCAACTGACTGACAAACTGGAGATGCCATGCCAACACTGATCGCAAATCCCACCCGCATCGAAGCCGCGGGAACAAAACCGAAAATCATCGAAGAATTTGTCGGCCGAGTGAACACCAAGACGGAGGGCGCCAGCGTAGCCCACATGCGCAGTCCCGCCGGTTGGGTCGAGCCCGGCCAAACGCCGGAATTCGACGAATACTCCATCGTCCTGAAAGGATTCTTGCAAGTCACTCACAAACACGGCGTCATCGACGTGCGCGCCGGCCAAGCCGTCCACGCTCGTCCCGGAGAATGGATCCAATATTCAACGCCCGAAGGCGCGGAATATATCGCGGTCTGCCTACCAGCATTCTCACCCGCGACTGTGCATCGCGATTGATCCCCGCTCTCGGCTAAGCGCGCGACAAGCGCATCACGCGAGGGACTTATCTTCCCTGCCCTACCGCCCCGCCAAAAAACTCCAAGCCACCCAAACCACCGGCGCCGCCAAGATCAAACTATCCACGCGGTCCAACACGCCACCGTGGCCCGGCAAAATCGTCCCCGAATCCTTCACTACAGCCCCGCGCTTGTACGCCGACTCGATCAAATCCCCCGCTTGCCCCGCAATATTCGCCAATCCCGCGATCAGCAGCATCGTCACCGTATCCACTTGCATCCACCGCGCGAAAAACACCGCTACCACCAGCGATGCCACGAAATTCGCAATCGCACCTTCCCAAGTTTTCTTTGGGCTCAGCGCCGGCGCCATTGGCATCCGCCCCAGCGAACTGCCCACGAAGTACGCCAGCACATCCCCGGCCCAGATCAGGAACAGCGTGAACAGCACCAGCTTGCGTCCGCCATGTTCGCTCGCGCCCATCGTTCCTTCGACCTCAAACACGCGAACCAGGTAACTGAACGGCAGCGCCACAAACAGCAATCCCGCCGAGCTGATCGCGATCGCCGGCAGCACGTCCTGCAGAGGACGCCGCGTTCCAAGGCCGATCGCGACCGCGCCAAACAAAAACAAGATCAGCACAAGGTCGAGCGTGACCGATGCCAGCGGTCCGCGCCGCACCAGCAAGTCGCCGGCGCCGAGCAGATGCGTCGCCACGTCTCCCGCCGCATACTGCGCAAAAAAAATCGCCGCCGCGCACGCCATCGTCCACTTCCGGAATCCCGGCAGGCCCACGCGTTCACCTAGCGAGAAAAACTCCCACAGCGCCGCCAGCGCCACCGCCGCCGCCGCCGCTGCCAGCAGCTCGGGCGGTCCCCACCACACCAGCGCGACGACCACCGGTATCAGCACGACAGCTGTCGTAATCCGTAGGAGCATCCTCCGTCAGCCTCGCCTCGACCGGGGGTCTTGCTCGCGCTTTAGCGACCCAAGCCCGCCGTAGCGCCGCTCGCGCTTCTGAAAATCCACCAGCGCCTCCAGCAGCTTCACCCGCGAAAAATCCGGCCACAGCGACTCGGTCACGTAAATCTCCGCATACGCGATCTGCCACAACAGAAAATTGCTCACCCGCATTTCACCGCTCGTTCGGATCAGGAGATCGGGATCGGGCAATCCTGCGGTGTAGAGGTGTTCGGAGATGGTCTGCTCGTCGGCGCGAAACGCGGAAAGCCCGTTCTCGCGCACGCGGTCGAGCATCGCGTTGAACGCGTCGGCCAGCTCGGCTCGCCCCCCGTAATTGAGCGCCACCACAAGTCTCATCCCCGTGTTGCGCGCCGTTTGCCGCATCGCGTCGGCGATGTCGCGGTTCACCGCTTCCGGCAAATCCGCCGAGCGCCCGATCACCAGCAGGCGAATATTGTTTCTTTGGATCGTCGGCAGCTCGCGCTTCAGGTACTCGCGCAGCAGCCGCATCAGAAAATCCACTTCCGCCCGCGGGCGCCGCCAATTCTCCAGCGAGAACGCATACAGCGTCAGGCACGGCAGATGCAATCGCGCGCACGTCTCGATGATCTCGCGGGCCATCTTCACTCCGGCGCGATGCCCCGCCACGCGTGGCAAATGCCGCCGCTCGGCCCAGCGCCCGTTGCCGTCCATAATGATCGCCACGTGATGCGGCAGGCGTTCGCGGTCGAGCTGTTCCAACAGCTGCGCTTCCTCGCGACTGGCTGGATTCCAGAGGTCGGCGTTTTTCACGGAGTGATTTTCACGGAACGATCTTCACGGAACTCTGTTCACGACATGGCTTCGACGAAAAAGCAGCTAAAGGCAAGTTCGCTCGCGAACTTAGCACGCCCCGCCCGCGTTTGTCATCTCGCCGCGAGCGGTCTACCTAGAATGCTGTATTACATGCCCTGCGGCCAGATGGTAGGGTCGAGACGGTATGTCGCCTATCCTACATAGGCCTCGGGTTCGCAGCTGTCATGCGCAAAATTCTGATCGCTGACGACAGCGACAACACGCGCATCTACATCCGCAACGCACTGCTTTCGCGCGGCTGGACTGTGTGCGGCGAAGCGACCGACGGCCTTCAGGCTGTGCAAATGGCCAGTCAACTGAAGCCCGATCTGGTCATCCTGGATCTCTCGATGCCGGTGCTGACCGGCCTGGAAGCGGCGAAAGAAATCCTCCAAGCCGCGCCCGGACTTCCCATCGTCCTTTTCACGTTGCACGAAGCGCCGCAGGTCCGCGAGGCAGCCGCTCGCGTCGGTGTGCTCAAGGTCGTCTCGAAAGAAGCCGGCTTAGCTCCGCTTTTCACCGCGATCGAGGAGAGCCTCCGTCGTGCGGAGGCTTCCCCGCTCGATCCAGTCGGCCCTTTAACGATTCCGGTCGACCCAAAAGCCGAACCGCTTGTCACCGCTGCTGAGACCGTCGCGCCGCCCGGCGACGGTGGCGCGGAAGCGATCGGTCCCCTCGCCGCGCCCGCGGACCAGTCTCTCAACCCGCTGGCCATTCCGCCGGTCGAGGCGGCTGCGCCCGCAGCCGCCCCCGCAGATCCGCCCGGCCAGGCGGCCGCGCCAGAAACGCCGCCCACCGCAGCAGCTCCGCCGGAACCTCAACGCTAAGAAAGCGGGGCTCCTCTGCCACTAATGGGTGTTTCAGACAACGAGTTTGTGTGTCACTTCGCAGGTGGTCGATCCTTTTGTCTTCAATGACATAGGCCCGAAAGGACTTTGCATGGTGTGTCAGCTCGTGGCGCGAGTTCCGGCTCGTAATTCGTGAGCTGCAGGACGAACAGGCTCACCCCGGCGAATCGGGGTTACGTGTCGCCCACCGCAGTTTCTGGGCGAGGAAAAAGGTATGCGCAAAAACTTACGGCTAGCTGCCAGGCTCAAAATGCCGGATCTGTGCCGAGGCTTTTCGTGGGTCTGGAGGCGACGTCAAAAACGCCAGCCGGATGCTCGCGCTACGACGTCAGGATGCGCGCTGGTCTTTGATGCCGAGGATTTCTCGGACGCGGTAACGTTGCGAGCGGTCGCGAGGGGAGCCGCCTTCTTTGGCCAGCCAGGATTGAAAGTCCATGATGCGGACGGAGTGTTCGACGGGGACGTTGATGGCGGAGATGCGGACGGTGTTGAGGCCTTCGGCGATGCCGGCGACCCAGTCCTCGCCGCGAAGGGAGGCGAGGCCGAGAGCGACGGCTTCATAGAGCGAGGACGCCGAGACCTGGACGGTGTGTTCAACCCCGCTCATGTCTTGAATGGTGACGCGGCAGGACTTTACGGGCATAGGCGAAAGATAGCATCTTCGTCTTTTGTTCGCCACAGGAAAGCTGGCGGCGGAAAAAGCGGTCGGGCGGCCAGCACCAGAGACTTACCCTGCCAGTTTCTTCGCGCCATTGCGGCCGCACGCTTGCGGTGCCACATTCGGCTAATCAGGCCTCCCTTCGGCGGGAGAGATGATGAACCTTCACAGATTGAGACAAAGGCTGTTTTGGTTCCCTTAAGTCTTACGGCCCTTGATGGGGATCGTTCTCGTGGGATCAATGAGCTGCCGCTGATTCGCGCGGCATGGCGCCCGCGAGCAGAAGAACGGCCCCGCCATACATCAAGGTGTCCCCCAGGTAATTAAGTCCATTGTCGAGGCTGGCGCGGTCCACAACTCCGATCGGCACGTAGACGACCAACTCCACGAAAAGCACGGTTAAGCCCACCCACGTGGCGGCTGCGCGGGTTTTCTTGCCTACTAGCAACGGGATTCCCGCGACTGCGTAGCCCACGGCTGCCAGGTAGGTCCAAATGGCGTGTCCGGGAATCCACGTGGGAGTCATCCGCTCCAGCGGAACTCCGGGAACGTGATCGCCGTGCATGAATTGCTCGAAGCTGTAAAAGAGCACGGGGATGGCAACGAAGTAACGGGCAATCGTCGCAAGGATGTGCGCGCCGCGTTCGCGCGACCGCTCGGTGAGGTTGGCTGCCAGCGCCAGAGCGCCGCCGCTGAAAGACAATTCCCGCAGCGCCAGCGCCAGCGCAATCCGATCTCGAGGATTTTGTATCCAAGCCGGGACGTCCATCAGCACCACGAAGAGGAAAAAGTTCAGGGCGAGCAAACTCGCCGCGAGACGCGCCTGAATCGTCGTCACCATGCTCACCGCGGCTGCGATAAAACAAGCGCCCACGAAGTAGGCCCAAAATTCATGCCACGGAATCCACGCCGGTACGAGGGAGGCGATGTCCTCCGTCAGCGTGAAATGTTCGGTGCCGAAGGCCGCGAGCGGCGCCGCGTAGAAAACCGGTCCGAACAGAATCAGCTTGTCGATTCCTCGCTCCTTCTGCCAGTCGCCGTGAAGGAAAATCACAACCAGCCCGGTTGCAAAAACCATTCCACCGACAAGATATGACCAGATCACCTGGCTGGGAATTGCGAGGAGAGCCATGACTGCCGACGAATTCGCTAAGCTGCCGCTCACGACGATTCCTTTCCGCCACGTTGCGCCCTAGCCCTCTACCTCGATTTTATTCTATGTATTTGTCGGCGGAGTCTATCACGGAGACCATAATTCCAGTCTTGCCACATCCGTCTACGGATCGCTGGATGGACAGCGAGCAGGTGCCACTGCGCACCTCGCGAAGCGACGGTGCTCAAATTCCTCACGTCGGTTCAGCTCTGGCTTCTGCCCGATTTCTTCAGGCTCGGAGCACACGCTCTTGCAATCAAGGCGGGCGACTTTGGCCAGGCCACGTGCAAATTGGCACGAAGATCCCCGCGGGAATGAAGAGTGACGGCACGAATCAATACGTTGATGTTGGCATCAGAATCTGCGGTTTGCTCCGCATGCGCGACGGCGCTGAGGTGTTGGACACCGACGTCGATGTCTCGAGCCTGGCCCCGGACGAAGCCAAGGTCGATGGCCACCCGATTTTGCGTACGCTTACGATCAGTAACCAAACGCCTGTCGGGGTTGGAAAAGCCATGATGGTAGGGACGGCGGATGATCCAAACTCTAAGCGGAAGTTCCAGCTCGAGGTCACGGTGACGGAAATCACGTAGAGCGGCAGATCACCGCAAATCGCGTGGATTTCGATAGGATGAGCGTGTTGTGAGAGGAGTATCCCGAGCTTCCCCGTGGACCTAAGAAATCTGAAGCACGTTCGCAAGAGTTGCCCACACGTTCAGCAGGGTCCTCATAAGTCGACTCTCGAGAAACGTCTGGCACGACCAATGCGTCGAAGACGCAGGCAAGGCTTATCGGGACTTCACCCAAGCCGCTGTGATAACTTCCGTCCGTAGGCGGAATTTCCAGGAGCTCGTTGGCGTTCGTGGCCACGAGACAGCACCCGCCGTATCCGTCGCAGAAATGCGGCACCAAAGTTTTTCACAGGAGCGTGTCGATGCGAGCTGCGTGGTTCTGTGTTGTGGCGATCCTTGTATTCGGAGGATGGTTTGTCTCCTCGGCGGCCTTCGAGGAGCCGGTTCGACTTGACTCCGGTTTGGTCTCGGGTGTCGGGGGATCGGATGGCTCGGTCCGCGTTTTCCGTGGCATCCCGTATGCCGCGCCGCCCGTCGGAAGGCTGCGCTGGCGCGAGCCGCAACCGGCGGTCCCTTGGGACGGTGTGCGGAAAGCCGATGAATTCGGTGCCATGTGCATGCAGACGGCTTTCCGCGGCGCGAATCCCACGGCAACACCGCCGAAAATGAGCGAAGACTGCCTCTTCCTCAACGTCTGGACCGCGGCCAGTTCGGCCAGCGCGAGGCGGCCCGTCATGGTCTGGATTCATCCAGGCGGTTATCAAACCGGCTCCGGATCGGCTCCGGGCTACGACGGAGAGGCGCTGGCCAAGAAGGGCGTCGTGCTGGTCACGATCAACTACCGGCTGGGCGCGTTTGGATTTTTCTCGCATCCCGAGTTGACCAGGGAATCCGAGCATCATGCGTCGGGTAACTACGGACTGATGGACCAGGTTGCCGCGCTGCAATGGGTACAGAAGAACATTGCGGGATTTGGCGGCGATCGGGGGCGCGTGACCGTCTTCGGCGATTCGGCTGGATCATCCAGCATTTCCAACCTGATGGGATCGCCGCAAGCGAAAGGGCTGTTCCAGCGCGCGATTGGTGAAAGTGGCGCGTGGATGGGTATCTCTCTTACACCGACACGAACGCTCTCGGAGGCGGAACAGGCCGGCGTGAAAATGGCTGAAGAGCTGCACGCCGAGAGCCTGGAAGAACTGCGCGCGAAACCGGCGGAGGATTTGCTGAAGGGCGGCCGTGGCGGCGGACCCGTGATCGACGGGTGGTTTCTTCCGGAAGACGTCGGAACGGTATTCGCCGAGGGCCAGCAGAATGATGTGCCGCTAATGGGCGGATCGAACAAGGACGAAGGAACATTCTTCCTGCAGCCCACCACGGCCGAGAAGTTTATCGAACGTTCGCAGGCGCGATTCGGCGATCAGACGGACGCTTTCCTGAAGCTTTATCCAGCGGGTTCGGATGAGGAAGCGAACACGTCGCAACTTGCCGCGTTTCGCGATGAGCTCGCGTTTGTGATGCGGACTTGGGCGCGGGCGCACACCAGGACCGGACATTCGAAAGCCTTTCTCTATTACTTCACGCATGAACCTCCTCCGCCCGCTGGCTCGACTTCTCGCGGCGGCCTGGGTTCGGGCGCTACTCATGGCGCCGAAGCCCAGTATGTCTTCCAAAACCTGCTGGCGCCGCGCGCGTGGACGGACGTCGATCATCAAGTGTCAGACACGCTCTCGTCGTATTGGGTCAACTTCGCGACGAAAGGCGATCCGAACGGAAGGGGGCTGGCCCCGTGGCCTGCCTTTGACGACAACAAGAGCGATCGGCCGATGGTCTTGGGCGATCGAGCTGAAATCGGGCCGGCGACGAATCCCGCGCAGCTCGCGTTTTTTGAACAGTTTTACGAGAAGGAACGGGGGAGCGGGCGATGAGCCGCTTCGAGCGCCTGAGACAGACCGTTGAACTCTGCTCGGGATGATGGCGCGGTGCCAGGGCAAAGGCGCCCGCTACGAATTGAAACCCGCCTGGCTATAGAAGATGAAAACTGGGGAAGATCGAGCCGGATAAACCCGCCGCGGCGGGGTTGAAGATCGAAACGTACATCAGGATCAGCGTGAGGGCGATCATGATGATGCTGGAGCCCCAGGCGATGATGTTGAAGGCGAGCGTGTTGACGTGCTCGCCCATCAGGTCGCGGCGGTTGATCAGAAGCAGGATGAAGATGAGCACGACGGGGAGCCAGACGCCGTTGGCGACTTGCGAGAGGACTAGGATTTTCAGTAGTGGCGCCTTGGGAATCAGAATGATGCCGGCGCCGACAACGATCAGCAGCGTATAGAGCGCGTAGAACGTGGGCGCTTCCTCGAGCTTGCGGTCCAGACCGGCCTCGAACCCAAGGCCTTCACAAATCACGTGCGCGGTGGAAAGCGGCAGAATCGAAGCGGCGAAAAGCGAGGCATTGAGGAGGCCGAACGCGAACAGATAGCCGGCCCACTTCCCTGCCAGCGGGACGAGCGCCTGCGCGGCCTGGCCCGCGTCGGTGATGACCTGAGTCTCCGCATGAAGGTGCAGCGTGGCTGCGCAGCAAACGATGATGAAGAATACGATGACCATGCAGGAGATGCTGCCGACGAGAACGTCCATGCGTGCGTGCTTGTATTGGCGCGGGCCGACGCGTTTTTCAACGAAGCCCGCCTGGAGGTAGAAGAACTGCCACGGCGCGATGGTGGTACCGATGAGGCCGATGAGCATCAGCAAATAGGGCGCGTTCAGCTGTACGTTGGGCACAACTGTAGCTTTCGCAGCGCCGATCCAGTCAGGTTTGGCAAGAAAGGCCGAGACGGCGTACGACAAATAGAACACGCAGGCGACCAGAAATATTTTCTCGACCTGGCGGTAGCTGCCGCGCACGACCAGAACCCAGACGGCGATGGCGGCCAGCGGCACGGACACGTATTTGCTGATGTGGAAGATCTGCATCGACGCGGCCACGCCGGCAAATTCCGCGACCGTATTGCTGAGGTCGACGAGAAACGCGGCGATCATGACGAAGAACGTAGAGCGGAAGCCGAACTCCTCGCGGATGAGGTCGGAAAGGCCCTTACCGGTGACCACGCCCATGCGCGCGCACATTTCCTCGCTGACGTAGAGCGCGATGGTCATGGGGATCAGGGACCAGAGCAGCGCGTAGCCGAATTGAGCGCCAGAGGTGGTGTAAACGGCGATGCCGCCGGCGTCATTGTCGACGTTGGAGGTGATCAAGCCCGGGCCGACAACGGCGAAAAAAACGGCGAGGCGGCGGCGAATCGTACGCGAATTGCGGCCGAACTCCCTGCCGCGTTTGGCGAGGCGTTCGACGGTCGTCGTCAATGTGATCCAGGTGTTCATTTCGAATTCAGTTCAGAGTCGCGAGTTCAGAGTAGTCCAGAGCCATTAAAGCTGCGAGCGCATGCGGCTTACTACGTCGTCCACGGTGATGGCGCCGATCGGCTGGCTTTCATCGTTCACCACCGCGAGGCTGCGCAAGTTGTACTTGTCGAAAATTTCGAATACTTCCTTATCGCTCGCGTCGGGCTTGATGGAGACGAGCGGTTGAAACGCTAGTTCGGCCATGCGCTGTTCGGCGTCGGCCAGAATTAGGCGCGCCACGGGAACCGTGCCGGCGAGGCCGGCATCTTTGTTGATGAGCACGACGTTGTCGAGCTGGTCGAGGGCAATTTCGTGGAAGCGGATGTAGTCGACCACCTCGCCGCGCGTGGCGTCCTCGCCGACCACGACGATTTCGGTATTCATCATGCCACCGGCGGTGCTTTCGTCGAACTTCATGAGCTGTTTCACTTCGGCGGCGTCGGTGTGCTCCATTTCCTCGAGGACTTCCCGGGACTTCGCGGAGTCGAGGCTCTGAATCAGGTCGGCGGCCTCGTCGGGATTCATCTCCGCGAGGATGTCGGCGGCCTTTTCGGGGTCGAGCTGTTCGACCACTTGCGTCTGCAGGCGCTTGTCGAGCTCGGCGAGCGTCTCGGCGGCGGTTTGCTCGTCGAGCGAATCGACGATCGACTGGCGCTCGGCGGGCGAGAGCTCCTCCATGATGTCGGCGAGGTCGGCCGGATGGAGTTGCGAGAGCTTGGCGCTGGATAGGCGCAGCTTCACGCGGCGCAGCGGATCGGGCTCGATGAGGTTGACGAACTCCCACAGGATCGCGCGGCGCGGAAGCTTCTGCTGGATGCGGCGGATGCCCATCGGAGGGACCACGCCTTGCAGGAGGCGGCGGACGGCGCCGGGCAATCCGACGTCGACCTGGGTGAGTCGGAGCTCGGTGTTGCCGTTGACGCGCGAATCGGCGAGCTCGACATCGTTGACGCGGACGACTTTGCGGCCGTTGGTGTCAATGATCTGCTGGTCGAGCAGGTCTTTTCGTACAGCGAGCCAGGAGTCACTGGGGTTATAAAGCTCAAGCGCCGACTCGTCGGTGGTGAGCTTGACGCGGCCGGGGGCCACGGAGTCGATCTGGTCGAAGCGCGCGACGAGCGGGCGGTATTTGCCGCGGCCGATGAGCAGGCGCGAGATGCGGTTGGCCTGCTCGTCGGGGACGATGAACATTTCCTTGACGCGGCCGACGAAGTTGCCGGCAACGTCGTAGGTGTCGGCGCCGATGATTTCTGTGGCGTGAAGCATGCGCGCTCCTGGTAGAACTCGTGCGAACCGCTCGAACCCTTCGCCCGTCGCCTGGCGACCGGTGCAGGATCGCTATCGGATAGCGAAAAAAAAGCCCGGGACCGGCGGTGCAGCCGGGCCACGGGCGGATGGAAATCCCACCGTAGGTCTAGCGCAGGCCGGGTCTCGCCTCCCTGTTGCCAAACATCCAATCGGCGCGGACGAGACGCGCTTCAGGCACGGGCCCGATGCGCTGGACAAGCCGCGAGGGGCGGTCAAACACGAGCGCGATGGCAGGGGCGCAATATCCGGCGGTTGCTGAATGCCGGGCGCGGCGACTACCGTCAGGCTCCGAATTGGGCGAACGCTCGTCCATGCTGCGTTACTCCCCGTTGGAGTAAGTAACGGCTGCGCGAGGGTTTGTCAAGCGTAGAGTGCGCGTGTTACCGATTTTTTATGCGTGAAAGAGCATATCGCGCGGAATTTTGCCGCGAAGACGGCAATCGGCGGCGTAAAGGTCCCAGTAGGTGCCGCGGATGTAGTCCC
The DNA here is from genome assembly GCA_035603395.1 of Candidatus Acidiferrales bacterium. Lineage (GTDB taxonomy): Bacteria > Acidobacteriota > Terriglobia > Acidiferrales > UBA7541 > Palsa-295. The sequence continues at coordinate 19,606 of DATNKM010000001.1, forward strand.
GGCGTGAGTAGCCGAGGGCATGCGCGGTGCGGTCGATCCAGCGGGAAGGACCTTCGAGCTCGATGAACGCGCCGACGGGAGTTTCGTCGAGATCCAGGTGCAGCCGGCCCAGGCGGAAGCTGCTGCGGAATTTCTCATAGCGGAAGGCGGGCCGGAAACCGAGGGCGCGAAATCGCGCGATGGAGTATTGAGGGGCCCAGACGGAAGCCTCGGATTCGAGGTTCTGCTTGTAACCGGCGGGCGCGGAGGCCGCGGCGGCCTGCTTTGACGTTAGGCAGGCGCGAGCACGGCCTGCCGCGACGAGCGAGGATCGGGCGGGGGTCTCGATTCGCAGGCGGAGGAGGCGGCCTCGGCGGCGGAAATCGGAGTCGGGGGTGTCGAAGAGGGTGTTCCGTTCGAGAATACGGCCGTGGCAGTGGGCCCCGACGCGCTTGAGTTTGCGGATCAGGGCCGCCAGGTCGTCGACACGCAGCTTTATTTCAGTTTCTGGTTGCGAGGCCATGGCTGAGTATATCGCGCGAGCCGCGGCGCGAAACGGTTTACCGCACATGCCTGCACGGGGCCTCAAGCGCGCTGCGGGAAAGAGGAGTTTGACTTGGGAATGGCGGAAAAGTTGCGAGGTAAGATTGGGATGGAGGTTGCGCGGGTGAGGGCGAGCCCGCATAATCGCTCGACTTGGGAGACGGCGGTCTTTAGCAGGAGTAATTGGCGAGGGTCATTGGCAACGGAACCTACAACTCCGCTCATGCAGCAGTATCATGCGGTGAAAAAGCAGCATGCGGGCGCGCTGGTGTTGTTCCGGCTAGGTGATTTCTACGAGCTGTTCTATGAGGACGCGGTGCTGGCCTCGCGCGTCCTGCAGATAACACTCACGGCCCGGAACAAGGAAAAGGGCGAGCCCGTGCCGATGTGCGGGGTTCCCTACCATGCCGCGGAAAACTACATTGCCAAACTGATCCGCGCCGGGCACAAGGTCGCAATCTGCGAGCAGATGGAGGAGCCCGGGCCGGGAAAGAAGATCGTGCGGCGCGAGGTGATCCGTGTGCTGACGCCAGGGACGGCGATGGGCACGGGACTCATCGAGGCGAAGGAAAACAATTTTCTGGCGGCCGTGGTGCACGCCAAAGCGGCGAGCGCGGCGGCGAATGCTGCGGCGGCCGGCGGTCCTTCCAATGCGGGGCCGACAAGTTCGTCAAAGGCGGGGCGGCAGGCCGAGGCGCGCGTGGGGCTCGCATATGTGGACCTTTCAACCGGCGAGTTCCGGGCCACGGAATTCACGGGCGAAAAGGCTGAAGCGCGGTTGCAGGATGAGCTGGAGATTTTGCGGCCGCGCGAGGTGCTGGTGGCGCGTCCGGTGACCCTGTTTCCCGACGACCGGCGGGCCAACCCGACACTGTGGGACTCGCAGGGAAAATCGATCGAGACCCGGCTGGAGGATTGGGTTTTCGAACGCAGCTACGCCACGCGGCAGCTGGAGGAGCATTTTCAGGTGATGGCGCTCGAGGGATTCGGGCTTGCGGGGCACCCGCAGGCGACGGCGGCGGCGGGTGCGATCGTGCACTACTTGCGGGAGACGTCCGCGATCGGCGCGCGGGATTCCAAGGATGCCTCGAAGGTTCCGGGGTTGCGGCCCGCGGGGACGGGGCTCGAACATATCGACCGCATTGCCTACTACGAGCAGCAGGACGCCATGGTTCTCGATCAGGTGACGGCGCGGAATCTGGAGCTGGTGGAGCCGGCTCAGGGCGACGCGCCGACGGCGACGCTTTTCGGAGCGATGGATGAGACTGCCACCGGGATGGGGGCGCGACTGCTGCGGACATGGATTCTGCGGCCCGAAATCTCACTCGAGGAGATTTCAACGCGTCTGGATGCCGTGGGCGAGCTGAAATCTCGCACGATTGCGCGCGAAGAGCTTTTCAAGGAACTGGGCGGGATTCTGGACCTTGAAAGGCTGATGAGCCGGATCACGCTGGGGATTGCGTCGCCCCGGGACCTCGTCGCCCTCAAGACTTCTCTGCAAAGGATTCCCTGCCTGCGCCGGCTACTGGAGCCTGAGTCACGCTCCAGCGCCGAGGCCCGGCCAAGAGAGGCTGGCCGGCTAAGCGAGTTACTTCAGATGGACGAGCTTGCCGACGTCCGCGATCTGATCGCGCGAGGGATCGCGGACGACCCGCCGGCGCTTGCGAGCGACGCGGGCGTGATTCGCAAGGGTTTTGATGCGGAACTCGACGAGCTCCGGGCGATCCTGACCGACGGCCGACAGACCATTGCCGCGATGGAGGAACGCGAGCGGAAGCGCACTGGGATCGCGTCGCTCAAGATTCGCTACAATCAGGTGTTTGGCTACTACATCGAGATTTCCAAGCCCAATCTGCCGCTGGCGCCAAAAGACTACGAACGAAAACAGACGCTCGCGAACGCCGAACGTTTCACGTCTCCCGAGCTGGCCGGATACGAGCGACGGGTTCTGTCGGCCGAGCAGCGCGTGCTGGAAATCGAGCGGCGGCTATATGGCGAAATCCGGGAATCAATTGCCCGCGAAGCCGGGCGTGTGCGCCGGTCGGCCGCGGCGATCGCGCAGTTGGACGTGCTGGTGAATTTCGCGCGCATCGCCGCGGCGCGCAACTATACGCGTCCGGAATTCTCGGAAAACGAACCGGCGAAGAAAGGTCCGCGCGGCGAAACCCTGGTCGGCGGCGGGCGCCATCCGGTAATCGAAAAATTGCTCCAAGAGCGCGGTGAGCGTTTCGTCCCCAACGATCTGTATCTCGAAGACCGGTCGTCATTCTTGCTCTTGATTACCGGGCCGAACATGGGCGGCAAATCGACCTATCTGCGCCAGACGGCGCTGCTGTCGATACTGGCACAGATCGGGTCGTTCGTTCCTGCCGCGAAGGCGAAGCTTCCGCTGATCGACCGCGTATTCACCCGCATCGGGGCGTCGGATAATTTGTCACGGGGGCGGTCGACTTTCTTGGTGGAGATGAGCGAGGTGGCGGCGATCCTGAATACGGCGACTCCGGCGAGCCTCGTGCTGCTCGATGAGGTGGGGCGCGGAACGGCCACGTTTGACGGGCTGTCGCTGGCCTGGGCCGTGGTCGAAGCCTTGCACGGCGGCGCGCGCCCGCGGACCCTGTTCGCGACGCACTATCACGAACTGACCGACCTCGAAGAACTCCTATCGGGCGTCAAGAACGTGCATGTGTCGGTCGAGGAAGCCGGAAGCGACATCGTGTTCCTCAGACGCGTCGAGCCGGGGAGCGCCGATAAGAGTTACGGGATCGAAGTGGCGCGTCTGGCGGGCCTGCCGCCGGCGGTGATCGCCCGCGCCCGCGAAATTCTAAAGCGCCACGAGCGCAGCGAGGAAGAGCTGGCGCACGAACTCTCCCCCGGTGTCGCGGGCTCGACGGCTTTGTCCCCGACTTCGTTCGGGGCCTCGTCCACAACACCGTCCGGTCTTTCTCCCGCAGCAGTACCAGAACCCCTGCAAACGGCTTTCGCGGAAATCGATCAGCCCGTGCTTGATGCGCTGCGCAACGCTGATTTAAATCATCTCACGCCGCTTGAGGCGCTTAATCTTCTGGCGGCACTCCAAAAACAGCTCGCGTGAGGCACCCCGCATGACGGCCCCCACGATGAAAGTGATCGGGATGATGTCCGGCACCTCGGCGGACGGCATCGACGCGGCCCTGGCTGAAATTTCGGGCGCGCCGCCCTCGCTGACTGCGAAACTCGCGGGACACTGCCACGCATCCTTTCCGCCCTACGTGCGCGAGCGCATCCTGCGCGTCGCCAATGGCGCGGAGATCCCCGCCGCCGAAATCAGCGAACTCAATTTCCTGCTCGGCGAGGAGCTGGGGCGGGCGGTGATGAATGCCTGCAAGAAATGGCGCGTGGCCCCGGACGACGTGTCTCTGATCGGGTCGCACGGGCAGACGATCTTCCATCAGGGAATCAAATCGAAGTACCACGGCAAGCTGCGGATACCCTCGACGCTGCAGATCGGGGATATCAGCGTGATCGCCGCGCGCACCGGAATCACCACGATTGGAGATTTTCGTCCCGCCGACATGGCTGCCGGAGGACAGGGCGCGCCGTTGATTCCCTTCGCCGACTATCTGCTCTACCGTGATTCGTTGCGGGGGCGCGTGGCGCTGAACATCGGCGGGATCGCGAACGTGACGGTGATCCCGGCGCATGCGCGTCCCGAGGACGTATTCGCGTTCGATACCGGACCCGGGAACATGATCGTGGACGCGCTGGTCGAGCGCACGACGTTTGGGCGCGAGGAGTTCGATCGGGACGCGCGAATCGCCCTCAGCGGGCGCACGATCCCGGAATTGCTGGTGCGGCTCATGCGCGAGGCCTATCTGCGGCAGAAACCGCCGAAATCGACGGGACGGGAGCTGTTCGGCGCGAACTACGCGCAGGAATTACTGACCTGGGGCAAGCGGCACCATGCGGGCGCGGCGGACCTGATCCGCACGGCGACGATTTTTACGGCGATGTCGATCGCGGACGCTTTTCGCCGATTCATTTTGCCGCGGGCACACGTGGAGGAGCTGATCGTGGCGGGGGGCGGGTTGCACAATCCGCTGATGATGGCGCAGCTGGCGGCATCGCTGCCAGGGATTGAGGTGGTGCCGGCGACCCGGTTTGGCGTGCTCCCTGAGGCGAAGGAGGCGTTCGGCTTTGCGCTCCTCGCGTATGAGACGTATCACGGGCGGCCGGGAAATTTGCCTTCGGCTACGGGAGCGAAGCGGGCGGCGGTGCTGGGAAAGATTGCGCGGGCGGGTGGTGAAGAACCGGGAGTCACGCTTTGAGGCCGGCGGAATCAAAGCAGGGGCATGTAGCGACGACGAGATTTCTACTGGTGTTCATGGCGCCGGCGATCGCGATTTTGATTTCGCTCGCGGGCTGCGGGCACTCGCTAGACAGCTACGAGGCGAACACGGTGAATTTCTTGATCGAGTCGATGCCGATCAACCTCGATCCGCGGATCGGGACGGACGCGCAATCCCAGCACCTCGACGGATTGATCTTCGACAGCCTGGTTTCGCACGACAATCAGATGAACATCGTTCCCGACCTGGCGACATCGTGGGAGACGCCGAACCCGCTGACGTACGTGTTTCATCTGCGGCGCGGGGTTAGGTTTCATGACGGGCGGGCGTTCACGTCGGCGGACGTGAGGTTCACATTTGATTCGATCCTTTCCGGCGCGGTAGCGTCGCCCAAGCGCGGGGGATTCCTGTTGATTCAGTCGATCGACACGCCCGATGACGCGACGGTGGTGTTTCATTTGCGCGAGGCGTCGGCGTCTTTTCTTTGGAACATGGACAAAGAGGCGTTCGGGATCGTGCCGGCGGGGTCGGGCGCGTCCCTGGCGCAGAATCCGATCGGGACGGGGCCGTTTCGGGTGGTGAAGATGGAGCAGGATGAGGACATTGTTGTGGAACGCAATCCGGACTATTTCGGCGGGGCGCCGAAGATCGAGCGCGTCCGGTTCAAGGTGGTGCCGGAGGCGATCGTGCGGGCGCTCGAGTTGCGCAAGGGCAGCGCCGATATCGGCGGGGTGAACTCGCTGACACCTGACATGGTGCTGGCGCTAACGAAGCAGCCGGACCTGTTCGCGGAGGACCAGCCCGGGACGGTGGTGTCCTACATCGCGTTCAACTTCGACGATCCGATTCTGGCGCATCGCGAAGTCCGGCAGGCTCTCGCGTATGCGACGGACCGCGCGACATTGATCCGCTACCTGCTGCGATCGCAGGCCCGGGCCGCGTCCGGGCTTCTGCCGCCGAATCACTGGGCCTACCAGCCCGATGTTCAGCAATACGGCTACGAGCCAGCGCTGGCGGAGAAGCTGTTCGATACCGCGGGTTTTCCGCGCGGCGCCGATGGCGTGCGGATGCATCTGACGCTGAAGACATCCACGGAGGAATCCGTGCGTTTGCTGAGCGAGGCGATTGCGGAGCAATGGAGCAAAGTCGGCGTGGCGCTCGAGCTGCGGCCTCTTGAAAACGCGACGCTGCAGGCGGACATCGGCCGAGGCAGTTTTCAGCTTTATACGCTGCGGTGGCTAGGTGCGAACAACGATCCCGATATTTTCGACCTGGTCTTCAACTCGAAGAGAATGCCGCCGAACGGATTCAACCGCGGGCACTACGACAATCCCTCGCTCGATGCGCTGATCGACCGCCAGCGCGTGGAGGAGGACCGCGAGACGCGGAAGGCAATCGTTTCCGAGATCCAGAAGATCGTCGCCGTCGACGAGCCGTATATCAATTTGTGGTTTAACGACAACGTTTGCGTGCATCGCGGGCGGGTGTCCGGAATTGCAATGTCGCCCGGAGGAAACTACGATTTTCTGACCGGGGCCCAATTGAAGTGAGCCGCGCGAGGCGCGGAGTCGCGTCGCGCTGGCGATTTTTGCGCCTAAGGCGTTGCTTCGGAATCGAGAGGCGCTCGGCGCGCGACAATCTGTAGGATGGGCGCGGTGGCAAATGTCGTGACCACAGCCATGATTACGAACATGGCGAAGAGCGCCGGCGAGAGTATCCCGAGCTTCAAACCGACATTCAGCACAATCAGCTCCATGAGTCCGCGCGTGTTCATCAGAACGGCGAGCGCGGCAGCCGGGCGCGGCGGCGAACCAGTCAGGCGCGCGGCGAGGTAACTTCCGCCAATCTTTCCAAGCGAGGCGACCGCCAGGATCGCCAGGCACACCGTCCATGCGCGCGGACCGCGCAGCAGGCCCATCTCAGTGAATAATCCGGTGGATGCGAAAAATACGGGTAGCAGGAGAGCCCGGACCGGGCTGCCAAGGATTGTGCTCAGGTTGCGAGCAAGCACGGAATCGTGCGGAATGACTACGCCCAAGAGAAAAGCCCCGAAAAGGGCGTGCACTCCGATACGGCTGGTCGCTAGCGAGGCGAGCGCGAGACCCACGCAAGCGAGCAGGGCGGGCACGGCGGGCGGCAACTGTTTCCGCGCATGCTTGCGAACGATCCAGGCGCAGAGGCGACGGACGCCGAGAAACATCAGCGCGATGAACGCGGCGGCGAGAGCGACGGTGCGAAAGATTCGCTCCGGCTCAGACTGAACGACTCCGATGACGAAGGCGAGCAGGCACCAGGCGGTGATGTCACCCAGCGCGGCCGCCGTCAGAGCCGTCATGCCGAGTCGGGTGCGGTTGAGGCGCAAGTCGCGGAGGATTCGCGCGAGCACGGGAAACGCGGTGATGGACATGGCCACGCCGATGAACAGCGCGAACTCGGCGAGCGAGAACGCCGGAGGGCCGAACGGACGATAGAGCCAGACCGCCAGCGCTGCCCCGAGCAGGAGCGGAGTGGCAATACTTGCTTGGGAAATGACGAAAGAAGAGCGCGATTGGCGGCGAAGCCAGTCAATATCGAATTCGACTCCGACGAGGAACATGAACAAGATCACGCCGAGCTGAGAAATTACAGAAAGAAACGCCACGATCGTCGCGGGAAACAGATGGGCCGATAGTGCCGGGGCGACGCGGCCCAGCAGCGACGGCCCGAGTGATATTCCGGCGATCATTTCTCCAACGACGGGCGGCTGGCCTATGCGCCGGAAGAGCGCACCGAAAAGGTGCGCGACAGCGAGGATGACTGCCAGCGCGATCAGGACCTGCGGAATCACCGCGAGCTCTGTTCCCTTTCCCGCGCCAAGTGCGCTTGGATGCGTTGTTGCTCACTGGTCGCGCGCTCGGTTCGCGCGAGATTCATGTGCAGAATTCTAAGCGCCGCTAGAATCATGGCGATGCCGAGAAACATCGGCAGCACGAGCCGACCGCCCGTGCGCCAGTCCCACCAGAAAAGCAGGACGGAGCACAGAATTAGCAGAGTGGCGAGGAGCTTTCGATTTCGGACGGCGGAGGGGCCGAGTTCGTCCCGCGCGGCCGCTTGTGGCGCCAGCACCAGGACGAGCGGTGGCCGGGCTTTGCCGCGATCGTCGTAAATCTCGCCGCAGATTTCAGGGTGCTCGCGAACGCAGGTCTCGCAAAACACGCGCGCATCGGCCAGACGGTCGAACAGCCAAAATGTGCTGTCGCGGATTCGGCCAAAGGCGATGCCATCCGCCGAAACGCAGGTTTCCGAGTTGACGCGCCTGAAGAAGACCCCACACTGCCACGGTTGCAGAAGACGGTGCCAATCGCGGGTCGCGCGTGCACCGTCATAGACTTTCACTTCGAGACCGGTTTTGGCGCGCGGAGAATTCACGGCGGCATCGACAAGGATTCTTGGAGCAACCGAAATTTGGCCGACGGAATTATCAGCGAACCCGTCGGCAATCAGAAGAAAACTTTGTGGATTTCGGCGTCGGGGATGGCGCCTTGGCGGGCGATCGACCAGTCGTCGCCGTCGATGCGCACGATGGTGGAGGCGAGCGTTCCGCCGGTGTCGCCCGCGTCGAGAATCAGCGGGAGGCGGTCGCCCAACTGCTCGACGATCTGCTCGGGATTGGTGCAGGACGGCTGGCTGGAGAGATTGGCGCTGGTGCCCGTCACCGGCGAATCAGCGGCCTGGATCAGGGCGGCGGCGATGCGCGAGTCGGCCCAGCGGAGCGCGACGCGGCCCGTGTTGCCGGTAACTTTGAGCGGCAGGCGGTGCGTCGCTTCGACGACCAGCGTGAGCGCGCCGGGCCAGAATTTGTGCGCCAGCGTCAGAAACGCGTCCGGAACGTCGCGCACCAGCGTGACGGCCTGCTCGATCGAATTGACAAGGATCGGAAGCGCCCGCGTTTCCGGGCGGCCCTTCAGCAGAAAAACCCGTTCGACAGCGTAGAGATTGAAAGGATCCGCGCACAAGCCGTAAAACGTGTCCGTGGGAATGGCGATGACGCGCCCGCGGCGAACGAAGCTCGCTGCGTAGTCGATGACGTGCGACTCGGGCGCTTCCGAAGAGACCTTGAGGATTTCAGGAGACGGAGACAATGTTCAGTGTCGGCGCGCGCGCCGTGACCCGAAGCGAAAGTAGCATAGGGTCCGCGGGGGATGCAAGACGGATGGATTTATGCGGCCGATTGAAGCGGCCAATCGATGAACTAACTTGGCGCGGCCGTCGATCCGGCGCCGTTTGCCAGCGCTGCGCGAAGTGGTTTAGGCTGGTGCGGGACGACATGCCGGACGTAATCACAAGTCGCGACAATAAATGGCTGAAGCAGTTTCGGTCGGCCCTGCGCGGGACCGGACCGCGGGACGGCGAGGCGATTGGGGTCGAAGGCCCCAAGCTGATCGAGGAGGCGCTGCGATCGGGGCTCGAGGCCGAAGCGCTGTTAGTGAGCGCGGATGGCGAGCGGGCGGTGGCCAAGATTTTCCGTGCCGCGGGGGCGAGCGATGCGGGGATTCCGAGCTCACGCGTGCTGCGGACGACCGATCAACTTTTCGAAGGCGTCTCGGGAACGGAATCACCGCAGGGTGTGGCGGCGCTTTTCAAGCAGCGCGTCTGGAATTTCGAAGATGTGCTGCGCGGCCCGGGTGCGCTGCGCAAGGCTCCGCCCCTGGTGATTGTGCTCGCGGCGGTGCAGGATCCGGGCAACGTGGGGACGATTTTGAGGTCGGCGGAGGCTTTTGGGGCGACTGGCGCCGTGGCGACGCGAGGAACGGGCGATCCGTGGTCGCCGAAAGCGCTGCGGGCGTCGGCAGGGTCGGCGTTGCGGCTGCCGCTGCTGCGCGGAATGGCGATTCCAGTGGTGCTCGCACAATTGAAAATCGCGCAGGTGCAGATTTATGCGGCGAGTTCGGCGCGCAGGGAGAGCGGGGGGGAGCCTGATCTGCGCGAGCCGGCGGCGATTTTTGTGGGCAACGAAAGCAGCGGCGTACCGGCGGAAGTCGCGCGGGCAGCGGACGCGGTGATTACGATTCCGATGGCGGACACGGTTGAGTCGCTGAATGCGGGAGTAGCCGCATCGCTGGTGCTGTACGAAGCGGCCCGGCAGCGGAACGCCGCGGCGAAAGGCGAGGCCTAGCGGCCATGGGACTTTTTCGCGCGATCGAGCCGGAGGAGGCGCCCCAGGCGGGGCGCCCGCTCGCCGACCGCATGCGTCCGCAGACCCTGGATGAGTTTATCGGCCAGGAGGAACTGCTCGGGCCCGGAAAACCCTTGCGGACGCAGATCGAGCGCGACGAGCTGGGGTCGATGCTGCTCTGGGGACCTCCCGGATGCGGCAAGACGACGCTTGCGCGAATCATCGCGCGGCGCACGAAGAGCGAATTCATTTCCTTCAGCGCGGTGCTTTCCGGAATCAAGGAAATCAAAGATGTGATGGCCAAGGCCGAAGGCGCGCGGCGCTACGGGCAGCGAACGATCGTGTTCGTCGATGAGGTGCACCGCTTCAATCGCGCGCAGCAGGATGCTTTTTTGCCGCACGTGGAAGCGGGAAATATTCTGCTGATCGGGGCGACCACGGAGAATCCCTCCTTCGAAGTGATTGCGCCGCTGCTTTCGCGGATGAAGGTGTACGTGATGGGGACTCTGGCAGAAGAGCAGATCGTGGGGCTCCTGCGGCGCGCGATCGAAGACCCCGAGCGTGGGCTGGGCGCACAACACGTCGAGGCGAGCGACAAAATCCTTTCGCGGATCGCGGTGCTGGCCAATGGCGATGCGCGGTCGGCGTACAACACGCTGGAAGCGCTCGTTCTCGGCACAGAGCCGGGCGGAGACGGCGCGCGAGTGCTGTCGGAGGAGCGCCTGGAGGACGTGCTGCAGAAGAAGCTCCTGCCCTATGACAAGTCCGGCGAAGAACATTTCAACCTGATTTCGGCGCTGCACAAGTCCGTGCGGAATTCCGATCCCGACGCAGCGCTCTACTGGCTGGCGCGGATGCTGGAATCGGGCGAGGATCCCCTGTATCTCGCGCGACGGATGGTGCGTATGGCGAGCGAAGACATCGGGCTTGCCGAGCCCGGAGCGCTGGCCGTGACGATCGCGGCGAAGGAAGCGTTTGATTTTATCGGGCCGCCGGAGGGATATCTGGCGCTCGCGCAGGCGGCGGTGTATCTGGCGCTCGCGCCGAAATCGAATGCGCTGTACACAGGTTATGGCGCGGTCCACGACGATTTGCAGCGAACCATCGCGGAGCCCGTTCCCCTGCATCTAAGAAACGCAGTAACCGGTTTGATGGGCCATCTGGGATACGGAAAAGATTATCAATACGCGCACGATGCCGAGGAAAAAGTGACCGACATGACGTGTCTGCCGGAAAGCTTGCTCGGGCGAACCTATTACAAGCCGACAGACCAGGGATTTGAGGCGCGCATCGGGCAACGGATGGAAGAAATTCGGCGGATCAGGACCATACCGGGAGCAAAGCCGCGGGCAGCGAGGACCACGGAGTGACGGAAATCCAGCCAGACTTCAGAACCAATCCGCAAGAATACAAAAGAATGCCGCTTGGCATCGCGTGGATCGCGATGGGCGCCGTTGCGCTGTGCATGGCGTGCCCGGCAACGACGCCGGCGCAGGATATGCCCAAGATGGTGATTGATGATGACGTGCAGGCGTTCGATATCGCGCCGGACAATTCGATCGTTTACGCGGTCACGCACATTAAGGGCGTTAAGCGGCTGGTGATCGAGCGCGACGACGTGTTCGTGGCGTCCGGGCCGGGCAAAATTCGAAAACTTCTCGAAGCCAACCAATTCATGCCCATGCCCCCGCCCGAAGGATTTCGCGTCGATTCGCTGGCGTGGTCGCCCGACGGGCAGAAGATCGCGATGAACATGACGCTGCAGCTGCCCCCGCCCGGCTGGGACGACAAGAACCGGAAGAAAAAGGGCGATCTCGGCGACGATGAGAACGACAACGAACCACCGCTGGCGGGAGTGGGTGGCGGCCGTGTGCTGGTACTGCTGGACGCCGACGGGCACGAGATCAAAGTTGCCAACTCAAAGACGCGGTTCATCGAAGGTGCCGTCGGCGGAACGTGGTTGGCCGACGGAAAATCGGTCGCCTACCTGACCGGTGGGCCGCCGTACACGATCATGTGCGCAAGACCGGAGGACGGAAAGATTACGGAGCTTTTCGCCGGGCACACGTTTCAGACAGTCGTGTGGGACGCCAAGCACAATCGCGCGTTCGCGATCAGCGACAGCTTGAGCCTCACGGGCAGGCTCTCAATCGTGCAGCTCGACCTGCTGCAGGAACGCATCAGCGTGGTTGCCGATATCCAGACCTACCAAGGTGGGTTGAGCCTTTCGCCCTCCGGCAACAAAATCGGCTATTTCGAGGATGGCGACAATATCGACGTGGTGGACACTCGGCATCGGGGCGACGTGATCCGCGTGCGCGCCGGATTCGGCCGGTTCGGATGGAGCCGCGACGAACGGAGAATCCTGCTCAAGCGCGGGCCGGACGAGCGGTCGAATATTTTGCTGTGGGTAGGGCTGTACGACGGCAGTTTCTCGTCGATCCTGCACGACCTGCAATTTCACAATTTTGAGATTGCTCCCGATGCAGAAGCCATCGCAGTCACGATTCCGGGAAAACGGGTGCTGAAGGTCTACGACTTGCGTTGACTCTGAATTCGATGTCCAGGTCTCGATTCACGTTGGCCGGGTTTAGTGCAGCCTAAAGCGCTTGATGTGTTCCTTCAAAATACAGGCGTTCATTATTACGAAAAGGCCTGCGCTGCGGGCGCGTTCCGCGGCTTGCGGGTGGATGACGCCCTCCTGCATCCATACGCCGCGGGCGCCGATGCGAATCGCGGATTCGACGATTTCTGGAACGAACTGCGAGCGACGGAACACGTCCACCATATCGACGTGCTCGGGAATATCCTCCAAGCGCGCGTAGGCTTTTTCGCCCAGGACCTCCGTCTCCGTAGGGTTCACGGGAATAACGCGGTAGCCCGCCGATTGCAGGTATTCCGCGACGCCGTAGCTCGGCCGGTGGCGACGGCTCGAGAGCCCTACCACGGCGATGGTCTTGCTGGTCTTCAGAATCTCACTGGCGGGATCGCCGGCGACGGGCGACAGCGGACGACTCGAGCTGGGATCGGCGTTCTCTGACGGCTTGTTCATCTCTATCCTTTAATTAAGCGTTTCGTTTCCGCGCGCAAAGACGCCCTGCCCCGAACCGCGCGCACGCCAGCGATGCGCACGCGGCCGCGCATGATTGAAAATCTTCCCTTACGACCTGCTTTGAGCAATTTCCCCCCGAAGATGCATGGATGATACCGGAATTCCGCGAAAAAAGAAGAAGTCTACTTCGATGAGTTGTGGAAAACGCGACGCGGCCTTCGCTCCGGACGCTTGCGGGCGGCGGCCTTGAAAGCTGTGGCGGGTTTCTTGGGTGTGGATCGGGTCGGGGCTGTGTCACGATCCAGCTCGCGTTTCAGCGCGGCGAGCTCGCCGCCTGTGAGCGGACGGAATTGCCCTGGTGACAAGCGATCAAGCTCAAGGTTTGCAATGCGCGTGCGCCGCAATTTTTCCACTGGATGGCCCGTCTGGAAGAGACGGTTGCGCAGAGCGTCCCGGCGAGCTTCCGACAGCGTCACTTCGTACCACGGCGTTTCCTTGCCCTTCAGCCGCGAGATGCGTGCCCCGGTACCGCGCGCGAGCGATTCGATTTCCTGGAAGGTCAAAAGAGTCTTCAGCTTCATCTGGTAGGTCTGCGGCAGATGATGCGCTTTGAGCATACGATTGGCGAGATCGCCATCGCTGGTGAGGAAGACCAGCCCCGTGGCATGATATTCGAGCCGCCCGACGGGGAAAACGCGTTCAGGAATCCCGTGCAGCAGATCGCGCAGCGAGGGACGGCCCTCGGGGTCGCTGAGCGTCGAGACGACCTCGGGAGGCTTGTTCAACACGTAATAGACCCGGCCCGGTTCCGGCCGCAGAAGCTTGGCCCCAACCTTGATGTGGTCTTTGGCCTCGTCGGCTTTCGTGCCCAGCTCGGTGATCACGCGGCCGTTGACCGTGACCAGGCCCGAGCGAATCATTTCTTCAGCGCGGCGGCGCGACGCCAACCCGGCGCGCGCGATCATTTTTTGCAGACGCTCTTCCATGGGGGTGGACTTACAGCATAGCGGAAATGGCGCAGATGGCGAAGGACGATCGACGACGCTTCGGCGTTACGGTTGCTGGCAGTGGCACAGCTTCCAGAGGTAGTCGAAGTAGGAACGGGCGCTGGGATCGACTGCCAAGTCGCCCGAATAGGCGGGCGCTTCTCCTCCGAGATCGATGATGGCCTTATGCCCATCGGGTTTTCGCAGCGTGAGAACGAAATTCGGTTTAGCCGTGGCACTGATGTCGTTGGGAACCAGCGAACCGGCCTGGCAGTGATATTTCCCGGTAAACAGATTGCCGAACAAACCGCGAGCGCCTAAATCGATGCCCAGATCGCCATGGTAGGAGACGGCGTCGCCGGTCCAATCGAGCAGGCTGGATGCCCCGTTGGATCCTTTGAATCCGACATGCGTGGGTGGAGGCGGCGCAGCGGGCGCCGACCCGGACGCCGCGGCAGCCGCGGGCGTACCCGGGGTGCTCGAGACGCTGGGAATCATGCCGAACTGTTTCGGGTGCGCGGGCACGTCGACGGAGCCCATCGCGCCGGAGGGAACGTCGAGAACCGCGAAACGCAGGCGGTAATCCTCGGACTTCGCCTGGTAATCGAAAATGTCGCGAATCCCCGAGGTCTGCCAGCTCTGAAACACGGCCTCGGAAACCGGCCCCGAAAGGTCACGCGGGTAGAACTGGAAAGAAGCGTCCTTGCGATCGAATTCGCAGATGGCCATCTGCAGATTCAGCTGACGGCTTACGCCCTCGGGCGGCAAGCTCAGCGCGCTCGGTGAAATAGTCAGCAGGTAGCGCGCGCTCGGATCGGCGGTGCCCCGCGGCGGAGCGAGCGTCTCGGCGGTCATGGCGATCGAGGTGGACGGCAGCGGATCCATGCAGGCCTGCTGTAAGAGCTTCGCGGGAGGCTGCTCTGAGGCCGCGCCCGGCTCGGTGGCGACATATCCGGTGCGATAGCGCAGCTTTGCGCCCTTCGCCGTGGTTTTAACCGAAATCTTGTGGAAGCGGCCGTCCCATTTCACGTTTTCGGGATAGTAGCCAAGCTCGTAGTACACCGAGCTATCGTCCAAAGCCGCCTGCACGCAGCCGGAAAGATCGTTGTTGTTGGTGCAGACCTTGCCGCCGCTCGCGTCGGCGATCAATTGCATGGTGGCTTGCGTGTCGAGGCGCGTGTTGTTATCGCGATTCATGGTGCCGGCCAGGCTGGCGCCGGGATTATTGCGATTGATGTGCGGCGTCGACGCGGTCGAGTACAGCGAATTCGCTTCCAGGCCGCGGGCGTCCACGGGATAGACCGCGATGCGCGCGTCCGTGAGCGCTTCTGAGGCCCGACGAATTCGATCGGAATAATCGGCCGTTCCCATAAACGAATCCGAGCCGAAATCCGCGTTGGGCGCGATCCAGTTCGGAAAGGATTCGGAAAACCACAGCAGATTCTTCCGGCCGGGATAGCCGCCCAGGAATTTCGCGATCGCGACCATCGCGTCGGTGGTTTCGTCAACGCGCACAGCCATCTGTTGCTCGTAGGCCATCTTCTCGAAATCCTCGAGCACCTGGTTGGCTGGAGTCTCGGTATCGTTGTTCTGATCGAGAAACACGTTCGACGCGCTGTTGGCATCATCCTGCGGATTGTCCGCAATATCGGGCGAGCGCAGCGTGTGGTCCACGGCCGTGCGCAGCAGCGCCGGATCGGTGGTGAAATTCTGCAGCACATGCAGCTGATGGCCCAGCGTAAAGACGGCGACCGGCGTTGTGGGCGGCAGCGTCTTCAGCAGCATCAACATGTGGCGATGGACTTCGGATTGGTTCTCGATCTGGGTGTTTAGCGCGTCCATCAGCATCACGGTGGGCGGGACGCGCATCTTCTCAGGCAGCAGGTTCGTGTACAGGTAGGGCGCGCCCGGAGACGCAGCTATGAGGCCCGCCGGATAAACCGGCGCCGGGTGGCTGGAAGCGTCGATAAACTGAAATTGCGAAATTTTCTGCGGACCGCTGTGCTCTTCGGAGATCTGAAAATCGCCGGCTTTCAGCCCGCGGATCGCGTTTCCGTGCGAATCGGTGACCACCACGTCCACGGCGATCAAACGCGTGTTCGTCTTCAGGGGCGCGCTCGGTGGCGTACCCTGCTGCGCATTTGCGGTCGCGATAACGGGCGAACTTTGCGGCGGCGGTAATGCTCCCGCAGTCGCCGGAGGATTCGACTGCGGCCCCGGAGGGGCTTGCGCGGACGCGGCGGCAGCCAGGCCGGCCGTGATCGCCAGTATCCGCAGGGTGCGCATAGAAAGCTCGTTACGAATTCTCGGTACTGCCGGCCACTGCCTTTCGCGTTTGCACGGATGATTCGGACGATTCCACCGGCGCATCGTTCACGACTTCGCCCAGGTCTTCCGCCAGCTCGGCGAGGTCATCGGTTTCGCCCGAGGCGCGAATCTGAACGGCCTCGGCCGATTCATGAGACGCAGGAGCGCTCTCCTCCATTACATCGGAGGCAATACCCGAATCGGAACCCAGAGCGGCCTGCGCCAGCTGCTCGAATTCCTTGAGGCTCGGCAGCTCGTCCAGATCCGAGAGGCCGAAGCGGATCATGAACTGCTTCGAAGTTTTATAGAGGATGGGGCGGCCGATAACTTCCTTGCGCCCAGCCGTGGTAATGAGGCGCTTTTCCAGCAGCGTCTTAATGACGCCGCCGACGTGTACGCCGCGGATTTCGTTGATTTCCGGCACGGTCACGGGCTGCTTATAGGCGATCACGGCGAGAGTTTCCAGCGCCGGCATGGTGAGACGGAGCGGCGGCTGAAGGCTTTTGATGAATTTGCGGACCGCATCGTGGTGCTGCGGCTTGGTGTAGAACTTCCAACCGCCGGCGACTTTGCGGACTTCGATGCCGCGCTCGTCAGTCTGGGAGGAGGCTGCGAGCAAATCGAGTGCGGCGCGCGCGACAGGCTTTTCGACGCCGAGGGCGTTGGCAATCTGTTCGAGCGTGGCGGGCTCATCCGCGGCGTAGATGATCGCCTCGACCGCGGCTTTAATGCCTTCCGCAGGGGAAGCTTTGATTTCCTCCACCATTGCGGCTTGGATTTCGTCTGGCGTGTCGGTCACAGGTACTGCTCCTCGATTTTAGACATCGCGTCAGGTCCGGCGAATACCGCGTCGAACATTTTGTGCTTGCGCAGGCCGATGTCGGAGAAAAGCTCGGTCTGCACCAGAATCACCGCCTGCATGCGGACCATTTCGAGCACCGCGAGCAGCGCGACGATCATGGCGTTGCGCGTGGTGCAGATCTCGAAGAACTCGGTGAGCGAAATCGGATCCTCGGTGGCCGAGAGCTTCTGGCGCAGGCGATCCATCATCTGCGCGATGGTGACGGTCTCATGGTGCAGCTCGAATTTCGTGACGTTCTTGCGGCGCTCGAGAATTTCGTGGAAGGTTTTTACCAGATCCACGAGCGAGACGACCATCTCGCCTTCGATGGCGTCGCCGGTGTACAGGGCGCGATCCGGTTTAGACCAGACGTGCGCCTCGACCTGCTGCTTCTCGTAGAGCAGTTGCGCGGCATTCTTGAATTTTTCGTGCTCGAGGAGGCGGTGGACCAGTTCGTCGCGCGGATCCTCCACCGCGTCGGGCCCCGCGAGCGGATCGGCCGGCAGCAGCATCTTCGATTTGATGTGGATCAGGGTCGCCGCCATGTAAATGAAGTCGGCCGAGACGTCGATATCCAGCTTTTCGAGCTGGTGAAGATAATCCAGGTACTGCTCGGTGATCTTGGAGATGGCGATGTTGTGAATGTCCATCTCCTGCTTGCGGATCAGATCGAGCAGGAGGTCGAGCGGACCTTCGTAGACTGGTAGATTGATGCGATAGGGCGACGGAGATGCCATGCGTTACTCTGCCCCTAATGTAACCACCAAAACCCTCCGCCGCAAGCCCGGTTGACTACGGTTTGGCCGGCTTGCGCGCCTT
>DATNKM010000004.1:0-7000 GCA_035603395.1 Candidatus Acidiferrales bacterium
GCCTTCGGCTTTCGCTCGATGTGCAGCTTGAACTACATCCTGCGCATTCATGAGCTCCTGCCGCGCTACGCCCGTCCTATAGTGCGCGCTCTGCGAGCAGTAGGCGCAGTCTTCGGGGCAGCCGCCGGTTTTGATGGAGAGAAGGCGGCAGAGCTGCACTTCGTCGGGGCGGTGGAATTTGCGGTGGGCCAGCTGAGCCTGGAAAATCAATTCGGGGAGGGGAAGCGTGAAAATCTGGCGGATTTCGTCGCGCGCCCAATCGTGGCGGAGTTGCGTCATCCATTGACCTCGTGTCGCCGTTAAAGATATCAAAATCGGCCGCACGCGCGGCGGGAAAACTGACCGCGTGCGGCACGGGCGCCGTTTGCTATGATTTGTGTCCCATGGAAAACCTGACTCGAAGGCCTCCTAGGAATCCAGCAGCGATCTATCACCAACGGGATGGAATTTATGCGCCGGATCTTGTGGCGGCGGCGATTGTGGACCTGGATTTCTTTTCCTGGCTGGCGAAGACTCCGACGGATGTGGCGGGAATTTGCGCGGCGTTCGGATTTGCCGAGCGGCCGGTGGACGCGATGATGACGCTTTTCTGCGCGCACGGGTACGTGGAGAAAAAGGGCGGGACATTTCATTTGTGCGAGACGGCGCGGGAGTTTCTGGTGCGCGAGTCCCCGTGGTTCGTGGGCCCTTATTTCACGCACTTTCGCGGGCGGCCGATTTATCAGGGGATCCTCGAGACGTTGCGCACGGACAAGCCGGGCGGCTGGGCCGGCGCGCCGACGCGGAAGCCATGGGCTCAGTCCATGGAGGACGATCAATTCGCCGAGGAGTTTACCGGGACCATGGATGCACGTGGGATGGTTGTAGGCCCGGTGCTGGCGTCGACGCTCGATCTGAGGGCGCGGGGGCATTTGCTCGATGTGGCCGGCGGCTCCGGCATTTACGCCTGTTGCATCGCGGCGGCGCATCCCGATTGGAAGGCCACGGTCTTTGAGCGCCCGCCCGTGGATCGCGTGACGCGGAAATGCATCGCTCGGCGCGGGTATACGGACCGGGTGGATGTGATCTCGGGAGATATGTTCCGCCAGGAGCTTCCCGGCGGTTACGACGTGCATCTCTGGTCCAACGCCCTGCACGATTGGGATGCGCCCCTGTGCAGGCAGCTCGTGGCGAAATCGTTTGCGGCGCTGCCGTCGGGTGGGCTGGTGGTGGTGCACGACAAGCATTTGAACCGGGAGAAGACCGGGCCGCTGCGGACCGCGGAGCATTCGGTGTTTTTGATGGCTGCGACGGAGGGGCGGTATTATTCGGTCGCGGAGATCGAGGAGTTTTTGCTTGGGGCGGGCTTTGTCGACGTCGGGTTTCGGGATGTGATTCTGGATTTCAGCATTGTTACGGCGCGGAAGCCTTAGCCGGCCTCACCAGCGAAAGCCCCTTTTCTCGGACGCGTTGTTGTCGGAGGCGAATCTCCGACCTTCCAGCAACCTCACTCCGAATCGGCGCCGGGGCGATGCCTCGCAGAGAGATCCTTCGACATCGCTCAGGATGAGGGCGATCGGAGCGGGGTTTCCCAACGGTTCGATTCGGCTGCGCGGAAGATTGCGTCTATTACGGCCATATTTTTCACGGAGTCTTCCAGCGGGACCGGAACTTCTGCGCCTTCACGCACCGCCTTTGAAAACAGGTCGCCCTGGATCGTGAATTGATTGCACGCGGGAATCGATTCGATCGCGATTCCGCCCCCTGTAGGATCTCCGGGATTGTCGTCGATCACGATTTTGCTCGGCTCTTCGATTGTAGGATTGATGGGGCGGTCGATTTCGATGCGGCCTTTGCTTCCGAGGAACGCCATTCGCTGGTTGTAACCGATCTGCGTCGAGCAGGTGAAGACCGCCTGTCCGCCGGGAAACTCGAGAATCGCCGACGTGAGCCGGTCAGTGCGCATTTCCGGGTCGCGGTCGATCAGCGCGCTTACGCGCGTCGGCTCCTGCTCGAAAATGAATCGCGAGAGCGTCACGGGGTAACAGCCGATATCGAGCATCGCGCCACCGCCGGATTCCAGCGTGTTGCGCACGTCGTGCGGATTACGGTTGAAATATCCGCACGAGGCCGTCATCACGCGCAGGTCTCCGAGTCGCCCGTCGCGGACCATCTGGCGAACGCGCAACCATCGGGGATGGGTGCGGACCATGAAGCCCTCGCCGATTTTCACGCCGGCGCGGTCCCGTGCCGTAATTAGCTGGCGCGCCTCGGCGGCATTCATGCCAACGGGTTTTTCGCACAAGACATGCTTGCCGGCCTCGGCTGCGCGGATCGACCACGGCACGTGCAGATGATTGGGCAGGGGATTGTAGATCACGTCGATTTCGGGGTCGGCGAGGAGTTCGTCGTAGGAGCCCCAGGCGCGTGGGATCGCGAGCGAGCGGGCGGTTTCTTTGGCTTTGTGAAGGTCGCGGGAAGCGATGGCTACGATTTCACATTCCTGGCAGGCGCGCATCGCGGGGATTACGCGCCGAACGGCGATGCCGGCGACACCCAGGATGCCCCAGCGGATTTTTTTCGATGGCACCGAAGCGATCCCTTTGAACCTTACGCCGCCGATCACAGGGCGGCGTGTGCCGATGTTACCTTGCGCGCCGACTCCTCGCGGAGGGAATGTCGGAGTGCTGAGGGACGTCGGGAGTAGCGCCGGAGCACGGTCCGGCGCCCCACAGCGGCTGCGAACTGCCGCACGCCACCTGTGCTCGGCGGCGCTAGCGGGCGGCGGCTCCGACCGGTTTGCGGGCGGCGCGGACGCTGGAAAGTTCGGCGAGACCGGTTAGCAGGTCCTCGACCAGGTCTTCGGCGTTTTCGCAGCCTGGCGAGAGGCGCAGGAGCGAATCCGAAAGGCCGAGCTGGGCGCGAGTCTCAGCCGGGATTGACGCGTGCGTCATCGTGGCCGGGTGGCAGATCAGGGACTTCACGCCACCGAGGCTTTCGCCCAAAGCGAAGAAGCGACGATTGGAGGCGAAGACAGCGACTTCTTCGCTGGTGCCCTCGATTTCGATCGAGATCATGCCGCCGAATCCGGTCATCTGGCGCTTGGCCACGTCGTGACCCGGATGATTCGCGAGCCCCGGATAATAAACGCGGCGGATGAGCGCGTGGCCGTCGAGCGCCTTGGCGATGGCGCGTGCGTTTTCTTCGTGGCGCAGCATGCGAAGCTCCAGGGTTTTCAAACCGCGCATGGTGAGCCAACAGTCAAAAGGCGATGGCACGGCGCCGGTGGCGTTCTGCAGGAACTTGATCGGCTCAAACACGGTCGCGTCTTTTGCCAGCGCGACGCCCTGCACCGTGTCGGAATGGCCGGCGAGATATTTCGTGACGCTGTGGACGACGATATCCGCCCCAAGCTCGAAAGGCTGCTGGAAGCAAGGCGTCGCGAACGTGTTATCGACCACGACGAGTGCGCCGCGCGCGTGCGCGAGCTTGGCGACCGCAGCGATATCCGTGATCAGAAGGCGCGGATTGGTGGGCGATTCAATCCACACGAGGCGCGTCTTGGGTGAAAGCGAGGCTTCGACGGCCTTCAGATCGGCCGTGTCGATCTGCTTCGTGACCACACCGAAATTCTGATAGACCTTGTTGAGGATACGGTAGGTGCCTCCGTAAACGTCGAGCGGGATGATGATTTCATCGCCCTGGCGCAGATACGCCTGCAGGACGGCGTTTTCCGCGGCGAGACCGGAGGCAAACGCGGCCGCGAACGGCACGCCTTCCAGCTCCGCGAGCACGGTTTCCAGGCGCTGGCGCGTAGGATTATTGGTGCGCGAGTAGGAGTAGCCTTTATCTTGCCCCGGCGCTTCCTGTTCGTACGTCGAGGTCTGGAAAATCGGCGCGACCAGCGCTCCGGTTTCGGGTTCCGACGGCTGGCCTGCGTGAATCGTGCGCGTTGCGAACTTCATGTCTCTCTCCCTTTGCGCTCGGCTGGGCGAAGCCCCCGCGGGTACGGCGGGGCCTTCGCGGTCGCCTGGTGCGCCGCGATAGAAAAGCACGCTAGCCGCCGCCCACGGGGCCCGTACTTTTCGTAGGTACAACTTGGGAGTTGAATCTTCAATGACCGGTTAACGGCCAGTTGAGGATCTTATCTCTCCCTGATCTCTCAGTTCGCCTTGCGGCGACTTGAGAGCCCTGTTTAGGGGCAGGAGTTAGCACCTTGGTTCTCGGACCAGGTTGCTGTGGCTTCCTAGGGCCTGTACCCTCAGCCACTCTTGATAAGCGCTGCCGTGAAGCAGCGAACGAATCGTAGCAAACGCGCGCCCGCTTGGTCAATAGTGACCGGCACCGGCAGATCGAGTCGACGAATGGCGGCGCGGTCCCGCTTTCCACCGGCGCGAGAACCGGTATATACTCCGCTGCGCTCCTGCCTCCGCAGGATTTTTTGGCCCGGCATCGCGTCTCCGTTACAACCGGTTCGCTGGAGCAAATTCGGTAAGAGGGGAAACCAACGTGGCTCTGAAAATTACGGAGCGAGTTGTGGATGGCGTGACCGTGCTGGCCCTGGACGGGCGCATCGTGCTGGGGGAGGAGACCAACGAGTTCCGCGAGAAGATCAAGGCGCTGCTGGCCGAGGGCCGCAAGAAAATCCTGCTGAATCTGGATAACGTGACGCTGATCGACAGTACTGGGCTGGGCACGCTGGTCTCCGCACATCATAGCGCCTCGGCGCGCGGAGCTTTCCTTCGCTTGAGCAATCTGGGCTCAAAATTCCAGGAAGTGCTGCAGGTGACCAAGCTGCTCACTGTTTTTGACGTTTCCCCAACGGAAGCCGAGGGCGTCAAGAGCTTTTCGAGCTAGCACACGCACACGCACGTTCACCGCAATCTTTCATGGCTGAAAAATCCTCGAAAGGCGAAGTCGGCGTTGAGGTCATCGCTCCGGGTGGGTCGCGCCGCTTCGTGCGCATTGAAGAGACGCCTTTCCTCATCGGGCGCTCCGGCGAGACTGCCAAGCACCTCCAGCTCAAGGATCCCCGCATTTCGCGGCAGTGCGCGGCGATCGTCACCGACGGCGAGCACTACATCCTGGAGGATCGCGGGCAGCGCCACGGTATTTTCATCAATCGCGAGAAGATATCGCGCCAAGAGCTGCAGGATGGCGACGTTATCAGCTTCGGCGTGGAAAATTTCTACGAGCTGATGTTTCAGTCGTCCTTGCACGACACCTCGATCCCCGAGCTGCTCAGCCGGATCGAAAATATCACCAGCAGCGACGCTCCTGCCGGCGGACTGCGCAAGCTGACGCTATTGCTCGAAGCAACCTCCCTGCTGCACTCGCGGCTTCCGCTCGAGGCCGTGCTGGGCACGATGCTCGACCATGCCATCTCGGTAACCGATGCGGACCGTGGATATCTACTGGAGCCCATGGCATCCGGGCCGATGCGCCTCCGCCTGGGACGCGGGCGGGGCGGGACGCGCCTTTCGACCGCCGAAGCTGCGCCCAGCCAAACCGCGCTGCAACAGGCGATCGCGCAGCAGGAAAGCATCATCACGGAAGACTTGGCGCAGGGCGGCGGGTCGCTGCAGGTGGCTGAAAGCATCATCGCACAGCGGCTGCGAGCCGTCGTGGTGATTCCGCTCTACGCCATGTCGCGCGCGAGCACCACGGATTCCGCCTTCCATCAAAAGCGCGGTGAGTTTCTGGGTGTCGTTTATCTGGATTCCCGCCGGCCGGCGGCGTTCTCGAACCTGGACCGTCAGATCCTGGACGCTCTGGGCGTTGAAGCGGCAAGCATCCTGGACAACGCGAGGCTGGTAGAGCGCGAACGCGAACGCGAACGAATGGAGCAGCAGCTCGCGATCGCCCGAGACATCCAGCAAGCGCTTCTCCCGCGCGGTTTGCGGGATTTTCCGCACATGGGCATCAAGGGCATCAACCTGCCGTGCCTCACCGTCGGAGGCGATTATTTCGATGTCTTCTCGCTTGGTCCCGGGCGCACCGCATTCATCATTGCCGACGTTTCCGGCAAAGGGCTGGGCGCGGCGCTGTTGACCACCATGCTACAGGGCGCCCTCTCCGGAATTCGCATGGGCATCGAGCCTTTGCAGGTCTTCAAACACATCAATAGCTTTCTCTGCGAGCACGAGGAAGTGGAACGATATGCCACGATGTTTTTGGGCATCTTGGGCGACGACGGACAATTCGATTTTATCAACGCGGGTCACCCGTCGCCGTTCTTGCTACGCCGCGGCGGGATCGACGAACCTTGCACCGAAGGTTCGTTTCCGGTCGGATTGATGCCCGACGCCGAATACGTGCCGACGCAGATGAAGCTCTCGCCAGGGGATACGCTGGTGCTATTCAGCGACGGCGTCACCGAAGCGATGGACCCCGACGATAACCTCTACGGCGGGCCGCGACTTCGTGATGCGCTCGCCGACCTTCAGGAAGCGAGTCTCGACCATGTGCAGACGACCGTGCTCGCCTCCATCGAAGCATTTACCCGCGGCGCTGCCCAGGCCGACGACATCACCCTCCTGCTGGTGCGCTATCGCGGTTAGCTTCCGTTGTCCTATCGACCGGTAATTCCCTCGCGTCGTGTTCCATCAAAGCAGTGGACAGCGTTTCCCGCCCCCGGTCTAATTGATCGAGTGGGGGGAACACGCGGAGCGTCGGCTGAGGGGGTAGGCGATGAAACAGGTTGCGATATGGGGAGCGGTCCTAATGATGATGGCGTCCGCTGCCCACGCCCAGGGCAATCCGGCTTCATCGCAGAGGTTTGGATCTTCAGCGCCGGCATTTTCGATGGCCGCGCCTGTCGCCGCGGATTCAGGGGCTGGTGATCCTGTTCCTGCTCCTGCCGAGCCTGACCCGGCGCCGCAAGGCGTCTACGGTGTGCTTCAGAATTACAACTGGCAGGCCTACGTCGGCTTCTCGCACATCAGTTTTTATGAGCTCCCCGGAGTGACCGGCCAGCTGAATGGGTTCAATATGTCCCTGGTTTACTACCCGCATAGCGGGC
>DATNKM010000053.1:0-10673 GCA_035603395.1 Candidatus Acidiferrales bacterium
GTGAAATTCGTTGAAGCGTTTCGTGTCGCCCGGGAACTCGCGCTCGAATACCCAACGGACGTCGTCGTACGGGGCCCTCTCCGCTATCCAGCCGTGCCGAGCCAGGAGGCGCTTGGTGTAGGCGTCGACCACAAACACGGCGTGCTCGCCCGCATAGAGCAAAATCGAATCGGCCGTTTCTGGACCGATGCCCCACACGCCCAGCAGCTTCTCGCGGAGCACAATCGTCGGCGTCGCAAACATCTTTCGCAGCGACCCACCGTAGTGGGCGCGCAAAAATTCAGAGAACGCCTTCAGCTTCCGCGCCTTCTGCCGGAAATAGCCCGAGGGCCGGATCAGCCGCTCCAGCCGGTGCAAGGGAACCTTCGAAATCGCCCCGGCGGCAAGCAGCCCAGCCCCACGAACATTCGCAATGGCGAGCTCGACATTCGCCCAAGAAGTGTTCTGAACGAGGATCGCGCCGACAATCACTTCAAACTGGGTCCGGCCGGGCCACCAATGCTGCGGGCCGAATGCCGTAAAGAGGGAATTGAAGTACTCATCAAGAGGGGGCTTGCCCGGCCGAATGGCCGGTGGATCGACAGCGACGGCCGACGTGCGGATATAATTTCGTCCAGTGGACGGCTCGAGCCTGTGGCGAGGCGGAACAACACCTGTGATCCGGTCTGTAGCAGAGCTGCTCATGAGTCGACTCACGATAACTGGCGCAGGTTTGCAAGTCAAGGTAAGGTGTTGTATCTATACCACACTTCTGTGGCTGATCGTTCGCAGCTGGGTTTTGAGCTCAATCGCGGCTATTTAGCCGTTTTTTCGCTCAAATTCGCGCATAAACGACACCAACGCCTCAACGTTCTCCTGCGTAACGGCGTTGTAGATCGACGCGCGCATCCCGCCCACAGACCTGTGGCCCTTCACCCCGGCGATCAGCGCGGCTTCGGCTTCCTGCACGAATTTCGCCTCGACTGTCTCATCGCCGCCTGCTACTCGGAACACCACGTTCATAACGGAGCGCGATTCCCGCTCCACGGGACATTGGTAGTATCCGCTCGCGTCAATCGTATCGTAGAGCAGCTGGGCCTTGGCCGCGTTGCGCTTCTCGATCGCCGCCACACCGCCCTCGGCCTCGATCCATCGGAGCACGAGCCCCATGGTGTAAACCGAATACGTCGCGGGCGTGTGATAGAGCGACTTTTCCTTGATCTGGGTGCGGTACTGCAGGATTTTCGCGATTTTGTCGTTCGCGCGCTCGGCCAGATCCTTCCGTATGATGATGACCGTGGCGCCCGCTGAGCCCAGGTTTTTCTGTGCCCCCGCGAAAATCAGCCCGAATCTCCGTACATCAATCGGCTTCGAGGCGATATCTGACGACATATCCGCGACGAGTGGCACGCTACCCGTCGCCGGCAGGTAGCTCCACTGCGTCCCCTCAATCGTGTTATTCGTGCACATCGCCACGTAGGAAGCGTTCGCGTCGAGCGAAATCTCGTTTGGTTTCGGAACGCGCGTGAATTTGTCCGCTTCCGTTGAAGCCGCCAGCCGATATTGCGCGATCTTCCTGAGCTCCTCGATCGCCTTCGCCGTCCACGCGCCGGTGTGCAGCACGTCGACAGGCTTTCCCGAAACCCACAAATTCATCGGCGCCATGGCAAATTGCAAACTTCCGCCGCCTTGCAAAAACGACACGGCGTAATCGTCCGGAATCGCCAAAACGCGCCGGAGCGTCCTCTCGGCATTCTCGGTGATGGCCTCGAACTCGGGCGATCGATGGCTCAACTCCATGACGGACATGCCGGTGCCCGCGTAATCGAGCATCTCGTCCCGCATCCGCTCGAGCACGGAAAGCGGCAGCGCCCCCGGGCCGGCATTAAAATTGAATGCGCGCTTCGTGCCGCGCGCTGCTGTCGTCATAGGTGTAGGATTCACGATGAAGGCGTCCTCGGTAGTCGGATTTTTCAAGTTTCTTCGGGTACCCGTTTCGGAGTTCCCGAACGTCTAGGATAGCAGAACTCCCAGGGACACGTGCACGCCCGGGCTCGGCTTCCGGAGGGATGAATGGCCTGCCACCGAGCATTACAGTAAATGCACGAACCGCTCAATGCGGCGCATACGAGAACGAGGAGAACTCCATGAAGAATTCGCGAAGCGCAGCGGTACGTATTCTTCCCTACTTTTTGCTGGCCGTGGCTTTGATCGCCCTGTCCTACCCGGTCTTTCACGCGCCGGTGACTCACGCCGATGATCAGACCGTACCCACGATCGGCAGCATGGCTCCTGATTTCACGCTCGATTCGCAGGAAGGCAAGCCGATCAGCCTGCACGACTTCAAAGGCAAGTGGATTGTGCTGTATTTTTATCCCAAGGATCAGACGCCGGGCTGCACCATCGAAGCGCACGCTTTCCAGCGTGATCAAGCGCAGTATGAAGCAAAGAACGCAGTCGTCGTGGGCGTTAGCGTGGACACCGTGGAATCCCACAAAGAGTGGTGCGCCAAGGACGGCATGAGCTTCAAGATGCTCTCGGACGCGGACAAGAAGGTTGTCGCCATGTACGGATCGACGATGACCATTCCGCAGGCCCCTCAGCTCGGCACAGTCGCCGCGCGCAACACGTTCATCATCGACCCCAGCGGCAAGATCGTGAAGGAATTCATCAAGGTCAACCCACAGGGGCACAGCGAGGAAGTTCTCGCCTGGCTCGCGGACAACGCCAAGTAGCGCGCGAGGAGTGAGCCGTGGTATCTATGGGGCAGGCAGTCCTCGGCGACTGCAATCCCCAAGTGCCCGACTGGATCGCTACAAAAGTGACCTCGCGGCAGGACGAATTTGAACGAACCGCCATTCCACACTCCCGGAGCTTGCTCCGAGTGGCTCGGCGGCTGGCATCGGAACCGGCGACGGCCGAGGATCTGGTGCAGGAAACGTTCTACCGGGCGTGGCGCAGTTTCGAGCAGTTTCAGACCGGGACGAATATTCGGGCGTGGCTTTTTCGGATTCTGTTCAACGCGTTTTACGCACAGGGCCGGCAGATGAGCGCAACCCCGATTTTGGTTTCGCTCGAAACGCCGGGAGTCGAGCCCGGGCCGCTGCGGCCGGCAGGAATTTCTTTTGCCGATGCGGCGGAGGTATCGAGCGCGCTCGACGCGCTTTCCAGCGAGCATCGCACCGTGCTGCTGCTGGCAGTGGTTGAGGGTTTTACCTGCCGCGAGATGGCCCAGATTCTGGACTTGCCGATCGGCACGGTCATGTCGCGGCTCAGTCGGGGACGCCAGGCCA
Organism: Candidatus Acidiferrales bacterium; assembly: GCA_035603395.1. Taxonomy (GTDB): domain Bacteria; phylum Acidobacteriota; class Terriglobia; order Acidiferrales; family UBA7541; genus Palsa-295. Next base: position 3,273 of record DATNKM010000053.1, read on the forward strand.
TGCGTGACCGGCTGGCGCCCGCAGCTCCGAAAGTGATGGAAGCCCGGGCTGGAATTGGGCGCGAGAGAGAAGCGGGATGAACTGTTCCGACATTCACGAACTGGCTCCACTCTACGTATGCGGCGAACTGGATGCCGCGCACGCCGCGGAGTTTGACGTCCACCTGAAGCAGTGCTCGAGCTGTCTCGACGAGATTGAAGCGCAATCGCGTCTGGATGCGCGGCTGCGGCAGGCGCTGCTGGCGGACGATGTGGATGTCGGGCGCGTCAATCGCCGGATTCGCGAGCTGATGGCTCGAGAGACCGTGCAACCCAGCGTCGTTCCGGTCGAGCCGCGGGGCAGTCGCTGGTTTAAGGCCGCCCTGGGAATCGCCGCTGCCTTCGTTCTGGCGGTGGCGGGCTATCTCACTTTTCCCGGCCGCTTCGCGAAAGTGTACGCCGATGCCGCCCAGGACCATCAGATGGAAGTAGTCGACCACGGCCCACGCCACTGGACCACGGATCCGGCGGAACTAGCCGCTCTCGAGCAGCGACTGGGAATTTCCTTGAACGTGCCGGAGGAACTGGGTGGCGGATATCATCTCGAGCACGGAAAAATCTGCCGGCTCGATGGCCAGCTATACCTTCACCTTGTCTATACCGATGGCACCACGGAGTTTTCGCTGTTTCTGAGGCCGCGTGACGGCGAAAGGCTTACGGGCAGGATCAGCGGCGCATCCAATGGCCGCCTGTTGCGCGCCTCCGACTCCGGCCAGGAGCATCTGGCGGCGTTTGCGACGTCGCGCTTGATCGCCGTAATCGCCGTGGAGAAGCCCGGCGGCGAAAGCGTCGAATGCGCCCGCGTGGCCTCCCGCTCGATGGGGGATTAGGCTCGGCGCCTGGATCCGTGCCGGTGGCAGGTTCCTGCGTGGCTCCCTTCGATGCGAGCCCATTGTGCAGCATGTGGGTTCCCGCGCTGCAGAATGAGGGACTTGAATGCGCACGATGCGCATTCCGACGTCAGTCCGGTCAACCGAAAGAGCCGGCTCTGCTTGTTCTACCTCGCCTTGAACTTTTGGCATCCAGCCATTACACTGAATATCTCGCAGTCATTACGCGGAGCGATACGGAATGCTATTGTCGCGGGATTATGTCGGCTACATGGCGAAGGAAGTGGTGAAGCGCCTGGTAGCCGCCAAGATGATTGCTATCAAGGACGTGGAGAACGTCTCGCAGCAGGTGCGCCAGGTGATGGCCGACGAAGTGACGGTCGAGGACCGGCTTAACGAAGAGGCACGCGAAATTCTGGCGAAGAACTCCGAAGAAATGCGCCGCACCGGCGTCTCCTACCAGGAGATGTTCAAGAAGATCAAAAGCCACCTGGCAAGGGAAAGGAAGCTGATCCTCCGTTAGGGAGGGAGCCTTCATGCGCCTGAGCCGCGAAAAAACAGTCAGACTCTCCCACCGCGTTATCGATTTTCTGGTTTCGAGCCCACAGGTTGATTTCGTCGAGGACCGCGACACGATTCGGACCGAGATCGTGAACATCCTGAACGCGCTGCTGAAGATCGAGGAGCAGGTGGATACGGAAGCACGCGCGAAAATCGCGTCGCAGAAGAAGGAAATTCTCGAAGGCAGCGAGGAGTGGGACATCCTCTACCGCAAGTATTACTCCGAAGGTTTGAAACGCCTCGGCGTGGCCGAGATTCACGCGCATTGATTGTCTTGGGATGACCATCGCCGCTGGCGGGGGGGCGTAGCACTCGCACTCTCAGTTCGCGGTGAGTCGAAGGAACGGGCGAGTCCAGCGATCCATCGCCGTGTGGAATATCTTTCATCGGAAGTCTCCGACAGAGCAGCCGGTTACGACCGGCCGGTTTGAAATCGAACAGGATGGCCAAACCGCCTATCTTGACTACAGCTTAACCGGCCATATCCTCGAATTGATCCACACGGAAGTCCCACCCGCACTGCGGCATCTAGGTCTTTCGTCAACTCTTGCCGAAAATGCGCTTCAGTGGGCGCGCGCGCGCGGCCTGAAGGTCGACATCGTCTGCCCGACAGTGCGCCGATACATCGATCAGCATCCGGAGTATGCGGATCTGGAGATGCGCTAAAGAAAAAAGCGCCTGGAATGAATCCGGGCGCTTCGTTGTTTTCCGGCTGCCTGCTGACTCTAATTACTCGGATTATTCGGATCCGAATCGTCGGTGCGGTGCTTCAGCGTTGGGCGATCGCTGTCGTCGGAGGTCGTGTCGCCGCTGTTGCCGCCGCTTGAGGTCGAGGTGCTGTTCGGATCCGGAGGCGCTGTGTTGCCGCCCTTGTTCTGCGCGGTCTTCTTGCGCAGCGTCGGCTTGTTGGGGTTGTTGTCCTTCACCTTGATGTTCTGCTCGATCATCTGCAGGCGCGCCTTCACCGTGTCGAATTCCGAGGTGCTGACGATGTACTGATCACGCGCAGGGAGAATCGTGGCGATTTCTTTTTGAATCGCTTCGATGCGGTCCGGGGTCGGCGGATGCGTCGAGAAAACCTTTGGGATCGTGCCGGGCTGCTTCTTTTCGTCGGCCTGGACCTTTTCAAAGAAGGATACGAAGGAATTCGGGTCGTATCCGGCCTTGTACATGTATTGCAGGCCGAGGTAATCGGCTTCGGCTTCGTCGGCGCGCGAGAACTTCAGGAACGTGAGCGGGATCGCGAAGTTCATGCCCTGATAGATCGCGTAGCCGGCCCAGCTGTAGGGAATGAAAATCATGGCCGGAATCGAGGCGAGTTGCACGAGTGTGCTCTTCGATTCCTGGCGCGTGCCGTGGCGGGCGCAGACGTGGGCGATTTCATGGGCCATCACGCCGGCGAGTTCGGATTCCTCGTCCGCGTGCAGGATCAGGCCGCTGTTTACGTAAAAAAATCCGCCCGGCAGGGCGAAAGCGTTGACGACGTCAGAATCAATGACCTTAATGGTGAAGGGGACCTTCGCATCCGAATTGCGGACCAGATTTTGTCCCACGCGGTTCACGTACTCGATGACGACCGGGTCGTCGATGAACTTCGCGCTCTTTTCCACTTCTTGCGAAAGCTGCTTGCCAATAGCGATGTCGTGCTCGAGTGAATAAAGCTCGGGGCCGTGACCGACCTTGCGGTTGCCGATCGCATCCACGTCCGCTTCGCTGCCGGATTTCACGTTCGGCGAAGACGGTTGAGGCACCGTCTGGTTGGCCGAGGAGGACTGGCCAGACGGGTCGGGGGCCGATTGCGTTTGCGGCGCCGACGGCGCCTGCGTGGTCGGAGGTGTCGGCTGGCCGGCCGGTGCGGGCGACTGCTGGCTTTGCGGAGGCGCCTGCTGCGGTGTGGGGGTCTGGCTCTGCGCGGTCACCGTGGCCGGCACGATGATCAGGGCTGCCGCCACCAGAGAGGCCATCCATTGGGACGCAAACGATCGCTTCATCGCTACCTCCGGAAGGAACCTGCTCCGGGAGTATACACCCGCCCGGCAGGGTTCTTTCGTCTATCGGCTTCGATGGCGGTGTGGCTGGTATGGTTATCCAGACCTGGCCAAAGCGAGAGGCCCTACCCGGGTGGAAAGCCCTCCTCTACGACGAGAGGTGAAAAGGGGTCGACGGCTTTAGCCGTCCTTCAGCTGGCGTTTTAGGCGTTCGATGTCGTCGCGTAGCTTTGCTGTGCGGCTGGCAATGGAGAGCTCGTAGACGAAAAAGACCGCCCAGACGGCCATCCATGCGGCCAGCAGGAAATGGAAATTTCTCACGGTAACTCCTTTATGGGCACGGAGTTCGATTTGAACTCACGAGCTTCGGCCGCAAGCTGCAGCTCGTCGAGGTCGTGGCGCATTCCTTCGAGCCGGTAACGATCGACCAGCACGATCAACGTGACGATGACCACCGTGACCATGCAGAACAACATCACCCGCACCATCATCGGATCGAGTCCCGAATCGGGCCCGCCGAAGAGCACGGGTGCGGGATGCTGGGTGCGCCAGAGGCGGTTAGAGACGTATACGAGCGGGGCGTCCAGGAACGCGAAGATTCCGAAAACGGCCGAAAGCGTTGCGCGGCGCGGCGGCTCCTCGATCAGTCCGCGAAGGATTAGATAGGAAATGTAGAGAAGCCAGAGGATGAAGCAGGTGGTTAGGCGCGCGTCCCATGTCCACCAGATGCCCCATGCCGGTTTGCCCCACAGCACCCCGGTGATGAGGCCGCCGGTGCAGCACACCACGCCCACCTCGACCGCGGAGACGCCGAGCCAATCCCATTTCGGCTGACGTGTGACGAGCCAGGCGACGTTGCCGACGAAGGCGAGTCCCAGCGCGGTGTACATGCCGGTCCAGAGACTGATGTGAAAGTAAAACACGCGCTGGATTTCGTGCATGGTGGCTTCGTCGGGCGCGATGAAGAGTGCGGCGTAGCCGGCGAAGAAGATCAACCCCGCGGCGGCGACGGTGATGGCGGCTCTCGCTTTCATGGGCGCACTCACTCCTCCAGTAGATAGTCGGACAGCAGCCAGGAAGCCGTCAGAAACACAATATCAAATCCTGCCAGGAATATGAGCCAGGCGCGGTCGAGCGACGGCTGCTCGGCAAACAGCGCAGCAGTGGCTTCGACAGCGGCGATCAACAGCGGCGCAAGCAGGGGCAAAAGTAGCAGTGGGAGCAGAAGCTCGCGCATGCGGGCATGCGAGGCGACGGCCGAAAAAACCGTGCCGGTGACTACGAGACCGACCGTGCCGAGCAAGAGAACCAGCGCGAGGCGGCCGACGATGCCTGCGAGCGAAATGTTGTACAGGACGGCGAAGACGGGAACCAGAATCAGTTCGGCAACGCCGAGGAAAATCAGATTCGCGAGCATCTTCCCGGCGAGGATTGCGAACGGAGAGACAGGCGCCATACGCAGGGCGTCGAGCGTTTGATTGGTTTGTTCGCGGGCGAACGACGGGTTGAGCATCAGCGAGCCTGCGAACAGGAACGCGATCCACAGCAGGCCGGGACCGTAGCGGCGAGATTCCCCAGCGGTGGGATCGAAGGCGAAACTGAACAGCACGACGATTACGAGCGCGAAAACGACGGTGATGGTGAGCAGCTCGCGCGCGCGAAATTCGAGGCGCAATTCCTTGGTCAGAATGATCGCGGCGGCGCGAGCGAGGGTCATTTCAGGCTTCCGAGCGCAGCTCACCGAGCAGCGGGCGCGGATCGCCGCCAGAGCCGCTGTCCCGTTCGACGCGGCCTGAGGCGAGCGCCACGGCGCGCGTGGCGAGGTCGAGCGATTCGTTGCGCGCGTGAGTGCTCATGATCACAGTTATACCGTCGTCGCGCAGGCGGGCGAGCGTGTCGCCAAGCCAGAGGAGACCCTGGCGGTCGAGGCCGGCGGCGGGCTCGTCCAGCAGGAGCAAGCGAGGACCGTGAAGCAGGGCGCGCGCGATCGCCAGACGCTGGCGCATGCCGCGGGAGAATGTGCGCACGAGGCTGTCGGAGCGCGACGCGAGACCGCAGGCAGCCAGGGCCTGCGGGACTCGTGCGTGGCGATCGTCAAGATCGTAGAGGCCGGCGAAAAATTCGAGATTCTCAACCGCGGTCAGCTCGTCGTAGAGCAACGTGTTGTGGGCGACCATTCCGATTTGCGCGAGCGGCTGGATTTCTCCGCTGGAAAACTTCACGCTGCCGCTCGTGGGATTGGAAAGCTTTGCGGCGATGCGCAGCAGCGTGGTCTTTCCGGCGCCGTTGGGGCCCAGCAGGGCGACGAATTCGCCGGGCCCGATGGCGAGTGACACTCCTCGGAGGGCGAGGAGCGAGCCGAAGCGTTTTTCGATTCCTTCAAACGAGATTCCGAGGTTGGCGGCTGGCACGGCCGGAGTATAAGGCGGTTCGGGTTGGGATGGTGTGGGAGTCGAGAGCGCGCCCGACAAGCCGCTAGCCTTTCACCAGATCGCGCAAGGCTTGCTGGATGCGGTCACGGGCGGCGGCGTAGTCGGATTCGTTGATGGTGCCGGCTTCGCGGCGGAGCTCGAGGCGGAAGAGCATGTCCTTGAGTTCGTCGAGGTTGCCGCGCACCTCGCGATCAAGATGGGCGGCCACAGTCGATACATTCGAATCGAGCGTTTCCGGCGCCGATGCCGCGACCGCAGCGCTTATCGGGAAACTGGGGGGCCGCGCGGAGGCTCGGTCGGCTACGGCGATGGCGATTTGGGGCTGGCGCGCGAGAAATATCAAGCCAAGCAGGAAGAGCGCGACGAAGCCACCGACGAGAATCCATTTCAAATCGTCGAGCCGGGCCGGCATCGTGGTCACGCTGGCGGTTGGAGCTTCGCGGGCGGTTTCGATGCGCGAATTCACGGACGGGTTCTCTGTGTCATCCCCGCCTCCCGGGCCGGCGTTCGGACCACCGATCCCTCCGGCGCTGGCGTCCTGCGCGGGAGCCGGAGCGGTGCCTGAGACCGAGATCGCGATCGGCGTATTCGCCGCGACGGTATCGCGCGTGTAGGCGCTGAAGCCCTCCGTCTGTCCCTTGGGCGTGAAGTCGCCGCCCGAAACCTGAACGGATGGCGGCGCGAACACACCGAGATGCTCAACGGCGTAGCGCGAGGTCACGTGCAAGGTAGCCTGATTTCCCGGGTAGGGCATCTTGTACGTCAAGCTCACGGCGCTATCGCCGGGACGGAACGGGTAGGCGATGGCTTCCTGATCGTTGCCCTTGTCGATCGGCGTCTGCACCACGGGCATGCCGGACGAGCCGCCGGCCGAAATGCTGCCGAGCTGGGCGCCCTGGGGTAGCGAAAAGATGAACGAGCCGTCCGCGCGATAGTAGGCCATCGGCGGCTGGGTTTTGTTCGAGATACTGTATTCCTCGGTGACGTTGAGGTCCGAGCCGTTGGGCTGGACGATGATCGCGTGCACGCTGACGGAAAACGCGGACGGTTTGTCGGTCGGCTCGTACACCGTCATGTCGATTGTGGTTTTGTCCGGCGTCGCCGGCTCGTGATAGTTCACGCCGCGGTACACGGCGCGGATCAGCATCGGTCCTGCGCCGAGGCCCGGATTTTCGAAGTGATATTGACCGCTGGCATCTGTTTTCGTGTTCGCGACAGGCTGCATAGTGCCCTGCAACTGGATCAGAATCATGTCCACGCCCGCTGCAGGCTTGCCGGTGGTGCCGTTGGTGACGGTACCGGCGACGGTGCCGGCGAGGGTTGGAAGCGTCGCGAGGACGAGCAGCACAAAAGCCAGACGCAGGGCACAAATTCCCAGGGCCAAAGCCCTTGATCCATTTCGCGATTGATTCGTGGGGATGAATCCCCACGCTCCCACAGGACGAAGAACTTCGGCGCGCGCGATCACGAGCGCGATCCTTTTTGCGACGCGGCTTGGCGTGTGGCGGGCGTGGGCGCGCTCCCGGTCGAGATGTCCATTTCAGCCAGGACG
>DATNKM010000063.1:0-71075 GCA_035603395.1 Candidatus Acidiferrales bacterium
AACGCCTGCTCGGGCAGATCGTCGTGCTTTCCTTCCACGATTTCCTTGAAGCCGCGAATGGTGTCCTCGATCTTCACGTACTTTCCTTCGATGCCGGTGAACTGCGCGGCCACGAAGAACGGCTGCGAAAGGAAACGCTCGATCTTCCGCGCGCGCGCCACCGTCTGCTTGTCCTCGTCGGAAAGTTCTTCGATGCCCAGAATCGCGATGATGTCCTGCAATTCCTTGTAGCGCTGCAGCACCGATTTCACGGAGCGGGCCACGCTGTAATGCTCCTGTCCCAGAATGCGCGGATCCAGAATGCGCGAATAGCTGGCCAGTGGATCGACCGCCGGATAAATTCCGCGCTCCACGATTTGCCGGCTCAGGTTCGTGGTCGCGTCCAGGTGCGTAAACGTGCCGGCCGGCGCCGGATCGGTGTAGTCATCGGCAGGCACATAAATCGCCTGCACGGACGTGATCGAGCCGCTCTTGGTCGACGTGATGCGCTCCTGCAGCTCGCCGATTTCGGTATTCAGGTTCGGCTGATATCCCACGGCCGAAGGCATGCGGCCCAGCAGCGCCGATACTTCCGATCCCGCCTGCACGAACCGGAAGATGTTGTCGATGAAGAGCAGCACGTCGAGGTGCTCCTCGTCGCGGAAATATTCCGCAACCGTAAGACCGGTCAATCCCACGCGCAGGCGCGCGCCGGGCGGCTCCGTCATCTGCCCGTAGATCAAGGCGCAGCGCGACTTTTCCGAGTTCCCGGGAACCACGACGCCCGATTCCTGAAACTCCAGCCACAGGTCGTTTCCTTCACGCGTGCGCTCGCCCACTCCCGCGAATACGGACACGCCGCCGTGCTTCATCGCGACGTTGTTGATCAACTCTTGAATCAGCACGGTCTTGCCCACGCCCGCGCCGCCGAACAGTCCGATCTTGCCGCCCTTCAGGTAGGGCTCGAGCAGGTCGACCACCTTGATTCCCGTCTCGAACATTTCGAGATTCGTCGACTGATCTTCCAGCGATGGGGCAGGTCGGTGAATCGGGTAACGCTTGTCCGTCTTCACGGGGCCTAGGTTATCCACTGGCTCGCCCAGCACGTTCATCACACGTCCCAAAGTTCCGCGGCCCACCGGCACGGAGATCGGCTCGCCAAGATCCTCCGCCTTCATCCCGCGGACCAGGCCTTCGCTCGGCTTCATCGCCACCGCGCGGACACGTCCTTCGCCGAGATGCTGTTGCACTTCGACGACAAGGTCAATCGGATCGGCGACATCGAAGCCTTCGCTCGTGATCCGCACCGCGTTGTGAATCCGCGGCAGGTGGCCTTGTTCGAACTGAACGTCCACCACGGGCCCGATAACCTCGACTACTTTTCCAAGCTTCCCTGTAGGCGCTGCCATTTCGTCTCCTCTAGCTACGACGTCGCCGATGCGGCGCCGCTGACAATTTCGATAAGCTCTTTGGTAATTCCCGCCTGGCGAATCTTGTTCATGTCCAGTGTCAATGAATCGATCAAGTCCGACGCGTTCCGGGTAGCGGAATCCATTGCCGTCATCCGGGCGGCGTGTTCCGCTGCTGCTGACTCCAGAAGAATTCGGTACACCTCAGCTTCCAGGTAGCGCGGCACCAGCCCGCTGAAAATTTCCGCCAACGGCTCTTCGTAAATGTAATCGACCACCTGCGATTTGCCGCTGGCAGCCAGATCGTGGGGCAGATTCGCGTCCTGCTCGGCGTCGGATGTCATTCCCGGCGTCTTCGCCTGTTCGGCATCCAGCACCGCTGGATCGATCGGCAGCAGCTTCATGACCGTCAACTTCTGCACGATCACGTTCTTGAACTCGTTGTAGACGGCGTAGACCGCATCGACTTCGCGCGAGGCGTACAGATCGGCGATTTTTCCAGCGATTCCCTTCGCAATGGAAAATTCGACCTTGCTCGATACGTTCAGGTATTCGCCCGCGATCGTCCAGCCGCGCTTGCGCAGTTGGTCCCGGCCCTTTTTGCCGATGGCCATCATCTGCAATTTCTTCGACGAATTCTCGCGCACGAACAGGATCGCGCGCCGGATCACGTTGGTGTTGAAGGCGCCGGCGAGGCTGCGGTCGCCGGTCAGCACCACCACCAGCACTTTCTCCTCGGGCCTGCGCTCCAGCAGCGGATGCACGGCGGATTCCATGCGCGCCGCGGCTGAGCGCATCACGCGCAAAATCTCACCGGCGTAGGGACGCGCCGCAAAAACGCCTTCCTGCGCGCGCCGCAGCTTCGCCGCGGATATGAACTTCATCGCGCGGGTGATCTGCTGCGTGCTCTTCACCGAGCGGATGCGTCGCCGATAATCGAGAAGTGTGGGCATGAATTCTGTTCAGCCGGTCTTAGTCCGCAGCAGCCGCCGAGCTGGCGGAGCTGACGAAACGCTCCCTGAAGGCGTCGAGCGCCGTCTTGATATCGGCACGAACTGCGTCATCGAGCGCCTTCTTCTCGCGGATCGTCTTCAGTACGTTCGGGTAATTGGCCTCGACGAACGGATACAGCTCCTGTTCGAATCGCCGGCAGTCGGAAACTGCGACGTCGTCGAGATACTTGTTCGAGCTGGCGAAGATCAGCAGGACCTGCTTCTCAACCGGCAGCGGCTGGAACTGATCCTGCTTCAGGATTTCCATCAACCGTTGACCGCGCGCCAGTTGCGCCTGCGTGGTTTTATCCAGCTGGTCGGAGCCGAATTGCGCGAAGGCGGCCAGCTCGCGGTATTGGGCCATGTCCAACCGCAACGACCCGGCGACCTGCCGCATGGCTTTGATCTGCGCGTTGCCGCCGACGCGGCTCACGGAAATGCCCGCATTGATGGCCGGACGGATGCCGGCATTGAAAAGGTCGGCTTCCAGGTAAATCTGACCGTCCGTGATGGAGATGACGTTCGTCGGAATGTACGCCGAGACGTCGCCCGCTTGGGTTTCGATCACGGGCAGCGCCGTCAGCGAGCCTGCGCCGAGTTTGTCGTTCAATTTCGCCGCGCGCTCCAGCAAACGTGAGTGCAGGAAGAATACGTCGCCAGGGAACGCCTCGCGGCCCGGCGGGCGGCGCAGCAGCAGCGAAATTTCGCGATAGGACTGCGCATGCTTCGAAAGGTCGTCGTAAAAGCAGACTGCGTGACGCTTGCTGTCGCGGAAATACTCGCCCATCGCGGCCGCGGCGAATGGCGCGATGTACTGCATCGTGGCAGGTTCGCTGGCCGTCGCGGCTACGACGATGCTGTAGTCCATCGCGCCGTGGTCGGTCAGCGTCTTCACCACCTGCGCGACGGTCGAGCGCTTCTGCCCGATCGCGCAGTAGATGCAAATCATGTCGCCGCCCTTTTGATTCAGAATCGTGTCCAGAATGATGGCGGTCTTGCCCGTCTGGCGGTCGCCGATGATCAGCTCGCGCTGTCCGCGGCCGATCGGAATCATCGAGTCGATGGCCTTGATGCCGGTCTGCACAGGTTCGCGCACCGGCTGGCGATCGACGACGCCAGGAGCGATGCGCTCCAGCGGATTGCGATGTTCGGTTTGCACGGGACCCTTGCCGTCCAGGGGCTGGCCCAGCGGATCGACCACTCGTCCGACCATTGCTTCGCCCACGGGCACGGACATAATGCGGTTCGTGCGCTTGACCGTGTCGCCTTCGCGAATCTGCGTGTAGTCGCCCAGCAGCACTGTTCCGACCTGATCTTCTTCCAGGTTCAGCGCGATCCCGAAAACGCCGTGCGGAAACTCCAGCATCTCGCCGGACATGCAGCGATCCAGCCCGTGCACCCGCGCGATGCCGTCACCGACCGAAATGACCGAGCCGACTTCATCGACTGCGACCGTCTGCTGGTAATTCTCAATCTGCTCGCGCAGAATCTTTGTGATCTCGTCCGCCTTGATATTCGCCATCCGTGGCTCCTATTCCGATTCCAGCTGTTCGCGCATACGGTCCAGTTGCGCGCGCACCGAACTGTCGTACACCGTCGAACCTACGCGCACGACGGTGCCGCCCACGAGCGATTCGTCCTCGTGGAATTGCGCTTCGATTTTCTTTTTCGTCTGCCCTTCCAGCATTTCGATCAGCTTCTTGCGTTCATCGGCGCCCAGCGCTTGGGCCGACGTCACCACTGCCTCGGCGATATTCTGCCGCGCGTTCAGGTCCACGCGGAACATCTCCTGAATCTCGAACAGCAGCTCCGTGCGGTGGTGATCCACCAGCAGGCACAGGAAATTCCGCACCGAAGGCGCCAGCTCCATCACCGCGCCGATCTTCTGGATCACTTGGAGCTTGGCTTCGCGGCCTACCGACGGGCTTTCCAGCGTGTGGCGCAGATCGGCCGAATGCGCGAACGCTTCGGCGAACGCCGCGAGATCGCTCTTCACGCGATCGGCATTGTTCTGATCAAGCGCCACGTCCACCAGCGCCGCGGCGTATCGTGATGAAACCGGCCCGTTCAAATCGATGTCCTCTGTTTTCTATTAGCTCTTCGCTTGCCGCTGTCCAACCAGCGATGACATCACGGTCACAAATTCGAAGAAGCGAGTGGATTCAACCTTCGGCTGCAATTCTTTCCGCAGCAGCGCTTCGGCGCGCTCGACGGCCATTCCCGCAGCCAGCGTCTTCAATTCCAGCCGCGCGGCGTGTTCCGTGGCGGCGACTTCCGCCTGCGCGGCGCGTTCGATCATTTCGGCTTCGGCCCTCGCCAGACCCTTGATGCGTTCCGCTTCCAGCGCCGCCGCTCTCCGGGCCTCGTCGCGAATCTTCGCAACTTCGGTGTCGATCGTTGCCAGCTTGGCTTGCGCCTCGGCACGCCGCTTTTCGGCAGCCTCGCGGGCCCGCGCGCCTTCGGCGATCTTCTGAGAGATTTCCTCGGCGTGGCTGCGGAAATAGGCCGGCGCACTCCTGAAGAGATAAAGAAGTATGACCACAACGAGAACGAAGTTGATCCAGCGGAAAACCTGACCGGTCGGCGAATCCTCGAGCTTGGGCTTGACTGCTTCCTGCGCCAGCACGGGAGCGGCGAACAGAAAGAAAGCGACTGCGAACCGCGCTGTCGAGCTCATCAGGTTTCGGGCGGAGCGAATCATCTCGCCGCGCCTCGTCCAGCGTCTCCAGTGGGTCTGCGCAGAATGGCTTGCACGATCTGGCCCGCGAGTTCCGGCGTGGAGCGCTCGACTTCCGCTCGCGCTGCTTCCAGCTCCGCGGCGATACGCTTTTTTGCGGCGTTCACGTCGTCCTGGGCGTGCGCCCGCATCGTTTTCAGCAGTCTGGCGCGGCCATCGAGAGCTTCCTGGCGCGCCGCTTCCTGCTCGGCGTAGATTTCTACCCGCGCTTTGCGCAGCGCTTCGTGGTAGGTATCGAGTTCCTGCTTCGCTCCAGCTTCGGCGGCCGCAGCTTCCGCGCGGGCGCCTTCGATTTTCGCGCTGCGCTCTGCCATCGCCCTCATGATCGGGCCGAAAAACGCCCAGCGCATGAAAAAGTAGAAGAGGAGAACGACGATAACCGTCGGCACAGCACCGAGAAACAGTTTTTCGAGCTGGTGGACGATTTCCATCGTGGCGGAAAGGTACTGCGGTCAATCTCCTGGTTGTTTTTTCGAATCCCGGCGTGCTTTTCGCCGCCGCACCACGCGCGCGAGCGGCAAAACTAAGGCGAGAAATTATCGCATCGGCTCCGCCGCCCGTCAAATGGTTTGGGCCAATCAGCCGTTCAAGCGAACGCGATGTTGTCGTTCAATTCTGCCCAAGACTAAGGATTACACTAAACGCGGAGAGCACGGAGAAGGCCCGAAGACAACGCAAGCGCGTCGCTCCGGGCCCATCGAGACTTGTTCCTAATACTCGCTTAGAACGTCAGCTTCAGCGCAAACTGAATCTCGCGCTGGCTGTTTGGAACCGTGCCACCGATGAAGCCGGGCGGTGAGGCATCGGGAGTACCGCCGCCGGCCCCGTCGGACCCGCTGAAGAGCGCCGCATTCGGACCAACGAAATCGGTGCGATTTGCTATGTTGAAGAACTCAGCGCGGAACTGAAGTCCGACCGTTTCCGTGATCTTGGTATCCTTCAGCAGCGCGAAGTCCAAATTGATCAGACGCGGACCTACGAGCGTGTTTCTCTTCAGGTTGCCGAGTGTGCCCGCCGGTTCGAGCGAATAGCACGCCGGATTAAACCATAGCGGCTCGACGAGTCCGGCAGCAGGATTGAGCTCCCTCTTCCTGATATACGGATCGCAGCCTGGGACAACATTGGGACGCGGGATCGCGGCGTTGGAGTCTATGCCGGCTTGATCGAACCCGTCGGTCACCGTGAATGGAGATCCACTCTGAGCAGTGAAAATCCCGCTGACTTGCCATCCTTCGACAAGCCTATTTCCATGGAAAGGCAACAAATATACGACGTTGGCCACGAAATTGTGACGCAGGTCGAAGTTGCAATTGCCGCGGTCAAGGGCGGGGTAGTAGGGATCGAGCTGGCCCTGAGCGTTCTCCCCCTCGGGTCCATACGCTGCAGAACCATCGTCAATGCAGTGCGAATAGGTGTAGGAAGCCTGCATGGTGACGCCTCTGGCCGCGTGGCGGACCACGTTCACCTGAAGCGAATTGTAGCTGGAATGCCCGGCCGGAAGACCCTCATTAACGTAACCATAGTTGTCGTTAACGCGCTGCGTAATCGGCTCGACGCCCACAAAAGGAACAAGGCCACCGAAAAAGCAGCTCGACAGGTTAGCGGGCGTCGGGGTGCAAGGTGAACCTGAAGCGTTAACAACTCCGCCGGCGCCCACCGTGACCGCCGTACTCGTCAGCGACGGATTCACGTTCCGTTGAATCATCAGGTGGGAGCCTTCGGAGCCGACGTAACCTACGGTCAGGATCGTGCCCTTGCCGAGATCGTGCTGGATGTTCAGGTTATATTGTTGCTGATAGGGTGCATTCGTTATGTTGAAAGGAACCCCGTCGTCAACCTGCGTGCAGTTTGCCGCTATGGCGGGGCACCCGGTCGGAGGTACCGTCGGCGGATTCGGAGCGGGATAGGACGCGGGAAACATGTTTGGGAAGCCGGGGCTAAATTGAAGAGTGAAAATGTAGGGAGCCGAAAAATAGTATGCGGAAGCGTAGGTACGAGGAGCAATGGGATCATGGAAGATTCCATAGCCCGCGCGGAGGGAGGTCTTATGGTCTCCGAAAACATCCCAAGCCACGCCGACACGCGGATCAATATTCTTCCTGTTGGGGCTGGTGGCAAACACGTGATGTTCCAGAGTGAATGCCCCGTCACCAAACGGCGGATCCGTAATGGCATAGAGCGGCCAGCCCGACGGATTGCTGCCGTACTCGTAGCGGACGCCAAGATTCAGAGTCAGACGCGGGCTGATCTTCCAACTGTCGTTGATGTACGGAGTGACGTCAATTTCCCGGAAGTAGCGATTGGGATCGGCCGTAAACGGGCTAGGATAGGCACCATACGACTCGAACGGAGTGCCTTCCAAGACGCTGGGAGCGGTGAAGAAGAGGTAAAATCCGCCCCATTCGAAGGGGGCGTCGATATTGGACTGGACCCTGGCAATGTCCGCGCCAAATGTAATGGTATGCGCCCCGCGGGTCCAGGCGACATCATCTCCGGCGCCGAACTTATTCTGAACGAGCTCGTCGGGGGCCAATATGCCGGCGCCCACTCCAGCGAAGGGGAGCGGGACTATGAGAGCATCCTGGGCAAATTGGCGGCCCGGAAAGAGGCCCAAGGGGTCACTCGACCCGCTGATTCCCGGCTCCGAGACCGATCGCTCGTTGGTCCGGACGAAAGTGAATCGGGCCTCGTTTACGACGTTGGCGGAAAATAAATGCTTCTCCTCGAGAGTGAAGTATTGGTTTCTGGTTGTGTCCAGTTCCGGCCAGGAAGGCAAAGTGGATCCGAATGTTGGAAACGGTACAACGCTGTTTGCGCGGTCGGAAACATACCGTCCAAACAGGGTATCGCTTGGGGAAAGCGTGTAATCGACGCGCCCTAGAACATAGTTTTCATTCTGCACGAGGCTGCCAGTGGTAGTGGTGAGGAAATAGCCGCCCTGATCCGCCGCCGCCGCGGCGCCGGTCTGGAAAGGTGTATACAGGCCCAACAAACCCGCTATCGTCGCGGCGGCGGCCGGCTGCGTGGAGCCACAGCCAAAGGGTATGTAGGTGTACGGGCCTCCCGTTGTTGGAGCGGGCGTGGGCGGAATGCCCCCCGTGCAACTTGCGGGGAACGGCCCTGCGGCGGCGACGACACTACTCGGTAACCATCCGTTATTTACATATGGTTCCGGAACGGCCACGTTTGGGGTCGATTGCCCGAGCGATTGTCGCAGACCTTCATAATTCGCGAAGAAGAACAACTTGTCTTTCTTGATCGGGCCGCCCACGCTGCCGCCGAACTGGTTCCTACGGAACTCCGGCTTGTCCGGTTCCTGACCCGCCGCGGTGGGGAAGAAATCATAATAGCTCCGCGAATCTAGAGCCGAGTTGCGCAAGAATTCGTAGGCAGAGCCGTGGAACTCATTCGTTCCAGACCTGGAAACCGCGTTGACCACCGAGCCGTTGCCGCCGAATTGCGCGCTATACGTGTTCGTGAGTACCGAGAACTCCTGAATCGCTTCAATTCCGAGCGAGGTGCCCAGGGCGCCCGAGCCAGCCTGGTGATTCCAGAAATCGGACACGTCCGTGTAGTCCAACAGGAACTGCTCTCCTTCGGTTCTGGCTCCCGCGATCGAAAAGTTGTCTCCGTTGCCATACAGAGATCCGCCCGGTGCAGGAGGAGCCGGCGTGACGCCGGGCGCCAAGTTTATCAGTTGCTCAAAGTTGCGGCCGTTCAGCGGCAGGTCGCGCATCTGCTCGCCATTCACCAGAGAGGAAAGGGCGGTAGATTCCGTTTCCACCTGCGAAACCGTGGATTCCACCGTGACGGTTTGCTGGCTCTGTCCTACTGGTAGAGATAGATCGACGACGAGTTCGCTGCCAACCGTGATGGCGACACCTTTATGGATCACCGTCTCGAATCCTTGCTTGGAGGCCTGCACGTCGTACGTGCTTACATTCAGATCGGGCAGGTTGTATCGGCCCTGATCGTTGGACACCGTGGTTTGCGTTACTCCCGTTGCCGTATTTTTGACTGCGATGTTGGCGCCGGCGATTATCGCTCCGCTGGCATCCGTCACCGTGCCGGAAATAGTTCCCGTAATGGCTTGCGCTTCGAGGCGCTTCGCGCCGACTGCCAAAAGCAATGCTCCGCCCAGAACGCAAATAAAAGCGAACTCAATCACTTTAGGGCCCTTGAACATATATGGCCTCCGGTTCGATTGTCGGGATCTCTGGTATTGCGGGTTGACGGGCCCCCCGGCACGTCTCATAGGCGCGCTTTTACTACCCATATGTATGCATGTCAAGGGAAATACGTCCTGGAGCTGCACTTAGCTAGATTGCCATCGAGGCTCGCGGAACTTTCCGAGCGATTAACTTGCCGCACCGCGAGCGTCGACATCTGCGTCCCTGAGAAGCCCGGCCAATTTATCCTGGTCGGAAACCGGAGGGAAGCAGGTGGTTTCGATGCAAACGTAAGCTTGCGGATTCCCAACATCGATTTGCGGGATTGTTTCGCGGAGGGCGGCGGGCAATCCGGCGCCAGAGAGGGTTTCGGGCGTGACGCGCAGGACGGCTTTTCCGTAGCGATAAACGGAGCGAGCGGATTTTTCGAGCGCGGCGGCTTGGGCGTCGCCGGTTGCGCCGGTAATGACGACCTGGATCGAATGGCGCGAGTGGAGCAGCGCGCCGAGCGCGTAGGTTGAGGCGAAAAGTCCGTATTGCGGGATCAGGCCGACGAACGCCTCAAGAGTTTTTTCGGCCCATTCGCGGTAGAGGCGCTCGCCGGTGAATCCGTGCAGGCGGTCGAGGACGATCGCGGCGACTGAATTTCCGCCCGGCGTGGGCGAATCCTGCAGCGGCTTGCGGCGGACATCGAGGCCGCCCATCGGCGCGGCGTCTTTCGCGCGATCGAAGAACCCGCCGCCTTCCGGATCGCCGAACCGCTCGATGGCCAATAGCATGGCGCGTTCGGCAATTTTGAAATAGCGGCGCTCGAGCGTGCTCTCGTATGCGTCGAGCAGCGCGGCGACGGCGAAGACGTGATCGTCGAGTGAGCCTTCGAGACGCGGGCCGCCCACGCGGTGTAGAAATCCTTTTGATGGATCCCAGGCCTCGGCGAGGATACGGTCAAGCGTCTTCAGCGCGAATTCGCGGCAATCGGCACGATCGAGGACGTGCGCCGCATCGAGATACGCCGAAACGAACATCGAATTCCAGCCGACGTAAAGCGTTTCGTCGATCGCGGGAATGGGACGGCGTTCGCGGCGCGCCGCTAGCATTTTGCCCTTCGCGCGGGCGAGCAAAATGCGCGCGTTCGCTTCGTCCATGCCCAGCTTTTTCGCGAGCGCTTCGATGTTCGACCCGATCCAGAGGACGTTTTTTTCGGCGTTGTGGTGCATCTCGCCCCGCGGGTCGATGTCGTAATACGCTTCGGCTACGCGGGATTCCTCCGGCGCGAGGACGGCGCGGGCCTCTTGCTGCGTCCAGGTGAAATAGTCACCATCATCGTCGAGCGTCTGGTCCGCGTCCTGGCTGGCATAAAATCCGCCGCGCGCGGGATCGGAGAGGACTTCGCCGACCCAGGCGATAATGCCCTCGGCTGTTTCGCGGAAGAGCGGTTTGCCCGTTACTTGGTACCCGTGGAGGTAATTCCGCAGAAGCTCGGAATTGTCGTAGGTCATTTTTTCAAAATGCGGGACGCACCAGCGCTCGTCCACCGAGTAGCGGTGGAAGCCGCCGGCAATCTGGTCGTAGACCCCTCCCAGGGCCATGCCTTCGAGCGTACGCTCGGCCATCTGCAGCAGCTCGGGGGTGCGCGTGGATTGGTAACGCTCGAGCAGCAGATCGACCGTGCCGGCGTGCGGAAATTTTGGCTGATGCCCGAAGCCGCCGTGGGTAGGATCAAATTGCTGGTGCGCGGAATCGATCACCGAATCGATCACGCGCGCGTCGAACACTCCTCGCGCACCGTGAAAGACTTCTGACTTGGCGACGGCTTCGGCGAGGGCGTCGGCCGATTGATCCACGTCTGCGCGCCGCGATTTGAAAGCGTCGGCGATCGCGAGCAGAATGCGCTTGAAACCAGGCCTGCCGCCGGCGTCGTCGGGCGGGAAGTAGGTGCCGCCGAAAAACGGTTTGCCGTCCGGAGTGAGGAATGCGGTCAGCGGCCAGCCGCCCTGTCCGGAAAGCGCGCTGACGGCGGACTGGTAGCGCGCGTCGACGTCGGGGCGCTCGTCGCGGTCGACTTTGACCGGGATGTAGAGCTTGTTGATCATCGCCGCGATTTCGGGATTCTCGTAGCTCTCGCGGTCGATGACGTGGCACCAGTGACACCAGACGGCGCCGATATCAAGCAGGACAGGTTTTTCCTCCGCACGAGCTTTCGCGAACGCTTCCTCGCCCCATTCGTTCCAGTCGATGGGCTGGTGCGCGGCGGAACGCAGGTAGGGGCTGGCGGAATTCTTAAGGCGGTTTTCAGGGACGTCAGACATGGTGCGGAACTCCGAAGTCGCGTGTCACTTCGCGAGGGTGCCGAACGTTTGTTTTCAGTGAGATAGACTGAAAACGACCTTGCATGGTGTGACAGTTCGCATAGCGCGATTGGTGGTTGCCGACGGCTGATCGCCAACTGACGCGCGGGCTGGCCCCGACCTGCGCCTGTGGACTTTTTTCTGGTTCTCGTCCAGCGCCGCCGGGAGCTTCAGGGGCTGAAGCCCAGCTTCCTGGATCGTGCTTTTCTCGCCCGTAAACGGACGACCCGCAATGCTTTTGCGGATGTGCAGTTCGAGTTTTTCGTTCGCACTTCACATTCATTCCGCGTACGGCTGCACGTCCACGTTAGCAGGATCAGGGCGAAATGAAAGCGCGGAAAACGGATTGCGAAGGACGGGGGCAATTGCTGTCCTGCAAAAACCGGGGCACGTGGCGGAGGGGGGGAAGTTAGATCCTCGCGAGTCCGAAAAATGCGCTTGCAACTCTTACGGCATTATCGTAGTCTTACATACAGTTGTAGTAGGACAAGAGGCCATGTCACTACCAAAACTGAGCAAGCTCGATTTGCAAATCATGCAGGCGCTGTGGGTGCGCGGTCCGCTATCGATTCGCGAAATTCAGGAGTCGTTTCCGGATCGCGGCCGTCCCGCGTATACGACGGTGCAGACGATTGTCTATCGCTTGGAAGCGAAGAAGGCCGTGCGGCGAGCGAAGAAAATCAGCAACGCGCATATTTTCGAAGCGGTGATTTCGCGCAACGCGGCACAGAGCAAGCTGATCGATGATTTTCTGGGAATTTTCGGCGGTCAGGCGCAGCCCGTGATGGCGCATTTGATCGAAACCGGAAAGCTGACGCTGGAAGATGTGCACGAGGCGGAGAAGATTCTTCGCAAACTATCCAAGAAGGAGAAGTGAATCCGCCCCCTAGCTTGTGATTGAAGAACCGTGATCAGCGGCGACGCTCGATCCGTCAAGGAGAAGTAAACATGACGCACGAACTGCTGAACCATCTGTGGCAATCGACGGTTCTCGCGGTGGCAGTTGGGCTCCTGACGTTGTTGTTTCGCAGCAATGGGGCGCACACGCGTTACGGGCTGTGGTTCGCCGCGTCGTGCAAGTTTCTGATTCCGTTTTCGCTGTTGAGCGACTTTGGCAGGCACCTTAGCTGGAGGTCCGCGCCGGCGACGATACCGCTGGCGCTGGGAGATTTCGCGCGGCCTTTTTCCGTGTCTGCAGCGGGCGTCGGCGCCCTGCCCGCAGGCGCGCCCGTGGCTCCGATAAGCGCCGTGCACGGCCCGGGCGTCAATTGGCTGCTCGTCGTCCTAGGCGTGTGGGCCTGTGGGACGATCGCGATTGGCGCGCGGTGGATGGTGCAATGGCTGCGCCTGCGCGCGGAAGTGAGAAAGGCGCCGCCAGTGGAACTGAATGTGGCGATTCCGGCGAGATCGTCGGCGACGCCGATCGAACCGGGAGTAGTCGGCCTGTTCCGGCCGGTGTTGCTGCTACCGGAGGGAATTTGTGAACGGCTGACGCCTTCCCAGATGAAGATGATTCTGGCGCACGAAATGTGCCACGTGCGCAGGAGCGACAACCTGACGGCCGCGATCCACATGCTGGTCGAAGCGGTTTTCTGGTTTCACCCGCTGGTGTGGTGGATCGGGCGGCAAATGATCGTAGAGCGCGAAGCAGCATGCGATGAAGCCGTGCTGGCACAGAGCGGCGACCGGGAGGGTTACGCCGAGGCGCTTTTGACCGTTTGCAAGTTTTACGTGGAATCGCCGCTGGCTTCGGCGGCGGGCGTGGCCGGCGCGGACCTGAAGAAGAGGATCGAATGGATCATGACGCCCCGGATCACGCACAAATTGAATCTCGCAAAGAAGACGCTGTTGGCGGCCGCCGCTACAGCGACGGTTCTGGCGCCGATCGCGATCGCGTCGTTGTTCGCGATTCCGACGGGGACACTCGCGCAGACGCAGGGAGCCCACGGCGCGACTTTTCAGAGCGTGACGATTCGGGCGGACGAGCCGAGCTTGCTGAACATGATGATCGGTGTGGGCCCGGGCCGCTTTAACGCCAGCGGATACACGCTTCGAGAACTCATTGCCTGGGGTTACGACGTGCAAGGCTCTTTGATTTCGGGCCCCGCTGCGCTCGACGCAAAGTACAGCGTTGACGCCACTGCGCCGGGCGCTTTTACTGAAGCGAATTACACGGCCATCGACGCGGCGCGGGCCATGGTTCGCACAATGCTGGAGGAACAGTTTCAACTTCAGGTCCATCACGCAACGCAGTCGGTTTCGGTGTACGTGCTCAGCGCCGGAGGGGCCAACGTCCTGATGAAGGCCGCTTCGCCGGCAGAGCCCGGACCGGGCATTACCCTGGGCCCGACTTCGATCGGCGGCGGCGCGCTACGAATGGATGACTTCGTGGAGGCGCTGTCACAGCGGCTCGGGCATCCTATCCTCGATCAGACCGGTCTGAAGCAGACATACGACTTCAACTTGGATTGGAAGGTGAACGCCACTCCGCCGGCCGCCGGAAATCCGGGCGGCCCCAGTCCGGACGTGTTGGCGAGCGCGTTGCAATCGCAGCTTGGTCTATCGCTGCAGCCCGCGACCGCTCCAGCGGAAATGCTGATTGTCGATCACGTAACCTTGCCGAAGTCGCTGGCGCCGGCACGGACGGCAGTGCCGATGGATCCCCTACAGTTTGACGCATACGCGGGGCATTATTTGTTCATGGAAGGAATGGTGGTGAATGTGTTTCGCGACGGCGGACACCTGTATTCGCAGCCGCCCGGGCGGACGCCCATCGAAATCTTTCCCGAAGCGCAGGACAAGTTCTTCGCCAAGATCGTGGATGCAGAGGTTTCGTTCGAGAGAGATGCGACGGGAAAAGTCACCGGACTTGTACTGCATCAGGCAGGCCGGGATATCGCCATGGCGCGCTTGGACGAGGTGACGGCGAAGCAGATGATCGACGCGCAAAATGCGAAGATGCAGCAGAAAACCGCAACGCCGGGAAGCGAGGACGCACTGCGCAGGGACTTGACCGAGCTGGCGAGCGGCAAGCCCGATTACGACCGGATGAGTCCGGAACTGGCGGCGGTGACGAAGGAGGAGTTGACTGTTTTGCAGCGCGAGTTTCAGGCGCTCGGGACGCTGAATGCGCTGAAGTTTAGGGGGGTGGACCCGCAGGGCGCGGACATCTACGCCGCCGACTTTGAGCACGGTTCGATAGAGTGCCACATTGCGGTGATGCCCGACGGCAAGATTGCGAACGTGAGCCTGCGGCCAATGCCGTAGCGGGAGCTAGGACTGAAGCCTGCCATTATTGGGCGCATGATTTTGCACTGGGAGATTTCGGCGGCGCTGTTGACGGCATTTCTGGCGCTTTCGATTCAGTCGTATTTATCCGCTTACACCCTGGCGGATTTTCAGCTCGCGCATGTGTACTTCGGGCCGACGGAAATACGGATCCTGATGATGGCTGGAAATGTGGCGCTGATGTTCTTCCCGCGGTTCGAATTGTTCGGACGCGAATTCTTTCTACTCGATGTCGGTGGGGCGATCGCGACGGCGGCGATGTTCGGGATGGCGATCGCCGCGTCGAGCAAGCATACGCGCAGGCTCTATAACGAGGAGCGGCTGCCCTGATGGAACTTGTCGCGCGCTGCGACGAGAGCGGCTGTTAATTCGCCTTCTGCGTGGGGATAAAATCCTCGAAGACGGCGCGGCGCATCAGCGCCGGGGGCAGCAACCCCTGAGAGAGGATGAAATCGTGGAATTTCTTCTGATCGAATTTCGAGCCGAGCGCCTTTTCGGTGTCCTGGCGCAGCTGCAATAGCCGCGTGTAGCCGTAAAAATACGAATTGGCCTGGCCGGGCGAGCGGAAGGTGTAGCGTTCGACTTCGGACTTCGCAAACGGAATGCTCAAATTCACGTCGTCGGTCAGCACCCGCATGGCATCTTCGGGCTTGATCTTTCCGGACTGAAGTTCGGGATCGAGGAACGCGCGGGCGGCGCGTTGCAAGCGCATCTGGAGTGAGATCAACTGCCCGTCGAGCGGCATGTAGGGCTTCATGATGTACTCGGCGTAGAGTCCCCAGCCCTCGACGTTGGTGCTATTGAACGCATAGAGCGCGCGGGCCAGCGAGACGCCGTGCTCGACCATCGAATCGAACTGCAGCTCGTGGCCCGGCCGGACTTCGTGCGAGATAATCGTCCAGGTCACCGCGTCGTAGGAGAAGTCGTCGTACTTCTCCTCTTTCTTTTCGCCCTCGGTCGGAGGCAAATTCAGCGGCAGCACGAATTCGCCCTGCTCGCCGTGATTGTTCAGCAGTGGCGGAGGCACCATATGCGGGGCGGGCTGCGAGGAGCTTTCCGCCGCGGTCGCCAGGCGGATTCGCGCGGGGCGGTCCGGCAGGGTTACGAGCTGTCGCTTGGTGATGATCTGCTCGATTTCGGCCAGACGCTTCTTGTAAGAAGGCAGCACTGCGTCGCCAGAAACCTGGTTCTGCTTCAGCCGCCGGCAAACGCTGCGGTAGTCGGTGTCCTTCCATCCGTGCTCGGCTGCCACTCTGCCTGCGATCACCTGCATTTCGGCCTGATAGACCTTGAACTCGTGATGGGCTTCTTCTTCGAGCCGCGCGATCGGGATGTCGATGCCGTAGTTTTCAAGATCGAGTGCGTATTCCTCCGGTGGCAGGCGGAAGTCCGTGCGCGATTTCGGCAGCAAATCCGATTTGACCCAGGCATCGTAGTCTTCGAGCTCGGTTTTCAGTTTCGCGTACGGCTCTTCCCATCCTGGGATGCCGTACTGCTTGAAGAGCGGCGGAATCCCGTCGACGAAATTCTTGTTTCGCGAAAGCTGTGTTTCGATGTCAACCTTCGCGGGATAAATCATGTTCGGCTTGGTGATCTGCTCGGCGTCGCGCTGTTTCAGGATTTCCGTGAGCGGCTTGTATCCCGGCTCGACGCCGGCGTATTTTCGCAGGCGTATCAGAGCGGCGTGGCGGCGTTCGGGCGCCACCTGATCGTCCAGCAGCCGGCGCAATCCCTGAAAAACGTCCTCACTCGCGTTTTCGTACGGGACTTCGCGCGAATCGTTGAAGGCGTAGCTCCTCAACGAAAGTGAGATGGAGTGGAGCAAAATCGAAAGATCCTGCCGCACGCGCTTGTCGGGCTCGGTCTCGAGGGCGCGGGTCAGCTTGGCCTGGACCTCTTTCGTTTCGGCGATCGCCGCGTCTTCATCTTGCTTGGTCGGCTGCGAGATTTGTTCGTCGTACTGCGCGAGCCCTTCGGCGGAGGCCGTTTCGGGCGAATGTTTCTTGGTGACGTCGAGCAGCAGTTCCGTGTATCCGTTGCTGCGCGCGATCCAGTCCTGATCGGGTTTTGCGGAGGGCGCCGGAGCGGTGGGGGCCTGCGGCCCGGCCCACGACGGCCGGCCAATGCTCGCGACGCTCAAAGCAAGAATACACACCGCTGAAAATGTTCTGCGCTCTCTACTCACGGATACCGCCCCCTGATTGGAAAAGCCGTCTGAATTTGAACCGGAATCATTGCATGGCTTGGACGCGGCCGGCGCATTTTTGTAAGCCGCGCTCGGAAGGCGCAGGCCGTCCATCGGCCGCCCGTTACTGAATGGGATTGCGATAACCCGAATCGCGCGGATCGATCGGCTTGCGTCCCGCGAAGCCTTCGTCCTGCGAGTGATAGAAGCGGATGCGGTCTTCGCCCAGCCGCCAGCACAAATAGACGGCCTCGCCGTTGATGCGTGCGGGGAAATCCAGCAGACCGACTTCAAGATCCTTCACCACGCAGCCGGTGGCGTGGATTTTCTCAAGCGCTGTCTGAATCGCGCCCGCCAGCCGATTGTGTTCGAGGCGCTGCCGGGCGGCTTTCTCGTGCGCGATCATCAAACCGCCGGACTGCTGGGCGCGCTCGGCCAACTTGCCGAGTTCCTCGTCGATTTCGTTCAGCTTGCGGCGCGCCTCGATGGCGTCGATCAGGATCGGCTCGATCTCCACGCGCAGGCGTTCGGCGTCGCGGAGGGAAAAGATTCTGGGCTCTTCGTCGGCCACGGAGGAATTCTGACAGCTTCGTGCGGGAATGTCACCCGCCGATCGAAACCATCGTCCGGGATGGAGGGACGAATCCCGGCTCGTTGATGCGGTGTCCCTTTTCTTTTTGCGAGACGATGGCGAGGATCTCGTCGCCGATTTCGCGGTCGGTGGCGCCGTCGCGCAGCAGGTGACGCAGGTCGTGGTCTTCCTTGCTGAAGAGGCAGGTGCGCAATTTGCCGTCGGCGGTCATACGCAGCCGCGAGCACGCTCCGCAGAAGGGCTGCGACACCGGATTAATGAGTCCGATTTCACCGCGGCCGTCGGCAAAGCGATATTTGCGGGCGGTTTCGCTGCGCTCGTGAACGATCGGGACAAGCGGCCATTTCGCCGCGATGCGCGAATAGACTTCCGCGCCCGTAACTACTTTGTCTCGGGCCCACTCGTGGTCTGCGTCCAGCGGCATGAATTCGATGAAGCGCATGATCAGGTTGCGCTCGCGCGCGAAGGCGGCGAAGTCCTCGACCTCGCCGTCGTTTAATCCGCGCACCAGCACGGCGTTCACTTTCACGGGTCGCAGCCGAGACGCCTGGGCGGCGTCGATCCCGGCGATCACCTGATCGAAGGTTTTCGTTCGGGTGATGCGCTCGAATTTTTCCCGATCGAGCGAGTCGAGGCTGATGTTGATGCGGTCAAGGCCCACGGCCACGAGACGGTCGCAGCGGTCGGCGAGCATCTGGCCGTTCGTGGTAATGGACACATCCCGGACGCCCAGCCCTTTCAGCCGCGCGATGAAGTCCTCGACGCCGGGCCGCACCAGCGGCTCGCCGCCCGTGACGCGCACCTTGCGGATGCCCATGCTCACCAGGATTCGCGCGAGGCGCTCATATTCGTCCCAGGTGAGCAGCTCGTCGGACGGCAGGTGCGTTTCCGGATTCGCCGAGCGGCAATAGACGCAGCGGAAATTGCAGCGGTCAGTGACGGAGATCCGCAGGTCGTGGATCTGTCGGCCGAATTTGTCGGTTAGCGGCACGGGCGCAAATTAAAAAAGCCCAAATCCGCGTTCGGATTCGGGCGATAAAGACACCGGCGCATTGGTTTGCGCGGCGTATTTCCCCTTTCCAAACACGGGAGGCCAGGGTGTTTCCGCCCGGACCCTCGTCCCTAAAACCACAAGGGAATCGCCTCGAAGGCCATAGGATGTCTCTCCCGTAGGCCGTGGAGGTCGGAGAACGTACAGGCCAAGCATAGTCTTGTGGTCGAAGGGAATCAAATCGCATAGTCGGTACGGATATAAGCGGTTACGGTCGTATGTCGTCTGCAGATAGAGGCGAAAGCCGGCCCGTGGTTATACTTTTCCAATCTTGCGTGCCACGAGCTCGCGCAGTGGATCGACCTCGGTTGGCGAAAATGAGCGCTTGGGCAACATGTTGAAAATGCCTGTGGCGGGATATAACAGAATCAGGTCCTTTGACTCCTGCCAACGGACAAAGGTTGACCACCCCGATTTCGAATGCATGTCCTGCGCCCAGTATTTGACGCCGTCCTCATCCAATTGACCGCGATACTCTTTTTGAAGACTTGGATTCCTTTTGAAATACCGTGTGGCGAGGATTCTCCACAGGAAAAGATCAAAAAAAAGAAAGAACAGGCCCAGACCAATCGCTGCAATTGCCGCCCCGCGATTGTCGTTCGCATCACGCGTCGTAAGAAGGAAGACCCCGATGCCGATGAAAACCAGGGCAAAGACCCTTGGGAATGAGCGCGGAAGCCGCGGCCACCCAAGAAATTTCGTTTTTTGCAAAGCCCGTCGCTGACCTTGGTAAAGATCATCTGCTGTCAAGCGAAAATTGACTACCATTCATCCCTACCGGTTATGCGCGGCCGCGGCTCATGTTGCGGATTTCTTTGCGGTAATCGGGGGCGGTAATTTCGATGGTGCGGCACATTTCGTAGAGGCGGGAACGGATGCGCTTGCCGACGCGCTCGGTGAGAGAATCCTCGATCGCCGGAGCGCGCATGCCGATCACCCGCGAGCTGGCTGGCGGCGCCGCGCCGTTTGCGCCCGGCTCCGCGTCGAGGTAATTCGTCGTCAGCAGCGTCACGCGCTTCTCGTTATAACGCGTATTGAGAACGTGACCCACGGTTTCAAGTGCCCAGAGTGAAGGCTTGCTCGACCCGACGTCGTCGAGCACCAGAATTTCCGCCTGGAGCACCGGCTCGAGGACGGTCATTTCCGTGGCCTGATTTTCGGGATTGTAGCTGTCTTGGATTTCCTTCAGCAGCTCGCGGTAATCGTAAAAGAGGCCGCTGTGGCCGCGCAGCACGATTTCTTTCAGCGCCGCCACGGCGAGGTGTGTCTTGCCTACGCCGCATGGGCCCATCAGCAGTAGCCCATGCTCATTGCCAACCGGAAATTCAGCGGCAAATTTCTGGACCACGAGCTTCGCTTGCGCCAGGCTGCGATTCCAGGCCGCCTGCTGTTCGCGCGAGACGTTTTCGATGTCGTTGTCCGCCTCGTAGCTCTCGAAATCGCAGTGGCGATAGCGTTCTGGGACGCGCGCTCGGCCGAGCGTACGCCCGGCGCGATCATCCGTAGTGCAGTCGCACGGGATCGCCCAGACCGTTTTCGGCGCGCCGGCCGATGCGCCCGGACGGTCCGATGCAACCGCCCGCGCACCCTCGGTGGTGCGCTCCACGACTTTCCAGCCGCTGCCCTGGCAAATGGGACAATCCGCTCGCGCCATGAAGGAAGAATATGCGGGCGGAACGCGCGGCGCAAGCGCACGTGTGCTGTGCAAATTCTAACTGCTGTGGAAAGCGACGAACTTCGGAGCTAAAAACCCCCCAGGCGTTTTCGACCGGGCACATCGCCAAGCCTGGCGCTAGATAAAACGCCTCGCGGTTGTGGGATCAGCGGTTACTTTTCGACGCGAATCGCGTGGCGCGGTGCCGCGCGCACGATTGCATTGGAATTGCGTGCAGGCCGTTCGTTGCCGGCCATGAAGTCGCGCGTCACTTCGCTGCGCACGAACTTGATGAATGCTTCCATTTGCGCCTGCATTTCCCCCATTTTGTCGCGCATGTTTAAAATGATCTCGATGCCGGCGAGGTTCACGCCGAGCTCACGCGTCAAATTGAGAATCACTTCCAGGCGCTCAAGATCGGAATCCGTATAGAGCCGTGTGTTGCCCTGCGAACGCGAAGGCTTCAACAGGCCGACGCGCTCATAGAGCCGCAGCGTCTGCGGGTGGAGCTGATACAGCTCGGCGACGGCGCTGATCATGTATCCGGCCTTCGCCCTGTTTTTCGTTCGTGTTGCCATGATTGCCTCGATCGACCGCTCAGACCGCCGCACGGGCGAAAATATCCCCACGCGGATTTTCTGGGTCGAGCTTGTCGAGCTCCTTCATCAAATTTCGAATACGCTCGTCTTCCGGCTTGGGTACTACGATCTGTACTTCCACGATCTGGTCCCCGCGCTTGCCGGCCTGCCTGGCCGAAGGCGCGCCTTTTTCGCGCAGGCGAAGCTTCTTGCCGCTGTTCGTCGCCGGAGGAATGCGCACTTGCGCGCGGCCGTCGATCGTGGGCACTTCGACTTTTGCGCCGAGCGACGCCTCGCTGACGGTGATCGGCACGACCGTGTAGAGATCGTCTCCGCGGCGATCGAAGAACGGATGCGGCGCCACTTTTGTGACGATATAGAGATCGCCCGGAGGTCCGCCGCCGATTCCCGCATTGCCGCGGCCGGCGACTCGGACACGCGAGCCGGTATAGGCGCCCGGCGGAATGCGCACGTCGAGCGTTTCCATTTTCTGGACGCGGCCTTCGCCCCCGCAATTGCGGCAGACGGTACGCTGGCGCCCGGTGCCGCCGCAGCGGGCGCAGGTGACCTGAAATCGCATCTTGCCGCTCACCTGGGTCGTCTGTCCGGTGCCGTTGCACGTGGGGCAGACCTTTTCATCGCCCGGCGCGACGCCCTCGCCGTGGCAGACGCTGCAAGTATCGAGTCGCGTGAAACTCAGTTTTTTCACCGTGCCGCGCATGGCTTCGGCGAATGTGATGTCGATCTGATATTCGAGGTCGGTGCCGGGCTCGTGCTCGTGTCCTGCGGATGCGGCAGTGGCCCCGCGGAAAAACTGGCTGAAGAGGTCGCGGAAACTCGCACCGCCTCCGGGGGAGCCTTGTCCGGCCCCGCCGCCAAAATCGAAGCCGCCGAAATCGAAATGAATATCTTCGGGAGAAACGCCGCCATAGCCGCCCTGAGGGGGCATTCCGCCCTGGCCCGGCACGTTGAACCCGAACTGGTCGTACATCTGGCGCTTCTTGGTGTCTGAAAGAACTTCGTAGGCTTCCTGGATCTGCTTGAATTTTTCTTCGGCGGATTTGTCGCCGGGATTCAGGTCGGGGTGATATTTGCGCGCGAGCTTGCGGTAGGCTGCGCGGATGTCCTTCACCGGAGCTTTGCGCGGCACACCCAGCAATTCGTAGTAATCGGTTTTAGTTGTGGAGGCCATTGAAATTTGCGCCGCCTTTCCGAGGCGGCGTCCTTCTAACGTGCGTAGGGGCGTTCGCCGCGGCGAACGCCCCTACCAGAGAGATCCTTCGACCCGACACTGTCGGCTCTGGGGATAAAATCCGGCGTTGCCGGATTTTAGTTCGGGCGCTTGGAATCGTCGACATCGACGAATTCCGCGTCCACCACGTCGCCGCCCTGCGGTGGCGTGTGGCTTTCGCCCTGCGAGGCGCTGCCTGCATTGCCTCCGGGCGCACCGGCCGCACCTGCTGCGCCGCCCGCCGCCTGCTGTGCTTTGTACATGGCTTCGCCGATCCGGCTCAGCGCTTTCGTCAAAGCGTCGGACGCTGCGTTCAGCTTTTCGGTGCCGCCTTCCTTCAAGGCCGACTTGGCCTGCTCGATCGCGGCTTCGGCGGCTTTCACATCCGCTTCGGCCAGCTTGTCGCGGTTCTCGTTGACCAGCTTCTCGCCCTGATAGATCAGGCTGTCGAGCTTGTTGCGAGCTTCCACTTCCGAGAGGCGCGACTTGTCTTCCGAGGCGTGCTCGTCGGCTTCCTTCTTCATCCGTTCGGCCTCTTCCTTGCTCAGTCCGGTCGAGGCGGTGATGGTGATCTTCTGTTCCTTCTTTGTGGCCATGTCCTTCGCGGCCACGTTGAGGATGCCGTTGGCATCGATGTCGAAAGTGACCTCGATTTGCGGCACGCCTCGCGGAGCCGGAGCGATACCCACCAGGTTGAACTTGCCGAGCGAGCGGTTGCCGCTCGCCACGGGGCGTTCACCCTGCAGAACGTGGATCGCCACCTCAGGCTGATTGTCCGACGCGGTCGAGAACGTCTCCGACTTGCGGGTCGGGATCGTGGTGTTCCGCGGGATCAGCACGGTCATCACTTCACCGAGCGTTTCCACGCCCAGCGAGAGCGGAGTCACGTCGAGCAGCAGGATGTCCTTCACTTCGCCGCCCAGCACGCCGCCTTGAATCGCCGCGCCGACCGCGACCACTTCATCCGGGTTCACGCCCTTGTGGGGCTCTTTCCCGTTGAAGAGGTTCTTCACGATTTCGACCACGCGGGGAATACGAGTCGAGCCGCCGACCAGCACCACTTCGTCGATCTTGTCCGGAGTTAGCTGCGCGTCTGCGAGCGCCTGCTTCACCGGGCCGACCGTGCGCTGGAGCAGGTCTTCCATCAACTGCTCGAGTTTGGCGCGGGTCAGCTTGGTCTGCATGTGTTTGGGACCGGACGCATCCGCAGTCAGGAACGGGAGATTGATCTCCGTTTCCTGGAGCTGCGAAAGCTCGATCTTGGCTTTCTCCGCGGCTTCCTTCAGCCGCTGGATGGCCATGCGATCCTTACTGACGTCGATGCCCTGATCGCGCTTGAATTCCGAAATCATCCACTCCACGATGCGCTGGTCGATGTCGTCACCGCCCAGGTGCGTGTCGCCGTTGGTGGATTTCACTTCGACCACGCCTTCGCCAACTTCGAGGTCCGAAATATCGAACGTGCCGCCGCCGAGGTCGTATACCGCGATGGTCTCTTCCTTTTTCTTGTCGAGGCCGTAGGCCAACGCCGCAGCCGTCGGCTCGTTGATAATGCGCAGCACTTCGAGGCCGGCGATTTCGCCCGCCTGCTTCGTGGCCTGCCGCTGGCTGTCGTTGAAATACGCGGGGACAGTGATGACCGCCTTGCTCACTTTTTCGCCCAGAAAGTCTTCCGCGGCGGCCTTCAGCTTCTGAAGGATCATCGCCGACACTTCCGGCGGGCTGTAGGATTTGCCGGAAATTTCGACGCGCGCGTCGTCGTGCGGTCCTTTCACCACCCGGTAGGGAACCCGCTTGGCTTCTTCCTGTACTTCGTCATAGCGCCGGCCCATAAAGCGCTTGATCGAATACACCGTGTTCTCGGGATTCGTGATCGCCTGGCGCTTGGCCACCTGCCCGACCAGTCTTTCGCCGGACTTCGTGATAGCCACCACCGACGGCGTGGTGCGCGCGCCTTCCTGGTTGGGAATTACAACGGGTTCCCCGCCCTGCATGACGGCAACGACCGAATTCGTCGTGCCCAAATCAATGCCGATAATCTTGCTCATGGAGTCTGCTCCTGTTCGCGTCCGCCCGGCTCAGGTCCGGTTGAAACACGCCCATCATACACATTGAGCCGAGTATTGTCAAGTTTCCTGTGTGTCTGTATTCCTATGCGATGCTGATACTTACAAGCGTTTTGTGGCGAATAGCTGCTATCATCGCCTCGAGTGCCTCCAATTGGGGCTTTTCCCGGCCGTCGATCGTCTCTTTGCGGCGAACCATGCTCCGGGCCGGCGCATCCTAACCGTCATCGCCGGAAATCGTGCGGCAGGGAACAGGCGGCTGCCGCCGAACGAATTCGCGTTACAATGGGGCCGCGATTTTTGATCCGAGCGTGGGGAGGCGGAATTGGCTTATCGATCCGGTGAATTGGGCGCGAACGAGTCGCGCCGGAGCGCTGCGGAGACAGCTGCAGGGAGGGGGAATGTGTACCGTTTTCTGCTCGTGTGGGTGTTCGCTCTAGTGGCCAGCTTCTCGGCGAGCATGACGGCTGGCGCACAGCCCCCGACCGGGCCCGCGCAGTCGAGTGCGGCGCCGCTAACATCGGGCGCGAAATCGGCTACGCCGGTGAACCCGGGGACTTCTACGGCCAAACCGATCGCGAGACCGGCTCAGGTGCTCGGCGCGCCGGTGAAAACGTACGGATCGAGCAGCGCTCCGATCACCATGGAAGTCTTCACGGACTATGAATGTCCCACGTGCAAACGATTGTTCGAAGAGACGCTGCGCCCAATGATTTCCGACTACGTGGCGGCCGGCAAGGTCTACCTGGTTCATCACGATTTTCCACTGCCGATGCACAAGTACGGATATGAAGCGGCGCGGTGGCTGAACGCGTCGGCCCGCGTGGGCCAGTTCCAGAACGTGGAGGCGGCGCTGTATGACCATCAAGAATCCTGGGCGGCCGATGGCGACATCGGAAAGTATGTGGCCGGAGCGATGTCCCCAACCGAGTTCAAGAAGGTCGAGACGCAAATGCGCGGCTGCGGGCTTGGCGCGCCGGCGGCGGTAAAATCGGCGAGCTTCGCCCTGGGAAGCCAATCCGGTTCCGGGGATGCCTGCGCGGTCGATTCCTATATCGAGGCGGATCGAGCGCTCGGCAATCAAATTCCTGTTACCGGCACGCCGACGTACGTGATCAGCTACAAGGGTCACAGGTTGCCGGCCGGCTCGGGTGTTGTCAGCTGGCCGATCCTGAAACAATTTTTCGATTCGTTGCTGAGCCAGTAGCTCCGCGGCGCAAATATCCCAAATGAGCAACGATACACGACGCAGACTCGGGCGAATTGTGGTGATCGTCGCGCGCGTGGCGCTGGCGGCGATTTTTCTGTTCGCGGCTTATGCGAAGATGAAGCCGCAGCCTGGAATGCCGTGGACGCCGGGTTCCGTGCGCACGTCGCTTTCGATGTTCGCGATCGGCGTGGATTCCTACGAGATGCTGCCGCCGTGGGCGGTGAGCCCTTTCGCGCATTTCCTGCCTCCGTTTGAGCTCTTTCTGGGGCTGTGGCTGCTGAGCGGATATGGCATGCGATTTTCAGGGTTGGTGTCGACAGCGCTGATCTGCGCATTCATTCTGGCGATGTATTCAGCTTACCGGCGCGGGCTAACCATCAGCTGCGGATGTTTCGGCCAAGGCGCTCAAATCGGAATCATGGAGTTGATTCGCGATGGCTTGCTATTCCTGCCGCTCGCGCTGATCGTCACGATCGGCGGTTTCGTGACCAAGCGAAATCGAACCGGTTCAACCCTGCCGCAATCCTCCGCCTCCGTCAGCCACGCGGATTAATTTTTCGTTTCTCCCGACGGGAGTCTTCGCAGATATTCACCCAGGTGACGACTGAATTCCTGCGCGCCCGCGTAGGTGAGGTGCAAAGGATCCTCGAAAGAATTTTCATCGGGCATCCAGTGGCTGGCGTCAACGTACTGGGCGCCGATTCCGCCGAGCATTTCTCGGAGATGCGCGCGATATCCCGCCGACCATTGCGGCTGGTCGTAAAACAGGTGCACGTGATCGGGCGGCATGGGCATTTCGACGAAATAGACATTCGCGCCGGCCGCTTCTGCTTGCAGTGCGATTTCGCGGATCGACGGAATCAGCGGATTGCGCCTAGCGCGCCCGCATTCGGCGATGAACTCCGACGCGCTGGGATATTCCAGCATCGCGAAATCGACTGAGCGGCCCATCGAATTGGATTTTTCCGGAGGCATGCCCTGCTGTGCCAGGGCACGGCGAAACAGTTCGACGCGCTCCCAGACTGTGCCGCGGTCCTCGAACAGTTCAAAGTGGCGCATGATTTCGAACTCCGCGCGATCGTGCGGGGAAAGATGGTAGTAGCGGCGCGCATACTCCGGCTCCATGTAATAAAGCATTGCGCGATTCCCGATCAGGTCGCGCGTCGAGTATTCGAGCGGATGCGTGAGCGTGAAATCGAAGAAGCCGAAGATGACCGTGCGCGGGCGCAGTCCCTGCTCGAGGGCGTAACGCAGCATCAGCAGCTGCTCGACGCCGCTGGATCCTCCCATCGCGAGGTTGATCGAACCCGGCAGTTTGCCGACGCCCATGCCCGCGTCGAACGATGGCTCGTTGAAGCCCACGCCGATCAGGGAATTGCCAAGGGCGATGGCTTGCGCGCCTCTGGATTGGCGCACTCGTCCCATCGTCCAGCGGGGAATCGTGTTCCGCGACAGCCGCGCGACCTCGCGATCCAGCGCCGCCAGCATCAGCACGATTCCCGCAAGGGCAAGAATAAAAATGCGCTTCGGTGCGTCCAATATTCCGACCTTTGAGCTCAAAGCCCTTTTTCCTCTTCAGAAATCGATGTAGATGAACTTTGAGCTCTGGCCCGAGAAAACGTAGATCGCGAGCGCCAACGCTGCCCACCAGATCGCCCAAAACCACCAATGCTCCACGCGAATCCCAAAACCAGGAGGCGGGTCGTCCTGCGCTCCGCCCATGTAGTCGAAAGCATGCTTCAGCCAGTCGAGAATGGTCATCGCATTAGCCAATCAGAAGTCTCCGGAAAAAATAAAGCGCCGTGTGGACGTCCATGCAAAAAAACGCCCAGGCGAAATTTACGGCCACGTAGGTGAGCAACCACGATCCAAGCTGCGACCACAGCGGCGGCCGTGCGTCCGGGTCCAGAGGACGAATCTGCCGCCACATGCGCCGTACGACGAGCATCACACCGTGCAACAGTCCCCACACGATGAAATTGACGCCCGCGCCGTGCCAGATGCCGCTGACGAACATCGTCACCAGAATATTTGCGTACACCTGGCCGGCGGCGCGCCGCGATCCGCCCAACGGAATATAGATGTAGTCGATCAGCCAGCTGGTGAGCGACATGTGCCAGTGCCGCCAGAATTCCGTGATGTTGGTGCGCAGATACGGCCAGTCGAAATTTTCCGGCACGCGAATGCCGAACAGCCGCGCCGAACCGATGGCGATGTCGGAGTAAGCCGAAAAATCAGCGTAGATCTTGATGCCGTAGGCGAAAAGCCAGAGCAGCAGGATTGGGCGATACGCGCGGCTGATGTCCGCTGAGTTCAGGTGGCTGGTGTAGGCCGTGAGGACATCGGCGATCGCGAATTTTTTGACCAAGCCGGTGAGAATGCGCGTGACGCCGCGCTGCCAGTCGATCACCCATGCGCGGGAAATGCCGCGGAGCTTCGGCAGGAAGTCCTGGTATCGCTTGATCGGCCCGGCGACCATGGTGGGAAAAAACAAAATGAACGCGAGGTACTCGGTGGCCGTGCCTTCCTCGGTTTTGTTCTTGTATCGATCCACCGCATAGTGAACGAATTCGAAGGTGAAAAACGATATCCCCAGCGGCAGAAATGCGTTTCGCCAATAGAGAGGGTTGTGCGCCGCGTCGTGCCAGACAAGGCCGGTAAGAAAGTTTCGGTATTTGAAGAGGACCAGAAACACCACCGTCTGCGTGACTCCGAACCAGCACACCCACGACGCCGGCTTGTAGAAGCGGCTGACGAAAGATTCCCACAGGAAAATAGCGAGGCAGGCGGCTCCGGCGATGCCTCCGAATTGCGTGTACGAGAAATAAGTGAAGAACAGGCCGCCACTCAGGAACATCACCCACGGCCGGCGCTCCGGGCTTGCGGCGCGGCAAAGTATGGCGCTCGGGATCAGGAAGAAGAGGTAGTAGTCCCAGCTGTTGAAGATCATGCGCCGCCGGTGAAGAGGAATCGACTCTAGCTGACAATCGAGGTCAATACAATCAGGGGAGATCGGTAGGTGCTAACAGCCGAAAAAGCAAAGCACCCGATTAGAGAATCCACAGAGTCGGAGCAGACATCGCGAAGGAAGCAAGATCGAAGGACGGGGCCGAGAAAACCAGGGGGAAATTAGTCGCCGTTTACGGTGGGGGCCGCGGCGCTGGCTATTTTGTCGGCGGGAGTCGGGTTAACGTTCCGTAGGTAGCGCCAGGGATTTACCGGCGTATTGTAGATGCGGACTTCGTAGTGAACGTGCGGCCCGGTTGCGCGGCCGCTGTTGCCTTCGTAGCCGATCACATCGCCCGACTTCACATGCATGCCGCTCTGCACGTTGAAGCCGGAAAGATGTCCGTACCAGGTGGTCACGCCAAATCCGTGGTCGATCACGATCAGGCGGCCATAACCGGCGCGCTCGTCAACTTCCTCGATCACACCGTCGGCGGTGGCGCGTACCGCGTCGCCATAGTGCGAAGCAATATCGAGACCGGCGTGGAACGCGCCTTCACCCGAGAACGGGTCAAGCCGCTCGCCAAAATGACCGGTAATCTGCCCAACCACGGGCCAGAGCGAAGGAATAATCCCGAGCGTGCTCAGCTGAGCCGCGGGAAGCAGCCGCATGCCGCTGCCGGACATGGACACGGCGGTCACGTTTTTCTGCAAATAGCTGAACTCGTCGACTGAATTCTGGAACGCGGCGCCGTCGTCGGCCACGGGAGCGGAGTCGGTCAAGCCGAAGGGAGTCTGCCGGAAACGGTTGATGCCGTAGGCCATGGCGACTTCGCCGGCCAGCGACTGCAACGAATTCAAGCGCTGATTGGTGTCCTTCACCTGCGTCTGCAGCTGCACGTACTGCTGCTTCAGGTTGTCCTGTTCGCGACGCAGAGAATTGTAACTCGTGGCTTTCCAGAGCATGCGGGAGTAGGATCCCATTCCTGCGGCGACGGTGATACCACCGACAACTGCAAGCACCGCCACCAGATGCAGGACGTACCAGGGCAGGCGCACCCGTCGCATTCCGCCGGTGGCGTTGGAAGCAATAAAAAACGTGTAAGAAGGCTTGCCCTTCATCGTTTTTCTTCCGCTCTGTGCTTACTTACTTCGGCCGTCCAACCGTCCGCGCCTTGAAACGATTGGCCGTATTCCTCAGAATCCTGCGATCATGAGTCTGAACCGAGAGCCCTGGTCCGAAACCCGCCGATTGTAGCCACCGTCGCCGGTGGCGTCAACCGTTGATCCGACGTTTTCCACAGGCTGCCGGCCTTGGGGTTCTGGCCGGGCGCTCTGGACTGCGAGCCGCCTAACGATTACTTTACCCTATTGGCGGAACGCTTCACAACTGTACGGAAGGACAGGTTTGAATCAGGAAGCCCAATTGATCGAAAGGATTGCGAAGGCCGTGCCGTCTGTTCGAGGCACGCGCGGCGGTGCCAAAGCTCGGAGAGGATTGCGGCTTGGCATCGGCGACGATGCCGCCCTTCTCGCAGCCGGCAGACGCGACGAGTGGGTCTTGAGCTCGGACGCACTGGTGGACGGGATCCATTTCCGTGTCGACAGCGATCCGCCGGATTCGGCGGGGTACAAGGCGCTGGCCCGGGCCACGAGCGATCTGGCGGCCATGGGTGCCGAGGCCCGGTTTTTCCTGCTGACACTGGCGCTGCCGGCTGACCGCACCGGCGCGTGGCTCGACGCGTTCTTGCGCGGGATGAGCCGGGCGGCGCGGGAGCTTGGCATGCGGTTGGCCGGCGGGGATACCACTCGGAGCGACCAGGTCTCGATCAGCATTACGGTGATTGGCGAGATCGGCCGGGGGCTCGCCGTAAAGCGATCGGGAGCTCGGCCCGGCGACCGGATCTATGTCAGCGGGCGGCTGGGACGAGCGGCGCTGGGGCTTGCGCTAATGGAAGCGCGCGGGCGCGCTGCCAAGTTACCCGCGCCGCTGCTCAAGCCACATCTTTACCCGGCGATTCGGATCGAGCTGGGCGGCTGGCTCGCGCGACATCGCCTGGCTTCGGCAATGATGGATATTTCCGACGGGCTTTCGACCGATCTGGCGCGTCTCTGCGGGGCGAGCGGGGTCGGCGCGCAGCTGGCCGCCGAGCGGATTCCGTGCGTCAGAATTCCCGCTGCGGCCACGCGAGTGCTGCGCGGCAAGCCGCTCGACCCGCTGCGCATGGCGCTTCACGGCGGCGAAGATTACGAACTGCTATTCACGGTGCCTCCTGGGAAAGTGAAGCGGCTCCGAAGAGCGCCGGGGTTCGCGCAGCTTGCGGCCATCGGCGAAGTCCAACGCGGAACGCGAATTACGATTGTCGACGGGGAAGGCAATCGCCAAGAGCTCGAGCCGCACGGCTGGGATCCGTTTTCCTAGCCGCGGCATCCTGCCGGCGCTACACACTACTGCTGGGGTCTTGCCGGCGGCGGTGCTGCCGGAGCGGGAGCGGCTGAAGGTGCCAAGCCCTGCTCGGCGGCGTCAGCGGGAGGCGCGGTGTCCGGCGTATCGACCTGCACGGGATGCTCGCCGGCCTGTTTTTCGAGCGGAACGACATTTTGAAATGGCTCGACCGGCATGCCCTGCATGGCCTGCTGCATGAATTCGATCCAGATCGGCAGCGCCGCGCGGGCCCCGGTTTCCTTCTTGCCCAGCGAAACGTGCGCGTCGTTGCCCACCCACACGCCGCAGGTAATCTGCGGAGTGAAGCCAATGTACCAGGCGTCGGTGAAGTCGTTGGTCGTGCCTGTCTTGCCGCCCGACGGCCGCCCGATTTCCTTCGCGCGCACGCCAGTGCCGAACTGCACCACTTCCTCGAGCATCGCCACCATCGTGCGCGCCACTTCGGGCGGAATCACGTCCGTCACGTTCGGGCGCTGATCTTCCATCACGACCCCGTCATAGGACGTGACGCGGCGCAGATAGTGCGGCTCGATGTGAATGCCGTCGTCCGGGAAAACCGTGAACCCGGATGTGTGTTCGAGCAGCGTCAGGTCCGCGGCGCCGAGCGCGAGCGGTAAGACCGGGGGCAGCGGGCTCTGCAGTCCGAATTTCCGCGCCAGCCCGATGGTATTCTCGATGCCGACTTTGTCGAGCAGGCGCACTGCCGGCACGTTGCGTGAATCGGCTAGCGCGCGGCGCAGCGTGATGCGCCCTTCGAATTTTTCGTCGTAGTTGTGAGGCGAATAATCCTGGCTGCCGGTGTGGAACGTAACCGGCTCGTCGAGCACCGTGTCAAACGGCGAGGCGCCCTGCGCCAAAGCTTCGGCGTACACGTACACCTTGAAAGAGCTGCCGGTTTGCCGCATGGCCTGCGTGGCGCGGTCGAATTTCGAATCCTCGAAATCGTAGCCTCCGACGAGAGCTTTGATTCCCCCGGTGGCGTTGTCGATGGCGACGAGTCCCGCCTGCGCGATGGGTACTTGCTCAAGCTCGACCTCGGCCGCGGTCCCGTTGAGCTCCTTGATCTGCACGGTGACCAGATCGCCGGTTTGCAAAATCTCGGCGGCGGCTTTGTGTCCCGTCCAGGCGAAATCCTGTGGCGTCAGCAGCGCCCGGTATGGACCGATTTTGATGTAGGCGAACGTCGGCTGCACGGACGTCACCAGCCCCGTGACGTAATCGGCTTTCTGAATGGGCGCCTTCCAGTCGTCGTTTTGGTAACTGTCCAGCGTGCCCAGATGGTCGCGAAGAATATTCGGGAGATTTCCGCGCCACCCATGGCGCTGATCGTAAGCGTGCAGCCCGTCGCGCACGGCTCGGTCGGCAGCCTTCTGCATGTCCACGTTGAGTGTGGTGTACGCCCGCAGCCCCTGTTCGTGAACGGCGGCGGTGCCGTAAGTGTGCTCGAGATACTGACGAATTTCTTCCACGAAATAGGGCGCCAGATCGTTCCGCAGCGATTCCACGTGCAGGCCGAGCGGGAGCTTTTCGGCGGCGTCCGCGGCGGTTTGCGATACCTTCCCGTCGTGCGCCATCAGCGAGAGCACCAGATTGCGGCGGTTGCGTGCGCGGTCGGGATGAATGATGGGCGAATAGACCGGGCCACGAATGATCGCAGCCAGTGTGGCAGCTTCGGCCAGCGTCAACTGGCCGACGGGCTTGCTGAAATAATATTCCGAGGCGGCCTCGAATCCGTAGTTGCCGGAGCCGAGATAGATCTGATTGCAGTACATCGTGAAAATCTGTTCTTTGGTGTAGTGCCGCTCGATTTGGAGCGCGAGCATCGTTTCCTGAAGCTTGCGGTGCATGCTGCGGTCGCTGCGATTCAGGAACAGGCCGCCGGCCAGCTGCATGGTCAGCGTGCTGGCGCCTTCGGCCACGCGGTGGCTCACGATATCGCGCCAGGCTGCTTCCAGCACGCGCGGGAAATCCACGCCCCAGTGCTGCTCGAAATGCTGGTCTTCGGTGGTGATGATTGCGTCGCGCAGCACGGGCGGAATCTGATTGTAGGTGACCAGGATGCGGCGCTGCAGCGCGAACGTGCCGACGGATTGTCCGTCGTCGGCGTACAGCTCCGTGACGATCACCGGGCGATAGTTTTCCAGCGCGTGGATTTCCGGCAGGTCGCTTGAATAGACGAACAGCAGGCCGACCGCCGCGCCGAATGCGACCGCACAGCACAGCAGGAACGCAAACGCCAGGCGGCCCAGCGTGGTGCCGCCCCCAATCTTCATCGTTGCGCGATAAAATCTTTCATCCACCGTGTTGCCATTCTATCGCAGCGGAGAGGCATGCGCGGGGAGGGGAGTTTGTGGCGTGTATCCAGAAATGCGACGCGCGTGCGACGTGCCCGGCCGGCATCAGTGGCGGAGAATCGTCGAGACGTGTCCGGAGTTGTCGATTGGATTGCGGTTGTTTTCCTCGCAGATGTATTCAAGCTGATCGAGATCGCGGTGCCGCGTGTAGCTGCGCACCACGTGCCAGGGCTTTGCCAGAACATCGGGATCGGTCAGCGTCATCTGGTCTTGCATTTTGTCAGGTGTGGTCAGGCGGATGCGCTCGACCACGTGCAGGTTCGGGCCGTGGTTCAGGCGATTGAACCCGAGCGGAAGCTTGTGACCCAGGCCCACGGTGTCGATCACGAGCGTGTCGCCCTCCCAGTGGCCGATGGAATTGCCGTTGAACGTGGGATCGACGTCGGCCGGATGGCCGCGGCCGTCGGTGAAGACGCGTCGCACCTGCATGTAGGCTTCCTGGATGATCGTCACGCGGCCGGGCGTGAACAGAAATTCGACGTCATACGGCTGCGACATGATTGTGGGCATGCCCGGCGGAACGCAGTTCGCGCTTTCCGTGGGAGGCTCTTCATTTTTCGCTTCTTCGTCCGTCAGTGTTTTCAATTCCGCGGCGGCTGCGGGTGTGAGCGACGGTTGTTCCGGCGTCACACCGGGCGGGGGACCGAAATCATAGGTCCAAATGCCGGACCAATCGGGCAATGACTTCAGCGATTCGACGTTCGCGTAACGAGCGACCTTCCCGTCGCCTGACGGGTTTGGCGACGCGCTTTGTCCCGGGCAATCGGCGCTAAGACAAACGAACGCCGTGAACGCAAGAATCGATCCGGCGAAGAATTTCATGCTACCCTCATTTCGAAACGGAGCGCCCTCGAAAATACGAGGAAGTCCTCTGACGCGCACCCGTCC
Source organism: Candidatus Acidiferrales bacterium (assembly GCA_035603395.1). GTDB lineage: Bacteria > Acidobacteriota > Terriglobia > Acidiferrales > UBA7541 > Palsa-295. The sequence continues at coordinate 34,124 of DATNKM010000063.1, forward strand.
AGCCTTCGGCATGAAAACAAATTCTTAAATTCCGGCGGGCATTATAGTACTTTATGCAAGCAGCGTGTGCGGCGCCGCGCGGGAGACCTGCATTCGCGCCGCGGTCGTGGATTTGGAAATGGTTTGGGGGTGGGCCATGAGAAAACTTCAACTCGCGTGCCTCTCCGCGCTGATCGGCCTGATGGCTGGCTCCGCGCTTGCCCACCATTCGTTCGCCATGTTCGACCGCAACAAGGAAACCACCATCGCGGGCACGGTCGAGGATTTTCAGTGGACGAATCCGCACAGCTGGATCGAGCTGGACGTGCCGAATGAAAACGGCGGCGTCGACAAATGGAGCATCGAGCTGAACAGCCCCAACAACCTCGCGCGGCAGGGATGGCATTCCAACAGCGTCAAGCCGGGCGACAAAATTTCCGTGATCATCTGGCCGCTGCGCAGCGGAGAAAAGGGCGGCCTGTTCATTTCGCTCACGCTTCCAAACGGCCAAGTCCTCGACGAACTAGCCTTCCGCAACCGCAAGCAACAGCAGTAGGTTTCGCGCGCCCTCCAAGCAATCCCGCCGATCCGGAGCGCTCGCGCGCCCGGGCGATTGCCGCTCTTCCTGCAAAAATGGCGACGACTTATTGGTTGGCTGCGGCCTTTGTGGGAGTGCAAAACTCGTCGAAGGCGCGGGTTAGGACGGCGGCGATCGTGAACGGATCGCTGCTTTCGATGTCGCGGCGCTCCATCATGAAAGCCAGCTTGCCGTCGCGCATGAGCGCGATGGAGGGAGACGACGGAGGATAAGGCAGGAAATATTTCCGCGCCTGCGCCGTTGCTTCAGGATCCTGTCCGGCGAAGACCGTAGCGAGCACTTCGGGACGATTCTTGTTCGCGATAGCGCGAGCGATAGCTGGGCGTGCCTTGCCCGCAGCGCATCCGCAGACCGAGTTCACGACGACCAGCACGGTGCGTTTTTCTTCCTTCAGCGCGCCATCCACGTCGTCGGGCGTCCGAAGCTCCTGGAAGCCAACCCGCGTGAGTTCGTCGCGCATGCCCTGCACCATAATGTCTGGAAACATCGTCACTCCTTTGTCGCGGGCCCGTTGGGCCCGATTCCTACCTGATGAGGACTATATCACCTCCTTCAGATCTGATGCACCAACAGACGGCCCCGCTTCACTGGTTGATCATGAAAGTCGACATCTGGTCGAAGAACGCACGGAGGTGTTGCTCGGCTTCCGTCGGCAGCGCGGCTTCGGCGAACGCGTTGTTCATCAGCCGCATCCAGTTATCGCGCGCCGCCCGATCAATCTGAAACGGCATATGACGCGCGCGCAGCCGCGGGTGGCCGCGCTCCTCGACGTACCGTTGCGGCCCTCCGAACCGATAGATCAGGAAATCGCGCAGCCGCTTCTCCGCCGCCCCAAGCTCGTCTGGCGGATACATTTTCCCCAGAATCGCGTCATCCGGCACTTGCCGGTAGAAGGCTGCCACCAGACGGATGAAACCGTCCTCGCCGATCATTGAATAGATTGCAGTCTCGTCCATAAGCGTGCGGCCAGTTTACCATTGGCGCGGCCGCGGAAACTTGACCGGCCTGTGCGCCGGGCATAAGCTTTATAGACGCGGCGAGCTTCGTCCCACGCACGCGTGCGGGACATTTTCCAGGAGATCGACATGAAAAAATTGCGGCGGGCGGAGTTTCTGAGCTATTTTCTGGCGGGGGTATTCGCTGTGACGATGGTCGCAAGCGCCTATGCGGCGCCGAAAAGCATTTATGATTTCACGCTCCCGTTGCTGAACGGCAAGGACGCGCCGCTGGCCGACTACAAAGGCAAAGTGGTGCTGGTGGTCAACGTCGCCAGCCGCTGCGGCTTCACGCCGCAATATTCGGCGCTGGAATCGATCTACGAAAAGTACAAGGACCAGGGCTTCGTGATCATCGGCTTCCCAGCGAACAATTTTGCGGGGCAGGAACCGGGCACGAACGAAGAGATTGCGAAATTCTGCACCGGAAAGTACAACGTGACGTTTCCGGTGTACGGGAAAATTTCCGTGAAGGGTGATGATCAGGCTCCGCTGTACAGCTTCCTCACGAAAGACGCGAATCCTACGCTTGCTGGCGACATCAAGTGGAATTTCACGAAGTTCCTTGTCGATCGCGACGGCAATGTGGTGCAGCGGTTTGAACCGCCGGTGACGCCCGATTCGCCCGAAGTGGTTTCGGCCATCGAGGCGCAGCTTAAGAAGTAACAGTTCGGATTTACGGAATAAGTGGTTCCCGGGACCCTCGCGGGGTGTGTCGCTTCGCGAGGGTCCCTTTCTTTTGTTTGCAGTGATTTGGATCCTGAATTACTTTGCATGTTGTGTCACTTTGTTGGGCCGACTCGGCGCGAGGAGAGCCACGGCTGAAGGCGTTTAACCCGGAGCGTGTTTCGGCACAGCGATCCGTCATTATGTCGGCAATACGGCTGTGGTTATCTCGACCCCGGTGGTGTAGCATCACCGACATATCCGGCATTTTTGAATCTCGGTGACGGAGGTCATGAGACGCACGCCCGAAAGCGGGCGTCGGGTCGAACCCTACGATGAAGCTCTCAGGCGTGTTGTCTGCCGCTTTCGCCATTTCCTTAGTCGCGCCTTCGCTCTTTGCCGATACCACCGTCAGCTACAAATACGACATTAAACCCGGCGCGGGCGCACCGGCGCGGATGGTCGGCCCCGCCCTGGAAGCCGCCAAGTCCAAGATACCCACCCGCACGGTCATACAGATCAAAGGCAAGCTGGCACGGGCGACAGGTTCGCCATTCGTGACCGTGTCGGATTTCGATAAGCAAGTCATTACGGTGATCGATCCCGCGCACAATCAATTCGCGACGGTTTATATGAAGGACTATCAGGATCAGGTGTTGTCGCTGTGCAAGGTTCCATGCCGGCGATGCCGGCGGATGCGCGGAAAATCATGGACTCGATGCAGTCGAGCTTTTCCTCGCAGAACACCGGAAAGACCGACACGGTGATGGGCATCCAAGTCGAAGAAACGGAGATGACGCTCGCGGTGACGATGCCGGCGAAGCCGGGCGCCGCTCCATCAACCGACGCGATGCCTGCCGCCGAACCGCAGGTGCTCCTCCAGATGGTGATCCATATGTGGACGGCCCTGCCGTCTGAGGTGGAACGCGTGCCAGCCCTCAAGGAATTCAGCACAGTTTATGGCGATCCCAGCGCAAACCAGGTGATGAACCCGACCGGTTCAATGGGGAAAATACTTGGTTCCTTGCCGGGGATGGGTAAAGGCTTTGCATCGATGATAGAGGCAATGCAGGAGAAGAAGGCCATCATCCTGAAGACCCAGTTCGAGATGTTCATGCCCATGGCGCAAGCGATGTTGGCGGCGCAGGCCCGGGCAAAAGGAACCGATCAAGCGGAGACTCCGGACGCCACAGCGCCTTTCATGGAAATGACGATGGAGCTGGAGAATATTTCGGCAGCGCCGATCGATGATTCGGTGTTCGCGGTGCCGCGGGATTATCGGCTTGTGAGCGTGCCGGAACTTCTGAAGTCACTCATGCCCGCGCCGCAAGCCGCGGAAGCTACGGATTCGGCGACACCCTCTGCTCCCGTTGCTGCGAAAGCCGAGGCAACGCCACAGAACTAGGATTCAAGTGTGCGCTGCTCGCGCGTTACTGAATGCCAAGCAGCGCGCAGGAATTCTTGTAGTAAATCTTCTCGCGGTCTTCCTTCGAAATATCGAGCGCGTCAATCACTTTGATCGTTTCGCGGATGTACATGGGGCCGCCTTCGGGGTCGAAGGGGGCGTCGGATGCAAAGAGCACGTGGTCCACTCCATAGAAATCGAGCGCGCAGACGAGCGCGGATTTTGAGCCGAAGGTCGCCGTGTCCACATAAAACATCTTGAAATAGTCGAGCGGGCGCTTCTTCAGCTCCTTCAGCAGCGGCTTGTAGTCGACGCTCGAGGTGCGCGCGCCGAGCTGATCCCAGCCGGCGCCGACGCGGCCCTCGAAAAACGGGACCATACCCCCAGCGTGATGGATAATGATTTTGAGATTCGGCAGCTCGTCGAGTATTTTCGAAAATACGATTCGCGCCATCGCGGCGCTGGATTCGTAGGGCCAGCCGAACGTCCACCAAATTTCGTAGAGCGATTCCGGCTCGGCCTGATAATCCGAAAATTTCGCCGTGCGCGCGGGATGAATCCAGATCGGCTTGCCGAGCGCGTGCATTTCCTTGAACACGGGACGAAACTCGGGCGCGTCGAGCGCTTGGCCCGCCACATTTGAATAAATCTGAATGCCGCACGCACCCAGTTCCTTTACCGCGCGGCGCGCTTCTTCCACCGCACCCTCAGGATCGCGCATGGCGACGGAAGTAATGAAACTTGGAAAGCGCTCCGGGTATTTGTGACAGAGCTCGGCCATGCCGTCGCTGCCGATGCGCGATAGGTCGCGCCACGCGGCTTTGTCGCCCGCAGCATCCGGCGGAGGTGAGGCCAGGGAAAGAACCTGCTGGTAGCCTTCGAACATGTCCATCACTTCGAATCGCCGGTCAAGATTCGTCATCATCGGTACGGCTTCGCTGCGGCGGTGCATGTCCTTCATTTGGCCCGTGGTTTTCAGCAGCGCTTCGTGAAATTTCTTCGGCCAGATGTGCGTGAAGATGTCGAGCTTTCTCATGATTTCATCCCCCCCATGAAATTATGGATTCGTTCGCGGCGGTTTCGGCGGCGGTTGTTTCAATAGCTCGTCGGGATCATCGCTGCGGTCGATATAGCGGCCGGAAAGCGCATCGTAGCGGCCTGATGCGAGCCCGACGCAGCGTCCGGTGCACCACTCCATCCCGTCCTGCGGCCCCACCTTGCCCTTCATCTGATTCAGCCGCTCGACCATTTTCGGCACCCAGCGTTGCGCATCGGGATTGCTCATGGTTTCGTCGGCCATCGCGGTCATGATCGAGCCGGGATCGAGCGCGAAGACTGTGACGCCTGTTTCTTTCACTTCATTGGCGACCAATTCTGCCAGGCGATTGGCGGCCGCTTTGCCGAGGCTGTAGGCCGAAAGGCTCGGCGTGTTCATGTGGCAGCGCGGCGAGGAAATATTGATGATGCGGCCGGCTCGGTGCGCGGTCATGCCCGGTAGTACGGCGCTCATGAACAGCAGCGGGGCGCGCAAATGGACTTCCTGCGCGGCCCACCACTGGTCGGGATCGACGACGCCGATCGGGCCGTAGGGACCGGCGATGCCGGCGTTGTTGACGAGCAGCGAAATCGGGCCGAGCTTTTCCGTTGCGGTTTCGATGACGCGTTCGACGTCGCTGCGTTTTGTCACATCGCCCGCGATGGCCAGCGCGCGGCCGCCAGCCGATTCGATTTCGCTCGCGACCTGACCGAGCTGAGCTTTGTTGCGCGAGGTGAGCGCAATCGCTGCGCCTTCGGCGGCGAAGCGTAGCGCGATGCCTTTGCCAATGCCACGGCCCGCGCCGGTGATCAAGGCGATTTGTCCTGCGAGCAATCCACGCATTTTGTTTGCGCCTTCCGCGACAAACGAAGATACAGGCGGAAACGGACAGCGGCAAGGGATTCGGTGCTTGAATCAGAGACGACCTTTGCAGGGCGCCCGTGAAGAAAACTTGCTGCGGATAAACCAGTGCACCGGAAGGCGCTTCGCGCCGGCGGTCTTATGCCGGAAGCTCCGACCCGCCTAACGAGCGTCACGCGTGTTCGGCGGCGGCTACCAGAGGCGCGGTGCGTTTGCGGGCCGGTTTCATTATCAGGAGCGCTAACGCTGATACCAGAGAGAGAGAAGCTACGAAGTAGAAGACCGGCGAGTAGCTGTGGAAATGATCGAAGACCATTCCGGCCAGCGTCGCACCGACGGCTCCGGCGGTGGTGCCGATAACCATCATGAAGGAGATGACCGGAGGGTAGCCCTTCACGCCGTAATAATTTGCGGGGAGCACCATCATGGCGGAGAAACAGACACCGAACGATCCGCCGAGCAGGATGGCGTAAAGATACAGGCCAAAACCACCGCTGGCGCGCATGGCCAACAGCATTCCGGCCGCGAAAACCATCGAGCCCGCCGCCCAAACGAGACGAGGTTCGATGCGATCGGCGACTGCGGCGAAGACAAGAGTGCCGAAGAGCGCAGACAGCAACATGATCGAGATCGAGGACGCGGCCTGGGCCGGCGTGTAGCCCAGGTCGCGGAGATGCGCATTGCCGTGGGCGATGTAGAGCGGGTAGCCGGCGCTGAATCCGAGCAGCGAAATCAGAATCAACCAGATCGCCGGTGTGCGAAGCGCGTCCATGAGCGTCCAATCCTCATTCGTTTTGTGCACACGTTCCTTCGCGGCACGCTGCGACGAAAGCGCCGCTGCCTCCGTGGCGCCGTCCGGAAACTGCCCAAGATCGGCGGGGCGTTCTCGCACGAATACCAGGGCGAGCAGAGTGCAGATCACGCTGTTTGCGGCGATCAGCCACCATCCCGCGCGCCAATTGCCGCCAGAGATTCGAATCACTTTGTCGAGCGAGCGCGCCGCGACGAATCCGCCGAACGTGCCGCCGGTGTGAACGAGGGTGATGGCGAGTCCTTTGTAGCGATTGAACCACCGATTGATAGCGGTTTGCGAGACGAGCACGCCACCGGTCATTGCGCCCAGGCCGATCATCACGCCGTACACGAGGTCGGTCTGCAAGCTCGTGTGGACGACAAACGACATCAGGAGCGCGCCCGTCGCCACCACGCTGCAGCCAAGCGCGGCGGTAAATCGCACTCCCTTTCTGACGATGAGGATGGCGATCAGTGGAGCGGGAACTCCGATCATCAGCTGGTAGATGGCGTAGGCGAGGCCGAGCTGCGTGCGGTCCCAGTGCAGCGCTTCCGCCATGTAAGTGTTGACGACGCTGGCGCCATAGAGAGGGAAGGCGAAATTCGCGAACAGGATAATCCAGAAAATCGCCAGCAGCTTCCAGCCGTAGAAGTTGGATTGTCGCGTCATCGCCCCCACCGTGCGTGCGCGTGCGTGTATTGCCCTGAAATTATTGAAGCTCTTCGGCCGTGACCCAGTTGCCGTGGACCTGGTTGCGCAAGCGGAGCGGCAGATGCGCCGTGGCGATCGGGCCTTTGTCGAGATGCTCGGCTTCGAAGACGAGCAGATCGGAAAGCTGCGTATCGTGCAGGTCGGCGATGAGGGCGAGATAGCCTTCATGGCCCGGCGTGCGCGACGGAATGTGAACTTCTTCCTGGATCGTTACCGGACGCGTGGGGTGCCACGATTTCAGCTTGCCGCTCTTGATTTCGAGACGGCTGAGGGTGTTGAAGCCCGCGCCGACAGGTCCCGCGACGATCGGCGCGCCGACCGCGGGGTCGAAACGCTCGTAGTAGCCGATGGAGTAGTCCTTCATGTGGTCCTTATTCGCGATGCGCGGGAAATCGCCGGCGGGCGCGAGCTTGTACTCCTCGAATTTTTCGCCCGGCTTGGACATGTCGAAACTCCAGCGCACCACTTTGCCGTAGGCGAAGTCCTCGGCTGTGGGATGGATGTGCGAGGCCTGCTGGATGAATGGAAACGGAGCGTACTTGCCGATGCCGAAATCGAGGTGGACGAATTTCCCCTCGGTGTGCGCATTCATGAAATGAAACGCGGAGCATGCGGAATGCCTGAACCAGCGCATCTGATCGACGTGACCGTCGCGCGGCATGATGCCGACGAAGGCGTCGAGCGAGGGATCGTTGACCCAGTGAACGCCGCCGGCTTTCATGCGGTCGAGATCGGCAGTGGTCGGGAACACGGGGAAGATCACGTGTTCCTTCGAGACCGCGAAATCGTGCATCAGCGAAACGTAGGGAACCTGGAACCACTCCTCTTTGACGAGCTGGCCCTCTTTGTCGGCGACGCAGTAGGAGACGTCGCGCGTGGCCAGGCCGCTGGCTTCGTAGCCGAAAAAGTGCATTTCCTGCGTTTCGTTGTCAAGCCTCGTATGCGCGGTCATGGTCTGGCTTTTCAGCTTCCCGCCGTAATTGAACACGCCGACGGTTTCGAGCGTTTCCGGGTCAACTTCGACGGCGTGGCCGTCTTCTTTGAGCGTCAGCAGCCTGCCTCCGTGGAAGATCGGCGTCGTGTTGTTCACACAGCGGTTGATGCCCTTTACGCTGGGGTCGTCGGTGTACGGATTGCGATAGAGGCCGAAAAGCCCGCGGCGGGCTTTGCGATCGGCTTTCAGGCGGTCGGTCATGATGTACTTCATCTTGAAATCGATGTGGCCGTTCTCGAATTTGAAGGCGCTGATCATGCCGTCGCCGCTCAGGTAGGTGTCGTGGCCGAGCATCGGCGGATATTGCGGATCGGGGATCGTGCGATACCAGGCGCCGTTGATTTCAGCCGGCAGATTTCCTTCGATCACCAGGTCGTAGATGTCGCATTCCGTGCGCATCGGCGCGTTGAAGCCGTTGTAATCGAATGAGTCCGGGAACTTCGTTGTCATGATGGTTTCATCCCCCCAAAGGAATCGGTGCAGTATGAACCTTTCTTCCTCTTCTCGTATCACCTTCGCGACGAGGCTGTCAACGTGTCCCGCGGCGCTCTGGCACAGCATCCGGAACTCAGCCGTTACAATAACGAACGATCGCGCCGCAGAGCGTTCCGCGGCCGGCGCGCGGGTGCTACCATACGCATCAATTTAGATTCCCGCGATGGAGTGATTTGATGCCTGACGGAGCCGACAAACCGGCCGCGCCGCGAGGGGTGATCTCAGCCTCTTCGCAGCTGATCGAGCGGAAGCTTGCCACGATCCTTTCCGCGGACGTCGCTGAATTCAGCCGCCTGATGAGCGAGGACGAAGAACAGACTCTGCGCCTCTTTCGCGGACACAAGAAAATCTTTGAGGCGCTGGTCGCCACCCATCACGGGCGCGTTTTCAATACTGCCGGCGATGCCATCCTTGCCGAGTTCGCCAGCGCCGTTGAAGCGGTGCGCTGCGCGACCGACGTGCAATCGGCGCTGCGCACGCGCAACGACGCTTTCCCGCCGTCGCGGCAGGTGCGCTTCCGGATCGGCGTCAACTTGGGCGACGTGATGATTCAAGGGCAGGACCTGCTGGGTGACGGCGTGAATCTGGCCGCACGCCTGCAGACGGCGGCCGAGCCCGGCGGCATCTGCATTTCGGGCAGCGTGCACGACCAGATTCGCAATAAGCTGTCGCTCGCGTTTCACTCGCTGGGCGAACGCAATTACAAAAATATTCCGCAGCCGGTTCGCACTTTTGCCATCTCGGAGTCCGAAGGAGGCATCGTGCTGCCGAGCGCGAAGCCGCACGCCGCGTGGAAGCATCCGGCGATTTGGGCGGTCGCGGGAGTATTACTCGCCGCTGGCGTTGGTTACGGTGCTTACGCGTTGTTTCAGCACGGAAAGCTGCCGAATGCGACACCGACGGGTTCGTCGTCGGCAATGCCCGCATCTCCGACCGTTGGGTTCGAGAGTCCTGCGCCGGTGATTCCGGCAATGGTCCCGCCACCTGCGCCGGAGGTCGTGCCGCAATCAACGGGGAGCGCTCCTGCACCGGTGGCGCACAAGGTCGACGCGAAACCGGCCCGAGCGTCCACGCCGCCAGCCAAGCAAGCGGCCCCTGCGAGCGAGGCCACTCCGTCTCTGGCACCGTCAAAGTCTGACACGCAGCCGGCGGCCGGACCTTCGCCCAGGTCTGCTGCGGCGCCATCGAATTCACCAGCCCTGATCGAAGTCGAACCGGCGCCCGAACCGGCCGCTCCCGTGACGCACGTTCGCAAGGGCGCACGTCCCGCCGGGGGTTCCGACGCGACCGCGGGCACCTTCGACGGCGTTTACGCCGGGCAGGTTTGCTACGAAAAAGTCGCAGCGCTGCCGCACCATTGTTATCGCGCGTCCGGAAACGTGAACGGCAACAAGATATCGGGACGCTGGCTGATCGAGCAGGGGCCGCTGACGATGTTCATGGAAGGCCGGGTCGCGCGGAACGGCGACGTCACGATCCAGATGCACAGCGATCAACCGGATGGCACTCGCGTGGCGACGATCAATTTAGCCGGCAGCATTCGCAACGGCACGATTTTAGCGGCTGGTAAGTTCCTGAGGGGCCGGGCCGCCAGCATCGACTGGCAGCTTCAACGATAAGTTCGTTGCGTGGACCCGCCCGCATCCGTCAACGTAGGACGCGCGGGCGACTTTTTCTCGCAGTCTTGCCGAACGCACTCAAGGACCGAGCTTGAACACTTTCCGTTTCACGCGGATTGTTGCAGCTTTCGTGGCATGTCTGGGTATTGCCGCAGCCTTGGCGCAAGATCAGCCCGCGAAGCCGACCATCGTGGAGGAACTAGGGCCGCCTCCTGCCTGGGCCTACGTCGTGGATCCACCTGCGAGCGCCGCGAGCGCTACGAAGAATCCCCCGGACAATGAACTGCGGCACATTCCCGGCAGCATGGCTGCGTTCACGCCCGCCCAAATTGGCGATCTCTACGCTGCGGTCGATTGGCATCCGGGCGCGCACCCGGTGATGCCTGAAGTGGTTGCGCACGGGCGGCAGCCGGACCTTTTCGCCTGCGGCTACTGCCATTTGCCGAATGGACAGGGCCGGCCCGAGAACGCGAGCCTTGCGGGATTGCCGACAGTATACATCGTCCGGCAGATGGCCGATTTTCGCGCGGGGCGCCGAAAGGCTTCCGAGCCGCGGCAGGGGCCTGTGAGCTATATGGTCGGCGTGGCTTCGAAAACGGATGACGACGAAGTGCGCGCGGCCGCCGATTATTTTTCCGCGCTCCAGCCGAAGCCGTGGATTCGCGTGGTCGAAATGAAAACCGTGCCGAAGACGCGCGCGGCCGGCTGGATGCTCGTGCCGGCGCCGGGCAGGGAACCAATCGGTGAACGCATCATCGAAACTGCGGAAAATCTCGACCAGACCGAGCTGCGCAACGACGAGTCAGGATTCATCGCCTACGTGCCCGTGGACAGCATTGCGAAGGGGAAAGTGCTCGTAACGACCAGCGGCGGTAAAACGATTCCGTGCAGCCTCTGCCACGGCCGCGATCTTCGAGGGAAGAATGACGTGCCGTCGATTGCCGGGCGCTCGCCAAGCTACATCGTCCGCCAGCTCTATGACATCCGCAGCGGCACGCGCAACGGAATGAGCGCGGCGCTGATGAAGCCCACTGTCGCAAAATTGACGCTCGACGAGATCGTGTCAATCGCTGCGTACACGTCATCGCTTCATCCTTAATTCACCGCTGCCGAGTGCGTTCCGGCTCGCGTGGGATCAACGCGGAGCCGGGCTTTGGCGGCGGCTCGAGCAGAAGCTTATCGAAATGGTCGCCCGGGAGCAGGAATCGTCCTGAAAGCGCGGCGTATCGGCCGGACGCGAGCTGGACGCACATTTCGGCGCAGCGCGCCAGGCCCGGGGCAGGGTCGGCGGTCGCCTTCAGATTTTTCAGGTATTCGACCATGTGCGGCACCCACTTTTTCGCGTCAGGCGATTGAATCGTGTACTCGGTCATGTCGGTATAAACCGTGCCGGGCTCGATCGAGAAAACGCTCACGCCGAATTCTTTCGCTTCCGCTGCGGCGTGTTCCGAAAGACGAATCTGGCTCGATTTTGCCACCGCGTAACCGGTGAGTTTCGGAGCGAACCATTGCCCGCCGAGCGCGGCCACGTTCACGACCGTGCCCTTGCCCCGCGCGACCATTCCCGGCATCACCGTGTGCATGAAAAGCAGCGTGCCGCGGACGATCACCGCCTGCGCGCCCCACCATTCGTCGGGATCGTTGGTCCAGACGGGCCCGAACGGACCGGTGACGCCGGCGTTGTTCACCAGAATCGTCGTCGGACCGAATTGATTCTCGGCCGCTTCGACCGCGCGCATCACATCTGCGCGATTCGTCACGTCGCCAGCGGCTGCGAACGCGCGACCACCCCTCCGCTCGATCAACGCTACGGTTTCATCGAGCTGATTCCTGGAACGCGCTGTAACGGTGACGGCGGCGCCTGCTCGAGCGAGTCCCTGCGCAATGGCCCGCCCGAATCCACGGCCGCCGCCGGTAACAATCGCAGTTTCGCCCGCGAGCGAAATCGACTGGCCGCCGGCCGCCCGCGCCGCGCTCACTGAATCGGTTTCCCCGTCACGGGATGGAGGTAGTGGTAGGGGACGAGCTCATTTTCAGGCCAGAAACTCGCGCGCCGTGCAATCAGCTCGTCGGGACCGTTGGGGTCTTCGGGAAATGTTGTTGAAAATGGCGGGACGGCATAGCCGGGCTTCACTTTGCCCCAGCCCTGCTCGTACGGCGCGTAGAAAAACACGTTGTAGTTCAGCACACCGATTTTCCAGACGCCGTCTTCTTTCAGATACGTGTTCTCGTAAACGCCTGCTTCCCAAAACGCGGGGAAAATCTGCGGCACGCTCTCGTGGCTTCCACCCTGCATGAAGCAGCGGTAACGCGCCTGGGCGGACCGACGGTCCGGCGCAATCGTGATCACGTCCTGGAGCAGAAGATGATCGAGCAGCAGCCCATGCACAGGGCCATTTTTCCCGACGGCGAATCTTGTGCCGAGCCGCCCGCAATACAAGCGGCGCACGCCGGTCTTGCCCCTGAAAACACCACCCAGAAAATACGTCTCCCCTTGTTCGGAGAAGAGGTCCACTACCTCTTCATACTTGCACTTGTCCATGAAATAGCCGTAGGCGTGCTGGAGCCGGCGTATCGCAAGCTCATCTTCGGTGCGGCCGAGGCGATTTTCGAGTTCGCCCACGCGCTTCTCGAGCGCCTGCATTTTTTCGTTGGTCACCAATCTCCGCTTCGGGACACCGTCAGCGCTGGACGGTCGTCTTTTTGTCTGCGCGCAGCATCCAGTTACCGCGGGGAATGCGGTCCATCTGAAAAAGGTCCGAAGTGCGTGCGTACCACCCCGTGCCGTGCATGCGCCCGATAAGCTTGAGGCGAGGCGTGTCGATGTAGTGCTTCACGGGATCGATGACCAGATCGTCGCGCACATGCATGGCCAGCACTCTCCCCAACACCAGGCCGTTGTCCGGCCCGAGCTCTACGATCTGCATCAACGCGCATTCCATCGATACGGGGCTCGCGGCAATCCGCGGCGGCTTTACATGAACGGAAGGAATGGTTTCCAGCTCCGCCTCTATCGTCTCGTTGACTTCAGGCTCAAACTCGATCGCCGTGATGTTCATGGCCTCGGCCATGTCTTCCGAGACGAGATTCACCACGAACTCTTTCGTCTTCCGAATATTTCGCCGCGTGTCCTTCGCGCGGCCCGGTTCATGGCTCCCGATGCCGATCCCGACCACCGGCGGATCGCCTGCGAAAACGTTGAAAAACGAAAAAGGAGCCGCGTTCAGTTGGCCGTCCGGATTTAGGCTGGAGATCCACGCGATCGGGCGCGGTGTTACGGTCGAAACCAGAAGTTTGTATCCCTCCCGAGGAGGGATTTTGCCGAAATCGAACAGCATTGATGTCTCCTGTGGAAGATCTCTGCCGCTTTTTACGCTTCGCTGATGAACTTCGTCACCAGGCACGCCTCGAGACCTTCGATACCCTCTTCCGAGCCGTGGCCGCTTTCTTTTACGCCGCCGAACGGCGATTCCGGCACCGAAATCGCGAACGTGTTCACGCCCACCATGCCGGCCTCGAGCTGTTCGCCCACCAGCTTCGCGCGATGCGCGGAATTGGTAAACGCGAAGGCCGCCAGCCCGTACGGCAGGCGATTGGCCTGCTGGATCACCGCGTCATAATCGGAAAACGAATTGATTACTGCGACCGGTCCGAAGGGTTCCTCGTTCATGATACGCGCGGTGTTCGGGACGTCGGACAAAACCGTGGGCGCGTAGAAATATCCGCGGCTTTTCAGCCGCGCGCCGCCCGCCTGCACCTTCGCGCCGGATTTTTTCGCGTCATCGACGAGCGCCTCGACCGCCGCCAGCCGCCGCGCGTGCACCAGCGGGCCCATTTTGTGCTTTTCTTCGATGCCGTCGCCTACCGGCAAGGCCTTTGCGCGCGCGGCGAAGCCCTCGACGAACTTGTTGTAGATTTTTTCGTGCACGTAAAATCGCGTCGGCGAAACGCAGACCTGGCCGGCGTTGCGATATTTTGCCGTCGCGCACGCATCGATAACTTTCTCGACGTCCACATCGTCGAACACCAGCACCGGTGCGTGGCCTCCCAGCTCCATGGTGGTGCGCTTCATGCCTTCGGCAGCCAGCTTCATGAGCTGCTTGCCCACGGGAATCGAGCCAGTGAACGAAATCTTGCGCACGATTGGCGACGCCAGCAGATACTCGGAAATTTCCGATGGCACGCCGTAGACGATCGACAGAACTCCCGCCGGCAGTCCTGCGTCCACCAGGCAGTGCGCCACCGCTAGTCCCGCCGCCGGAGTTTCCTCGGCCGGCTTCAGGATGCACGAGCATCCCGCGCCCAGCGCCGCACCGATTTTTCGCGCCGGGTTGCCGATCGGAAAATTCCATGGCGCGAACGCCGCGACCACCCCCACGGGTTCCTTCACGATCGCCAGGCGAGTGCCTGGCGCGCGCTGCGGCAGCACGCGGCCGTAGGCTCGCCGTCCCTCCTCGGCGAACCACTCGAAAATATTCGCGGACATCTGCACTTCGACCCGCGTTTCGTGAATCGACTTGCCCGATTCGGTGGTGGCGACGCGTGCGATTTCCTCGGCACGCTCGCGCATCAGGTCCGCCGCGCGCTTCAGGATTTTTCCGCGCTGGTCGGGAAAAATCGCGCGCCACACCTTGAATCCGCGCTCCGCCTCGGCAAGCGCGCGGTCGAGATCCGCCTTCGACGCGTGCGGCAGGTGACCGATCACTTCCTCGGTGGCCGGATTGATCACCGGCGACGTCTTTCGCCCATCGCCGGTTAGCCATTCGCCGCCGATGAAAAGGCTCAAATCCGCATACGTTGATGCCAGTTGTGTCGCCATTTGTGCGCTCCTGTACTGGATTCCGCGATAGTTTCACGTTCGCGCGAGCCGCGTCAAGTTTGCACCGGGGTTGATCATTTGCACGGCTCGTACCCGGTTATCGGAACCAGTAAATGGCTGGAACCGTCATATGAATGTGGTCGGGCACCCCATACAAATTCATATTGTGAGGAGGATTTCATGCTGAGGATCCTGATCGCGGCCCTTCTTCTGGGGCTACCGACATATGCGCAGGTGCAATCTTCTGAAGATCATAGCGCGGGCGGATGCGGCTCGAGCAAGGACGGCTGGGACGTCAAGACGGTCAAGGAACACCCACCGGCCCCGAAACCTACGGACGGCAAGGCGCTGGTTTACGTGGTGCAGACCATGGTGGATGCACCGGTGATCGGCGGCAACAAAGCGACCACCCGGCTTGGCGTGGACGGCATGTGGATTGGCGCAAACCACGGGAATTCGTACTTTTTCTTTCCCGTTGATCCGGGTGAGCACAGCCTTTGCACCGACTGGCAATCGACCCTTTATACGCGCTCTGGCTTGGCCTCCGCGGCGGACCTCAACGCGCAGGCCGGCCGGACGTATTACTTCCGTATCAAAGTCCGCGATGTGACCAATTACCGCCCAGGAGACGTGGCGATTGAGCCGCTCGACAAATCCGAGGCACGGCTGTTGCTGGGGCACTCCGAATTCGCTACCTCGCACCCTAAGAAGTGAGCTTCGTCCGCGGAAAGCAGGCGCGGCTGATTTAGAATAGGCGCGCTTGCCTTCCGCCGCTCAACTCGACCGCCTGCGCGTCGTCCTCGTCTGCCCGCGCAATCCTCTGAATATCGGCGCGGCCGCGCGGGCGATGAGCAATTTCGGTGTTCGCCGCTTGCGTGTGGTGAATCCCTACCAGCCGGCATTTCGTGAGGCGAAATCCGCCGTTGGCGCAGCGGACGTGCTTGCGAGCGCCGAGCAATTCAAGACCGTCGCCGAAGCCGTCGCAGATTGCACGCTCGTCGTCGGTACTACCGCCGTCGGCAAGCGAAATTTGCACCACCCGCTGCGGCGACTGGAAGACGGTGCGCGCCTGATTCGCCGGGGCCTCGGCAAAAGCGGGGTCGCGCTGCTTTTCGGCTCCGAAAAATTTGGCCTCTCCAACGACGATCTCAGCTACTGCCACTGGGTGATGCGCGTGCCCACCGTTGAAAAAAACATCTCCATGAATCTCGACCAGGCCGTCGCGGTCTGCCTGTACGAACTGATCCGCGATGCGAAGTCTCCGCGCATTACTGAGAAGCGCACGCCTGCCTCCGCCGCGGAGGTCGAGCGCATCACCACGCTGCTGCTCGACGCGTTGAACCTCAGCGGCTTTACCAGCCTTCGCCGCGTGGCGGATTCCGACGAGCGGATTCGGCGGCTGGTGCGCCGGCTGAATCTCCTCGCGAGCGACGCCGTCATTTGGCAGGGCATATTCCGCCAGATTGCGTGGAAACTGCGCAACCCCCCGCACGATTCCAAAGCCGACACGACCTGACACGTACACGATTGCGCATCCCGCGCCGCGCTCTGGCGCTCCCTGCTTGGCCCGGTGATAGAGTTGAATCAAGGAATCAGCCCGATGTTCAGCGCAATTCCCGGTTTCCCGTCGCCGAAAAAGCTGCTGCACTACGTCTGGTTTTTCTGCCTGTTCGTGTGGGGCGGCTCGGCCACGGTCGTGGCCAGTCACGTCGGCAGCATGGCCGTGTGGTTTGAATCGACTCGCCAGCTGGCCTTGCTGAGCTTCTTCGGGCTGCTCACTTTCGGTTTCTTCTACATACAATACGCCGCCGTCGAGCAGGTCGTCGGCAGGGAACTGAACCAAACGCTGGGCCATCTTCAGGTTTCCGGCAGCGCAGCGCTCTTCCTC
This sequence comes from Candidatus Acidiferrales bacterium, assembly GCA_035603395.1. Classification (GTDB taxonomy): domain Bacteria; phylum Acidobacteriota; class Terriglobia; order Acidiferrales; family UBA7541; genus Palsa-295. The sequence continues at coordinate 50,983 of DATNKM010000063.1, forward strand.
GTCGGCGTCGTTGGAGATGTCGCGGCGCTCGTCTCGAACCATCCGCAATTCGCTGCCATCGGACTGGGAGACACGATTCTGGTCATTATCTGCATTCTGGGTGAAGGCGCGTTCCTGGTGAACGTGGTGATGACGTTCGTTCTGGCAAAAGATTCCCTCGCGGCAGCGCACCCCGTGATTCCCATTTCGCGTCCGGCCACTACGCGCGCCGGCTCGCCGATCACGGCGGCGCAGAAAATCGCTTGGCGCTTCAATTGGTCGGGCTCGCCCGCCATGATCTTCGGCATCGCGGCCGCATTTTTCATTCTCGCGGGAATATTTCTGATCGAAGAATCCGCGGTGCGCATGCCGTTCGTCAAGGACGGCGCTATCATCTACGTGTCGCCGGGATATCTGTGGCTTCCGCTGGCGATTCCATTCGCAGCCTTCGCCCTGGCGTATTGGCTGATCGAAATTTTCACCGGCTGGATTTTCGACCGCTCCGCCACGCGCATGAATTTCCTCTGCACGGTCCTCGCCGCGATCGAAGCAATCCGCCTCTACTGGGCGTGGTCGGTCACCACGTCGACTGTCGGGCCGCAGCCGCCGGGCGCCGCGGATTTTTTCGGCGCCTTCGCCTTCCTGGCCCTCGCCGCCGGCGCGTTCATCTGGAATATCTGGGCGGCCCAGAACGCGCCGGCGCGGGCTGCTTCCCTACAAACCCACTGAGTTTTTTCTCTTGCCTCGCCGCTGGTACAATCTCGGCGAGGGGTATCACATGAAATCCCCATTCCGGCGGGCGCTGCCCGCCGCTTTCTTGTTCGCGTCGCTTGCATTTCCTCATTCCGCCGCGACGCAATCGGCCGCGGGGCAATGGGAGGGCACCGTTGTCGTTGACAACATGACCGTCCCGTTCCGCATCGACATCACTGGCAAAGCCAACAAGCTCGAGGCCGCGTTCATCAATGGCGACGAGCGCGTCACGTCCTCGCGCGGCATGCAGGTGAAGGACGCCGTCGAGCTCGATTTCGATCAGTACGCCGAAACGCTCCGCGGAAATCTGGAAGGCGGCGAATTGAAAGGCATCATCGCTGGCAAATTCGGGCCTGGGCCGCGCAGCGAGCTTCCGTTCGAAGCGCACCGCTACGTTCCGCAGCCCAACCCGCCAGCGGGCACCGTGCCTGAAATCGGCGGCTTGTGGGAAATCGAGGTGAAAAGCCCGAAAGGTGAAAACGCTTGGCGCTTCGTCGTGCGACAGACCGGCGCGGACGTCTCCGCCGCGATTCTGCGCGTCGATGGAGATACCGGCGCGCTCACCGGCCGCTTTCGCGACGGAAAATTCATCCTCAGCCATTTTTCAGGCGAGCGTCCTTACCGGATGGAAGCCGCGCCACAGTCCGATGGTAGCTTGGCGATCACGCTGCACGATTACGCCGGCGCGCGCGTATTGCCCGCCTATCGCCCGGCCGATGCGCGCGCCAAGGGTTTGCCTGAACCAACCGATCCAGTGCAACACACGCGCACGGCGGACCCGACGAAGCCCTTCGAATTCAGTTTTCCCGATATTTCCGGCCGCACGGTTTCGAATATGGACGCGCGCTTTCTCGGCAAAGTGGTGCTCGTGAATATCACCGGCAGCTGGTGCCCCAATTGCCACGATGAAGCGCCGTTCCTCGCGCAGCTTTACGACAAATATCGCAACCGCGGCCTCGAAATCGTCGCGCTCGATTTCGAAGAGCCGGAGCAGATTGCCGATCTCACGCGCCTGCGCTGGTTCGTCCAGCATTATGGAATTCACTACACGGTTCTCGTCGGTGGCGACCCCGACGACGTGAACAAGAAAATCCCGCAGCTGATCAATCTGAACTCCTGGCCGACCACGGTCTTCATCGGCCGTGATGGCCTGGTGAAAAGCATCCATGCCGGCTTCGCCAGCCCCGCCAGCGGAGATTTTAACGGGCAGCTGAAAGCCGAATTCAGCGCCCGGGTCGAAGCTCTGCTCGCGGAGCCCGTGCCATCGCGGTAGGCGATCGTTTTTTCCGCGCTCGCCGTGCCTTCTCTGCGCTTCTGCCGTGAATCTTTGTTTTTCTCCTAGTCTTCCGATTTCGATAATGGTTCAATGCACCCGAAGTTTTCGGGGGGACATGCCAATGGGGAAGAAATTCCTTCGCATTTCCGCAGTCGGGTACTGCGGAGCGCTCGTGATGCTGTTGTCGTCGCCGCCGCTGGTGGCGCAGAACATGCAGATCGGCAACAGCCGTAACGTCGCCACATTCACCGTGGCGCAAGCCACGCAGGGCAGAGACCTCTACGCGAAGAACTGCGCCAGCTGCCACGGCACGAGCCTGGGCGGCAGCGAATTCGCCAGCTCGCTTCGCGGGGCGTCGTTCACCATGAATTGGGGCGGCAAAACCGCCGACGAGCTCTTCAGCTTCATCCATACGAAAATGCCGCCCGCCAGCCCAGGTTCGCTCGGACCGGACGCAGCCGCGCAGCTCATCGCCTTCATCCTGCAAACCAATGGAGTCGAGGCCGGCGACAAGGAGTTCCCCACAGAGCCCGCAGCGCAGGGCGCGATGACGATCCCGCGCGGCGCCACGCAGCGCAACGCCCCAATGATGCCGCTTTCGCCGCTCGCACCGCCGATGACCCCGGTCGTGCTGCCGAATCCGCTCGAGAAAATTTCGCGGGTCACGGACGCGCTGCTCGATAATCCGCCGCCGGGCGATTGGCTCCTCTGGCGCCGCACCTACGACGATTTTGGATTCAGCCCACTTAAAGGAATTAACAAAGCCAACGTCAGCGATCTGCGCGTCGCGTGGGCCTGGTCTCTGCCCAATGGGCAGAACGAAGCGACCCCGCTCGAACACGATGGGGTGCTCTTCGTCGATAGTTACGGCGACAAGGTTCAGGCGCTCAACGCCGTGACCGGCGATCTGCTCTGGCAATATTCGCGCCAGCTTCCCAGCGACGCGCGGCTCAGCGTGAAGCGCAATCTGTCGCTCTATGGCGACAGGCTCTACATGCCCACGTCGGATGATCACATCGTCGCGCTCGATGTGAAGACTGGCGACGTGGTCTGGGATTCTGCGCTCGCCGATTACACCAAGGGATACCAGACCACCGGCGGCCCGCTGGTCGCTAAAGGCAAAGTGATGCAGGGCGTAGCCGGCCAGGCGCGCGGCGGAAATTTCATCATCGCGCTCGACGCTGAAACAGGGAAGGAAGCATGGCGCTTCCACTCGATCGCGCAATCCGGCGAGCCCGGCGACAGCTGGAACGATTTGCCGAATGAAAAACGCAATGGTGCCTCCGTCTGGACCGCCGGCAGCTACGATCCGGAGCTCAATCTCGCGTTCTTCGGCGTCGGTCAGACCTACGACACCGGCCCCGTGCTGCATCGCGTGGACAAGCCTGGAGTTTCCAACGACGGCCTCTTCACCGATTGCACGCTCGCATTCAATCCCGACACCGGCAAGCTCGTCTGGTATTTCCAGCACGTGCACAACGATCAGTGGGATCTCGATTGGGCGTTCGAACAACAGCTGATGCATCTGGCCGGCGAAGACAATGGCAAGAAGATGGTCGTCACCTCCGGCAAGATGGGAATTTACGAGGGCCTGGATGCCGCAACGGGGAAATACATTTTCTCGAAAGACCTCGGTATCCAGAACGTGGTCGCTTCAATCGATCCGAAAACCGGAGAGAAGACGATCAGTCCCGATGTGGTCGTGGGCGACGGCAAGCCGCACACGATCTGCCCGCATCCCGGCGGCGGCCGCAACTGGATCGCCGGGTCGTATAATCCGGAAACGAAAACGGTCTACGTTCCCATGGTCGAATCCTGCATGGACCTGATTCCCGCGCCCGCCGGCCAGCGCGGCAATCTTTCTTCCGGAGTGAATTGGTTCATCCGCATGCGGCCCGACAATAGCGATGGAAAGATCGGACGCGTGGAAGCACTCAATCTCGAAACGAAAAAGCCGGTCTGGATCGATCGCCAGCGCGCCCCGCAATCCACCTGCACGCTCGACACGGCGGGAGGTGTGGTCTTCGCGGGCGCTCTCGATCGCTATTTCACGGCGTATGACGATTCCACCGGAGAGATACTCTGGAAAATCCGCCTCAACGATATGCCCAGCTCGTGCCCCATCACGTTCAGTGTCGATGGCAAAGAATATCTCGCCGTGGTGGTGGGCGCAGGCGGCGCGCAAAGCTTCACGTTCCCGGTGCTGGTGCCCGAAATCCGTCTTCCGCCCGACCACGGAGCGGAAATCTGGGTGTTCCAACTGCCGGAGAAAAAGTCAGCCGCGCAGCCGAAAAACTAGAAACGCGTCAGCAAGCGTCCTCAACGCAGGCGCGGTGCGGCGGTTGCCACCGCTGCCTGCGGGCGAGGCTCACCTGTCCGCTCCCAGCGTTTATTCGCAGTGAATCCTTCCGCGTTGCGCCGACGCAGAAACTCCGGTCAACCCGCCATTGATTACAGCACGAAACGCCAGCCGCCAATCCCTAAATCGCCCTGTGAAACACTATTTCAAAATTTTAATGTGCCGATTTCCAGCCAAAAAGAGCCCATAACTGCATGTAAAAGCGAGCAATATCCTCATATTTCCGTTTTCGATTATTCCAATTCGTATTTTGCGTTTGTCGTTTCCCGGCGCCTTCCGCAAACTATCTAAGACTTTAAAGTGAGCTTAACGATCTCGTTTTTCACGTGGAGACGGGATTTTCCCACCAAGCCGGTTTCGGTCGGTGGCGCTGTGGGTTCCGCTGTGGATCTCGTTGAGATTCCGACGACGCCTCACGGCCTGATAGTTCCACTTTGAAAAAGGAGATCAAAGATGTCCTCCATTGACTCTGGGGCTCTTCAGCAGCACGGTATCGGTCTGGAACGTTCGGCTCAACGCACCCTTCCAACCTCGCCTCCGTCTAGGCGATCCGCTCCGCTCGTCTTTGCTTTGATCGAGGAAGACGCTTCATCCAAAGGCAAGCGCGTAGCCCGCACCGGCCTGGCGCTCGGAATTCAAATTGTCATCGTCGGCACCATGCTGCTCGTGCCGCTCGTCGTCACCGAAGCCATCGACCTGCACCAGTTCGACAAAACCATGCTGATCGCGCCGCCTCCGCCCGCAGCTCCCGCGCCGCCCGTTGTTCACGCGCAAGCCGTCGCGCCCAAAATTTCGATTCTTCATCCGCAGCTGACAGCACCCACGATCATCCCGAAAAAAATTGTCGAGACTGCGTCGGAGATGGGCGGAGGCGCACCCTCAATTTCCGACGCTGGCGGTGTAGCCGGCGGCACGGGCGACGTCCTCGGCGCATCCCTGGCCGCGGTCGCGCCGCCTCCGTCCGCTCCCGAGCGCCCGAAAGGTCCGATTCGCATCAGCTCCGGCATGAAGGAACCGCGTCTTCTCGTCGCTCCGCCGGTTGAATATTCACCCATCGCCAGAATGGCTCGCATCCAGGGCACCGTCACACTCGAAGCCGTCATCGATGAACACGGCAACGTCACCGAAGTGCGCGCCATCAGCGGTCCCGCGTTGCTCTACCAGTCAGCCATCAAGGCGGTCACCGGCCGGAAGTACGAGCCGACCTATCTCGACGGTCAAGCGGTCGCTATCCGCCTCGACGTCACGGTCAACTTCCACCTGAGCTAAGCAGCGCCCCGCTCTCGCCCGAGTTCCGCGCGCCGGCGTGGCAGGCAGCAGCTGCCGCGCCGGGGCAAACCCCTCTGCCGCTTCAGCGAAGCGCCGCCAAGAAACTTCTCAGCGCCGAAACGCACTCCTCCGGCCGATCGATATAAATCTCATGTCCCTCGCCGGCAATGCGTACGATTTCTCCTCGCGCTAGTGCCGCCGCGATCCGCTCCTGGTCCGCCATGGGAGTCGCCGCGCTCCGGGTAGGCGCGAGCACCAGCGCCGGCAAGCTTATTTGCGCCAGTAACGGCGTCACGTCCGTCGTTGAAACCACGCGGCTGTATGCCACCAGCGATTCCTTCTTCGCCCGCGCAAACTGCCGGATCGACCATTCCGTTCGCGCCTCATCCCCGCGCGGCGCTGTTCCCGGCTGCGACAATAGTTTGCGCGCCCAGCCCTCCGACCCCATTTCCGTCAGCGCGCCTTGCCAGGTATCGTGGCCCAGGGCCAGGAATTTCTGCTCCGCCGGCCCGATCGTCGTCGGCGTACCGCACAGCGTCAGCGACCGCACGCGCAACGGATGCGTCGCCACATACCCGACCGCCAGCATTCCACCCGTCGATTCGCCCAGAAGATGCACGTCGCGCAAATCAAGCGCATCGCAGAATGCCGCCAGATCCCTCACCAGCTCTTCGAACGACCATGGATACGCATCGCCCGGATCGCCTGACCCGCCATGCCCTCGCAGGTCGCGCCGGATCACCCGATAATCACCCGCCAGCATCGGCACCCAGTGCCGCCAGAATTGCGAATTCCGCCCAAAGCCGTGCTGGATCAGAATCGTCTGCCGCGCACCCCACGGCGCAGTGAAATCGTCATCCTCAAAATACGTCACATACCCGTTGATCGTAATTTCAGGCATCGTTTTTTCGCACAGACGGCCGCCGCGAACGACAGCGCGTCCGCTTCGCTGCCAGGCTAGGGTTTCGGCGGCGCTGTCGTTCGCGGCGGCAGATCATCGAAAATCTCCCGTTTCGCGAATTTCCACTTTCCATCCTCGCGCTTCAGCACGTCCTCATAATGTCCCGCCCCCGCCACTACCGACTTGCAGTCCCGCGTCGCAATCGTTTCCCAATAAGCCTGATCGGTTGCCGTGTCTCCATCGATATGCAACGAAAGATTCGTCACCACGTGCATGGTCCGCGGCGTTCCGGGCGGCACCGGGCACGCAGAAGGCGTCGTAGGCACCGCCTGCCCGCCCGCCGCCGGCAGCTTGGTGAAGAATTCCGTGATTGCCGCCGGCCCCGTGCGCTTCGTCGCGCCACCCTGCATGATCAGCTGGCCGTCCTTCGCAAAGAACGAGCCATACACCACCCAATTCGCCGAATCGAGCGCCCGTGGGTAATCTCCCATCAACAGCTGCTCGATCTCCTGACGGTCCTCAATCATCTTCATCCGAGCCGCAGCATCATCCTTTTGGCCCTGCCCGAACGCTCCGTTCGCCGTGCACAAAATCAAAACCGCCGCCGAAATGAGAACTGTCCTCACCGCCCGAAGTTGTCCCGTCATGGCATCCCCCGTTATTTCGCTCGGCTTCTCCGCGCCCTCAGCGTTTCTGCGGTCGGGCTTCGATGACATTTCTCATGCGCCTCAGTGCTGCCGTGGCTTTCCCTTGCCACCCGCGACGTTGTAACCTGTTTTGCCATTTTGCGCTAGGCCCCCGCCGCGTGATCGGGCGCCGTGCGGGATTTCCGAAGGAGGTATTCAAGATGAACCTGCAAAACGCGGTGGCATTAATCACAGGCGGCAGCAGCGGCATAGGACGCGCGATCGCGCAGACTCTCGTCTCCGCCGGAGCCCGCGTGGCCATCACCGGACGCGACGAACGCCGCCTCGCCGATGCCGCCGCCGCGCTCAAAGTCCACGCGATCCGCGCAGACGTGACCAAGGAGGGCGATGTCGACCGCACCTACCGCGAAGTCCTCGAAAAATTCGGCGATCTCGACATCCTCATCAACAACGCTGGCTTCGGCGTCTTCAAGAATCTCGTCGAAATGGACCTCGCCGACTTCCAGTCCGTCTTCGCCACCAACGTCACCGGCGCTATGCTCATGGCCCGCGGAGCCGCGAAACATTTCATCGCCCGCCAGCGCGGAAACATCGTCAACATCTCCAGCACCGCCGGCCTCAAGGGCGCCGCCCGAGGCACCGCCTACTACGCCAGCAAGTTCGCCCTCCGCGGCATGACGGAATGCTGGCGCGACGAGCTCCGTAAACACAACGTCCGCGTCATGCTCGTCAACCCCAGCGAAGTCCTCACAAATTTCTCCACCATCGCCGGCTTCGAACAAAAACCAAACGAGACCAAGCTCCGCCCCGAAGACATCGCCCTCATGGTAAAAGCCATCCTCGAAATGGACGACCGCGGCTTCACCCCCGAACTCTCGGTCTTTGCCACGAACCCCAGAAATTGATTTCGGTCGTCAGTCGGATCGCTCCAGGGAATGAAGGGTTGCGTCTTCGCCCGAAGGCAAATCACAGCGGCGCCAGCACGGGCGGCGGCTCCCCGGATGTGTCTCGCGCCGGTGGTTCGGGCCCGAGCAGCGACGCCAGAGGCGAATATCGCGGCGCGAAAAAATAAATCGCATATGCCGGGAAAAACACGATGATTGGTACGCAGATCAGCGCTACGGCAAACAGTAGAAGCGCCAGCGCAATCAACCCGAGAATAACCGCTGCCGAAATCGTGTAAAGGTTCCAGCCCCATCCCGCCGCATGCCCGGCAAGCACCGCTAGGCCCCCAACTCCGCCGAAGATGATAAGCAACACCACGAGCGCGATGATCGCGCCGATCCCGAAGACGATCGTGGCCGCGATAGTCAGCCCGATTTTTATCCCGATGTACGCGGCGTAGCCGCCTTTCTCGAATCCGAGCCCTTGCCATAGCCTGCGCCAACCTTCCATCACGGATAGGTCTTCCAGTGCCATTTGCGGGACCACAAAATCCTTGGTCATTACGCTGACCACTGCCGCGAATATAAGCAAGGCAATTAAGATCAAAAATAGGACCAGTCCGCCGAGCACGAGTCCCAGTACATGGTCACCCGCATGCGTGAACCAACCGGCGGCGTAGGCGCACGCCGCCGGGATGCCGATGGCGATCAGCAGAACCGCGAAAATCGCCAGCATGAACAAAAGCCGCCACAGAAAAAGACGGAAGCCGGGCTGCTTGCGCCGAGTCCACCCGCGGCGGACGTGACACGCCCGCGCAACCACGCTGTCGAACAGGACGAATTGCATTACGCTGCTGATATACGTGAAGAGCACCAGCAGCACAATCGCCAACGCAATCAGCACGAAGGCCAGCCCGGTCCATGATGCGGGGTGGTGGGTGAACAGCGCCGCTAAATCGCCGCTGGGAGCCTGTGGCGATCCCTGGTTCTGTGTATCCGCCGGCAAATTGAAGTTGCAACCGCCGAAGGAACTCATCTCCCCAGCCAGAAGTCCCACGAAAGCCAATCGTACCCATTGGCCGAGGCGGAATGGCCGCAGCAGCATCTGCTCGGTATGTCGAAAGGCTGGCTGTATCACGTCGCCCGCGGAAATCGGCAAACGCGCACCTCGATCGGACGGATTGCTCGCTCGACAGAAAGTACTGCGAAGCTTGTAAGAGAGCAATTACATCGTGCCCGGCCCAACACCGATTCGACAGATTCGGGCGCTGGGCCGAAAACGGATCGCGCCAAAGCAGCCAATCAAAAGACCCTGACCGTTCTGCCGCAGCTAACCATCGAACTCCAGAAGAAAGCCGTGGAGGCAGGCGAACAAGCCGGCCGTTCGCGCCTCAAAAGTCCGCACACGCTCACCCTTGCGCTCACCTCTGCACGTACTAAGATAGTCGCGTGACGACCAGCACCAACATTCGCGACGCAGTCGCCAGTCTCCAGAGTACGACGCCCGGACTGCGCCCGCCCGCGCGCACTAGAAAAAGTCTACAGGCGCACATACTTTTTTTCTTCGGACGTCGCAGTATCATGGACACCATGAGCAGAAGTTTCAGACGTCGAACAAACGCCGGCCACCGCGCCGCCGCAGCGATCCTCGGCGCGGACAGCACCCATCTGCGCCAAAAAGGGCGGGACTGGGTCATACCCTTTTTCAGCCCTAACTCATTGAAAACAAACAATCGGCACACCGAAGGAGTGGGACGCTTTTTCGAGGCATCGATTCTAGATACTGTAATTCCCGTGACTGGATTCGTCCCCGTTTTTCACAGCATTCGGCACCAAACGAAGTGTCACAGCATGCAAGGTTCTTTCACGCGTAAGCTATTGAAAACAAAACACGGGCGCCGTCGCGAAGGGACACGCAAACGGGATGCTCGGGTGGTAGATTCTTTGCTCGGACTTGGTCCGCTTTTCAGCGCCGAATCCGGGAATCTCCCGGCCTCGCGCGGTCATCGGATAGCCTTTCAGGAGGAACCACGACATGCGATTGAATGAGTACGTCACGCTCGGCCGTACCGGACTTCGCGTCAGCCCGCTCTGCCTGGGCGCCATGGGCTTCGGCACCGCCTGGGGCTGGGGCGCCGACGAAAAGCTTGCTGTCGAGATGCTCGATCTCTACGTCAAGGATGGCGGCAACTTCATCGATACTGCCAACGGCTACCAAAACGGCCAGAGCGAGCAGATCGTCGGCAAATTTGTCGCCGAACGCAAGCTCCGCGACCAGGCCGTCATCGCCACGAAATTCACGTTCGGCACGCAGCAGGGAAATCCCAATGCCGGCGGCAACGGCCGAAAAAATATCTACACCGCGCTCGAAGCCTCGCTCAGCCGCCTCGGGACCGATTACATCGACCTCTACTATCTTCATTCCTGGGACATGATCACGCCGGTCGAGGAAGTCATCTCCACGCTCACCGATCTCGTCCGGGAAGGGAAAATCCGTTATTACGGGCTGTCCGACACGCCCGCGTGGTATTTCACCCGCGCACAAACGCTGGCGGAGAAAGGCGGCCTCGAGCGATGCGCCACGCTGCAGCTTGAATACTCGCTCGCCGAGCGCAATATCGAACGCGAGCATATTCCCGCAGCGCAGGAGCTCGGCATCGGCCTCTGCCCCTGGAGCCCGCTCGCTGGCGGATTGCTTACCGGAAAATACAAACGCGAAGCCAACGGCGGCAGCGGCGAAGGCCGGCTCACGGCACCGAATCCGATCTTCAATAAATTCACGGAGCACAACTGGCGAGTGCACGACGTGCTGATCGACGTCGCGAAGAAACTCGGAAAGCCGCCCGCGCAGGTCGCCATCAACTGGCTCGTCACCCAGCCGGGCGTCACCTCCGTGATTTTGGGCGCCACGAAAACCGCGCAGCTCGCCGACAATCTCGGCTCGCTCGATTTCGCGATTCCCGCGGATCTCCGCAAGCGGCTCGACGAAGTGGGCAAGCCCGAAGCCGTGCATCCTTACAACTTCTACACGCCGGGAATTCAGTCCCGCGTCAGCGGAAATACTTCGGTGCGCGAATGGCGCCGCGGTTACGTTTACGAAGGTCCGCTCGCGCCAGCGCCGGAGAAAAAAGCCAGCGCGAGCTAATCCCTACGCGACGGGCGCGGGAATTTTTCGCGCATTCTCGGCTGCGGGAAGCTCGTCGAGCTTCCGCAGCTCGGGAAACAGCCCGGCCCACGCGAGCGTGACGACGATCGCGCCGATTCCGCCGATGACCACGGAGGTGACGGTGCCGAACCAATGCGCCGTCAAGCCCGATTCGAATCCGCCGAGCTCGTTCGACGTGCCGATGAAAATCATATCGACGGCGTTTACGCGGCCGCGCATCTCGTTCGGCGGCACCAGCTGAATCAGGATGCCGCGAATCACCACGCTGACCATGTCCGTCGCGCCGGCCAGAATCAGCGCGATCATCGAGAGCACCATGCTGTGGGAAATGCCGAACAGGATCGTGGCCAAGCCGTAAGCCGCGACACACCAGAACATTTTCGCGCCGGCGTAGCGGCCCAGCGGCCATTTCGACAGCAACAGCGCCATCGCGGCCGCACCGATCGCTTGCGCGCATCGCAACAGGCCGAGTCCCCACGGCCCGGTGTGCAGAATGTCGTGCGCGAACGCCGGCAGCAAATAGACCGCGCCGCTGAGCAGCACCGCAAACATATCGAGCGAGATCGACCCCAGTACCATTTTCTCGCGCCAGATGTAGTGCAAGCCGGCGAGAACTGTTTTGCGGCTGAAGGATTCGCGCGCGCGCGGCCTGAATGTCGGCTTCACGCCGAGCATCGAAACCGCGGCCGACGCAGCAGCGATCGTGGCCATCGCGTACACGGCGGACGGGCCGCGGAACAGCGCGTAGATCAGCCCGCCGGCCGCCGGCCCCATGATCGTGGCCGCTTCGAAAATAATCGCGGCCCAGGTAAAGGCACCCTGGAATTGTTCCTCCGGTACGAGCAGCGGCAGAATCGCGCGGCTCGCGGGGGCGTTGAAGCAGCGCACCACGCCGACGAGCACGACGACACCGTAAATCAGAAGGATGGAATGGATGTGACGCAAACTGATCGTGAGCAGCAGCGCCGAGCACACCGCGAAACCCGCGTACCCTACGGTGAGAATTTTGCGACGGTCGTAGCGATCGGCGGTGTGGCCGGAAACAAGAAAGAGAAGAATGCCAGGAAGAAACTGCCACAGGCCGACGAGGCCGAGGTCAAGCTTGCTCTTCGTGATTTCGTAGACCTGCCAGCCGATGGCGACCGATTGCATCTCCGTGGCGAGCACGATGAAAAACCGCGCGGTCTGAAACAGCCGGTAGGAGGGATAGGTGAACGCTACGGAGCTTGCGTGCGTGGGAGTCCCGGAAGCAGCCATCGCAAGTTACTTTGCCACAAAACTTCGTATCGCACGAGACGGGTGAAGGAGTCGCAGCGGATCGCGGGCGCGCAGTGAGACTATTTCGCCGAGCTGGTGCCGAGCATGCCGTCGAAGAATACGCCGAGCAGATCGCGCGTGTCCTGTTCGGAAACCATCGACGGATCGACGATATGTTCGAGCGCAAGCGCGCTGGAAAATGCGCCGAATCCGGCTGCAGCGGTCGTGAAAGAAACCGGAAGCGTGCGGCCGGTGACGTGCGTGATGCGGCGAAGCAGGTCCGCGGCGGACTCCCGCAGACGGCGTTGGCGCGCGCGCAGCCGCGCATGCGCTTCGGGATGGCGGATCGCGAACATTTTGAATTCGAGCGTCAACAGGGAAAGCCGCCGATCCTGCGTCTTCTGGACGTAATGCTCGCGGAGCGCTCGCAGAAGTTTCGCGGGACTTTCCTGTTGGGCGATCAGCGCGTTGACCTCGCTCACGCGCTGCCCCACCCAGCGCTCCAGTAGCGCGAGAAAGATGTCTTCTTTGCTCTGGAAATTGGCGTAGAAGGCACCGCGCGTGTAACCGGCGAGGCTCGCGATATCTTCCAGGCGCGCGGCTTCGAATCCGTCGCGCGCAAAGATTTTTTCCGCGGCTTCCAGGAGTTTCCGGCGGGTCGCTTCGGTGCGCGCCTGCTGTCTCGAGGGCGCTGCGGAAACGGGGCGGGCGGCGACCGCCTGAGATCGTCGCGGAAGTGGCTGGGTCATGGTCTCGTCATGGCGATCTACGCCGTTGCCGGTTGAAGCAGCAATGACGCTGCGCGAGCTTTACAGCATACATACACGCATGTATATTATTTAAGAGTCCCCAGAATTACAACAGGGAATTCATGGCAGCCGCTGCAGCCGTAATCGATCACGCCTCCTGGCGTCCGCGCTACAATCCCTGGCTCGTCGCCTTCACGGTGACGCTTGCGACGTTCATGGAGGTCCTCGACACGTCCATCGCCAATGTGGCGCTGCCGCACATCGCCGGGACGTTCGGCGCGAGCACGAACGAAGCCACCTGGGTGCTGACCAGTTATCTGGTGTCGAACGGAATCGTGCTACCAATCAGCGCATGGCTGGCCACGCGCGTGGGCCGCAAGCGATACTACATGTTCTGCGTGGTGGTGTTCGCGGGCAGCAGCTTTCTGTGTGGTCTGGCACCAACTCTGGGAATGCTCGTCTTTTTCCGTATCGTGCAGGGCGTCGGCGGCGGGGGATTACAGCCCAGCGAGCAGGCGATCCTGGCGGACTCGTTCACTCCCGAGCAGCGCGGCATGGCGTTCTCGATTTATGCAATGGCAGTGGTGCTCGCGCCGGCGATCGGCCCGACGATCGGCGGCTACATCACTGATAACTACAGTTGGCGCTGGATTTTCTATATCAACGTCCCCATCAGCATCCTCTCGCTTTTCCTGACCTCTCGCATCGTTGAGGATCCGCCGTACCTGGCGCAGGAAAAGATCAAAGCGGCGAGGGCGGGTATCGACTATTGGGGCCTGGGACTGGTGGCGCTGGGCGTCGGTGCGTTGCAGATGGTGATGGACAAGGGGCAGGAGCTCGACTGGTTCGGCTCGCACTGGATCACCTTCGGCCTGATTTTCTCGGCGATCATGCTGACTGTTTTCATCTGGCGGGAATGGCATCATCCGCATCCGATCGTGGAGCTCACGCTATTGAAGAAACGCAATCTGGCCACGGCGATGCTTTCGATGGTGATGCTCGGGATGGTGCTGTACGGCATGACGGTCGTGCTGCCCCAGTTTCTGGAGACCTTGATGGGTTATTCGGCCGCGCAGGCGGGCGAGTGCATGGCCCTGGGCGGCTTCCTGATGATGCTTACCATGCCCATGGCCGGCGCGCTGAGCGGGAAAATGGATCCGCGCTACTTGCTGGTGTTCGGCTACGGAACAACCGCGCTGGGTCTTTACTACGTGGCGACGCACATCAGCCTGGACATGGGTTTTCCCACGGCCGCGATGCTGCGGACGTATCAAGTGGCCGGACTTGCGTTCATTTTCATTCCTTCGAACGTGCTGTGCTATCAGGGAATTCCGCGCGAGAAGAGTAACCAGGTAGCCAGCATGATGAATTTCGTACGCAATATCGGCGGCAGCATCGGAATTGCGTTGGTCAGCACCCTGATCACGCGCGCAACGCAGCGCCGGCAGAACTATCTGGCCGCGAACATGAATAACGGGAACCCACGCTTCCGCGACATGGTCAACGGCATGTCCGCCACGCTGCACAGCCAGGGTGTGAGCGCGGCCGACGCGATACATCAGGTCTACGGCCGGCTGACGTTCATGATGGAGCAGCAGGCCGCGGCGCTGGCGTACCGGGATGTGATCGCGCTGCTGGCTGTCGTGGTCTTGTGCCTGGTGCCGCTGGCGTTCCTGATGCAGAAACCCGCAGCCGCACCACCGAAAGACGCGCCGCCCGCGCACTAAGGGGGCCTCTGCCGCTGCGATCCGTTTATTTTGGCGCCAGAAGCCGTACCACGTCGGCAAGGTGGCTCTTTTTCGCGATCATAAGGGCCGTCTCGCCGCGCTGATTACGGATTTCAATGTTGGCGTCTCTTTCGACCAGCAGCCTTGCTGCAGGAGTTAGATCGATCGCGCCTCCTGCCGCGGCCATCATCAGAGCGGTGTTGCCGTCGTTGTCCCGGGCATCGATGATGGCGCCGTGGTCGAGCAGAAGCTTCATGTTGTCGGTGCGCGACCAGGATATGGCGTCCATCAGTGCCGTTCTTCCAACCTCATTCTTAGCATTTGGATTCGCGCGCTTCTCCAATAGCAATTTCATGGATTCGTAGGTATCCGGCATGTCGATGATGGCGCAAATGCAGGCGGCCGACATTAAGGCGGTATTGCCGAATTTATCCGCGGCGTCGGGATTGGCTCCGTTCACAAGGAGCTCGTTTACGGCGTCGGTCTGGCCATAGGTCGCGGCTACGATCAACGGCGTGCTGCTGCCGTTTTCGGGTCCGTCGCGTGCCTCGATTTGCGCGCCGCTTTGAAGCAGAAGCCTGATTGTGCGGGAGTAGGCGGAATTTGGGTCTGCCTTGGAGGAGTATCTTCCTTTGAAGGTTTGATTCGATTCGTTTGTAACTTCCATCATGGCGATGGGTAGGCCGTGCGCTGCTGCGAATAGCGCCTCGTTTTTGTCCTCGAGACTGAATCCCTTCGCCAAGAACAGCCCGACCGCATCCGAGTTTCCGCGTTCGGCGGCGGTCACAAGGATTGTTCCACCGTCGTCGTATGGGATATGGGGGTTCGCGCGCCGTGATCGAGCAGAAGTTTCAAAGTGCCGGCTTTCGCGCCTTCCGCGGCGTCACTTAGCGGGGTCTCGCCGCGGAAGTTTCGTGTGGAGACGTTTGCTCCTTTGTCGAGCAACAGGCGCACGATTTCCGTGCGGTCGTTTAGCGCGGCAAGCATCAGGGCCGTCGTGCCGTCCTGGTACGTGCTGTCGACGCTGACTCCTTCACTGAGAAGACGGCGAACCGCTGCGAGATCGCCCGTTTCGGATGCTTTCAGCAGCTGCTGGTTCGAAGGTGTCGAAGGAGGTCGATGCCCCGCGCATCCGGCCGCGGTGCAGAGGGCCAGGAAGGCCATTGCGACGAACCGAGTTGTTCGAGTTCGAGCCATCGAAGCTAGTCGGAGGCGGTTCGATGCTGATTCGGGTACGTAGCTGTGACGTTAGTCTGAGGGCAGGGTGGTGAATTCGAAAGAGGTTGTTTGGGAGACGTTGCTTGCTTTTAAGAATCGCTGGCCGCGTCAAGAAGTGAGCCCTGGTCTGCGGGGTAGGTGATTCGCGTGCCGCTGACATGGGCAAAGGGCGTGAGCGCGTGCTCATGGGGTCTTGCGGAGCTGATGATTTCGAGGACGCGGATGCCTCGGGCGATGAGCGCGTCGGAGACGAGCGAGCGGTGGCAGCGCCAGGGGACGGCTTCGGCGCACATTAATACGGTTCGCGCGTTCTTGGCGAATTCGATGACGCGTGCGAGTGCAGCGGAGAATTCCTCGGTTTGCATGTAGTCGGCGTAGCCGCGGAAGCTGTCGTTGCGCCAGCCTGTGTTGATCGAGTCCTTGCGAGGGTGACGCAGGCCGCCGAGGTCTTTCATGTGGAGGTAGGCGATCTTTGCGGCGTGGAGCGATGCCGCGAGCGCATCGGAGTTAAATTGCGGATTGCGGCGGGATTTGGGGATGGTGCGGATGTCGATGAGTTGCGCGATTTTATGGGCCTGCAATCGTTCGACGAAATGATCGATGGGATGCGTGGAATGGCCGATGGTGAAGATCGTCAGCTTCAGCGTCGCGGTCGGCATTTCAGCGAATTTGATGCGTGCGAGGAGGCTTTCGGACGCGGTGTTTGCAGGACAAAAAGCTCCGTCACACGAGACCCGGAAGATGCTAGGCGCGGGCCTTGCGCATGTTTTTCGGCCAGACGCCCTGTTTTCCCGGCGACAAAATCCCGTTGGGATCGAGCGCGTCCTTGACCTTTTCGTGGAAGCGCAGCAGAGCGTGGTTGTTGAAGGAATAGACGTTCATCACATCGTCCATGTAGGCGATGTGCGTGCGATATTCGCCCCAGCCGTGATCGGCGCAGGCTTTGATGAGGCCGCGAAAGACCTCGCGGTTTTTCTTGTTGAATTCGACGTCGTGCATGATCGGGAAGCCGAATAGAAAGACGAACGCGCGCGGAAAAAAGGCCCACGGCAGCGAGATGAACTGGTTTTGCGGCGGCACGCCCATCGAGTGGTACACATCGCCGAGAACTTTCAAAGCTTCAAAAACCGCTTCGCCGCTGAGCGGGACGATCGGCGAAAAATCCATGTGACCCTGGGTTTTACCCAGAAATCCAAAGACCGAGAGATTGGGAATTCCCAGGCCCTGGCGCAGCACGGTGTCGGAATCGCTCAACTGGACCGGAAAACGGTATGTGCGGCCTTCCTTGAATGTAGCGCCGGGGATGGCCCCGAATTTTTCCTTCGCATATTCCCACTGAAGATCGACGACCTTGGCTGGGCCGTAGAAATGCACGTCGACGCTCCAGTAGGGCATGTTCTGCTCGCGGCCCACGCGCTCGAGCTCCGCCACGGAAATATCGCCGGGAAGATCGACCACGCCTCCGCCCTTCGACACGCGATAGGTGAGCAACGGACTATCGAGCGCGCTGGTACCTTGCACGATTTGAGAGTTATAGAGATAGGCGAGCGTCTCGACGAACCTAATGAGATCGTCGTGGAGCGGAACCGAGACCGTGCCCTCGCGATAGGCTTCCGGCTCGGGCAGCAGCCATACGCCCATTTTGGTGACGATGCCAAAATTCGACTGCGAAAACATGCCGTCGACATAAGGGCCGAAGCCGTAGCGGTATTGCTGCCACGTCTTTGCGCTAGGCATCGCACCCATGCCGGTGCGCAGCAGTTCGCCATCGGGCAGCACGACTTCCAGTCCGCAGACCGTGGCGAAATGGTCGTGGAGCGGTCCGCGGCCGCCGCCGCGTTCGAGCGAATTTCCCACCGGACTGCCCCAGCCGGGATCGGGTGGGTCGATCCAGACTTTGAGCTTGTGTTCCTCGATGTATTGATAAAGATCGAAGTAGCTGACGCCCGGCTCGACGAGCGCGTAGGCGTTTTGTTCGCTTACCTCGAGTACTTTGTTCATGCGCTTCAGATCGAGCGTCACGCTGCCGGAAACGCGCGGGGCCGAACCGCCGTACGCCAGATTTTTCCCGGTTGAAATCGTCCAGAGAGGGATTTTGTATTTGTTCGCAATGCGGACGATTGCCTGCACTTGCTCGACGGTGTCGGGCGCGACCGCGGCGGATGGGACTGAATCTTCCTGCTCGTGCCAGTAGGGCGAAAATGAATCGCGGTAAAGCTCGAGGTCTTCGTCGCTGGTGAACACCCGGGGCTTGCCGACGGCGGCCGCGAATTGTTCGAGCGCCGCGGAAAAATCGGCGGGGCTGACGCCCGGCGGCGTCCTCATGCTTTTTGCTCCCGCAGATGCTTGGGCCAGATTCCGTAGCGGCCGGCGGAAAGGATTCCATTGGGATCGATAGCGTCCTTCACAGTCTCGTGAAATCGCAGAAGGGCGTTGTTGTTAAAAGAATAGGTCGCCATCACCGAGCCTTGATGCGCCGGCGCGGTGCGGTACTCGCCCCATCCGTGCGCGGCGGCTATCTGGACGATTTTCTTGAACGCCGCGCGGTTTTTCTTGTTCGTTTCGACGTTCTCCGTGATCGGGAAGCCGAAAAGATAGATGAAGCCGCGCTCCCAATAGCAGGTGGGGAGGCTGAAACGCGGGACGGGCAGATCGAGTTCCTTCGCGGCCTGCGTGAAGACGCGATTGGCTTCGAAAATCGCTTCGCCGGTGCGCGGGATGATGGGCGAAAACCAGATGTGGCCGCGGCCGGGATTCGGGTTCGCATCCGAACGCGCGTCCATGGAGAACATGCGCAGGCTGGGAATGCCGAACAGCGGCACGTTGACCTTGTCCATTTGCGCGGGCGTGAGCGGAAGCTTGTACGCTTCGCCGTCGATAAATTCGGCGCCGGGAATCGCCGAGAATTTCTCTTTGGCGAATTCCCAATTGGCGGCGTTGGCGGCGGCCGCCCCGTAGAAGCTCAGCGTGGTGCTGAAAAAACCGATTCCCTTGCGCTGGGCGTATTCGTCAAGCTGCGCCCAGGTTTCTTCCACGGGTTTTGCCATTAGCCCGGTCAGCTCCGCATCCGCTGGCGGGCCGCTCGGGCCGAACGGTCCGCCGCGGCTTAGGAGCGGGCTGCCGAGGAACGGCATGCCGGTGGTGCAGTTCGTGTTTTCGAGCCAGCCGAGGATGTCGATCATCTGGTTCAGGTCGGAGTGTTTCGGCACCGTCACCGTGCCCGAAAGATACGCGTCGGGCTGCGGCAGCATCCAGAAACCCATTTTCGTGATTACTCCGAAGTTCGATTGCGAAAACATACCGTCGATCCACGGGCCGAAGCCGGATTTGTATTGCTGCCAGGTTTTCGCAGCGGGCATGGCGCCCATGCCAGTGCGTAGAATTTCGCCGTTGGCCAGCACCACCTCCATACCGCAATGCGAATCGAAATGGTTGCGATAGAGTGCGGTGAGATAGCCGCCGCCGCGATCGAGAGAATTTCCGAGGGGGCTGCCCCAGCCGGGATCGGGCACGTCGACCCAGAGCTTGATTCCTTTCTCCTGAATATAACGATAGAGATCGAAGTAGCTGACGCCGGGCTCGACCAGGGCGTAGGCGTTGTCTTCGTTCACTTCGAGAATGCGATTCATGCGCTTCAGATCGAGCACCACGCTGCCCGAATAGGCGGGCGCGGAGCCGCCGTAGCCGAGGTCTTTACCTGTGGATTCGGGGTAGAGCGGAATCTTGAATCTGTTGCAGATGCGGACGATCTTCTGGACGTCTTCGACATTGTCGGGCGCAACGGCGGCCGAGGCGACGAGCTCGTCTTGCTCGCCGTAGAACGGTGAATACGCGTCGCGGTACATGGCGACGTCTTCGTCGCTGGTGAAGACCCATTCTTTGCCGACGACCTGCTCAAATTGCTTGAT
>DATNKM010000076.1:0-6150 GCA_035603395.1 Candidatus Acidiferrales bacterium
GGAAAAAATCGCGGCGAGCCTCGAAGGAGTCGAGTCCGAGAAGCGCGACAACGTGAAGCTCGATTCCGAGGGCGGCGCGCGCGCCACGGCGCCTCCCACGCGTTATCTGACGACCGCTATGGCAGTGGGCCTGGGAGGCGCCTCATTTCTGGGCGACAGCTTCGGCGAAACGGGTCCGCGCACCGCCGGCGCCGCGGGGGGATACAAATTGATCGGCATCGCGCTGGGTCTCGCCATTCATTCGCAGCCATTCGGTATGGCAATGGGCGCCTTCGGAGCGACGCGCTCGATCTACGGCAATTTCATCGCACGCGGCCACGACGTCAATTTTCCGAAGAACACCGCCATGGCTATCGCGCTCTGGCAGCCGCATGACAATGTGAGCGTGCCGAAATCCGAGCCGTCGCAGGAATGACCATGACAGCGAGGAGGAGCAATGCGGGCCTGCTGAAACGCGCTTGGTCTTGGCTGCGCCAGGTAACCGGCGACGCCGCGTACGACAACTACCTGCGCCACGCAGTACGGACGACGGAGGGTAAGCAATCGCTCACCCGCGCCGAGTTCTACCGGGAATCGCTGCGCCGCCGCTATTCCACCATCTCGCGCTGCTGCTAGCCCCTGCCGGGATCGCCCATCTCCCGACGGGCGGCTTTTCGGCATTCAGGCGGCCGGCCTACCATCGGCGATTTCGCCTTGACACCTTGACCCCGCAGGACTTGCGGAATTTCCGGCTCTCCGGTAAAATCGTTGCGTAATCCTCGCAGGACGCCCACACGAGTTTCCGCTCGTCTCGTTGGCGAAAACTGCCACGGGTCGGTAGACTCACCGTCTGCAAAACTGGGTTGGGAGGCAGCATGTACGCCGTAATTCGCAGTGGGGGAAAGCAGTACCGCGTCGCGCCGGGCGAGACGATCGAAGTCGAGCGCCTGGAGGGAAAAGTCGGCGGCAAAGTGACGTTTGACGACGTGGTCGCCGTTCGCACGGACGACAAGAAGATTCTGGGCGCCGCGGCCTCAAAGGCCAAGGTCACCGGCAAAATCGTGAAGCACACGCGCGGTCCCAAGCTCAAGGTGCTGAAGTACAAGACTGGCGGGCAGTACAAGATCCAGACCGGCCACCGGCAGGGACTCACGTCCGTCGAAGTCGACATTCAACTTTCATAGTGCAAATTTTCCGGGGCGGCCCGCAGCGGGCGCTTCTTCGAGGTTCTCATGGCACATAAAAAGGGCGGCGGTTCATCTACAAACGGACGCGATTCCCACGGCCAGCGGCTCGGCGTGAAGCGTTTCGGCGGCCAGGCCGTCAGCGGCGGCAGCATCCTGATCCGCCAGCGCGGCACGCGCTACAAACCCGGCAAGAACGTCGCGCGCGCCAAGGACGATTCGCTTTTCGCGCTGATCGACGGCGTCGTGTTGTTTGAGGACAAGGGCGGCAAAGGCCGCTTCATCAGCGTCCTCACGGCGGAAGACGCCGCCTCGCGCGCCGCCAAGACGCCGGCCGAGGCCGCTGCAAACTAACGGTTTCTTTCGCATCGCACACCGGTATGCGTGACCTGTTTGCGCGAACCGTTGGCATGAGTTGCCGCCCGATTCCTGGCGCAATCCATCTTTGCTTCACTCCCGCATCGCAGCGCAAGCTCGATTCGTGTACCCTCTCGAGTTGGGTGTCCCATGTTTGTTGACGAAGCCAAAATTTCGGTGAAGGGCGGTGACGGAGGCAATGGCTGCGTCGCGTTCCGCAGGGAGAAGTACGTCCCGCGCGGCGGCCCTTCGGGCGGCGATGGCGGCAACGGCGGAGACGTCTACCTCGAAGCGAATCCCAATGACAACACGCTGCTGCGCTATCGCTACAATCGCGAATTTCGCGCCGACCGCGGCCGCCACGGTGAAGGGTCCGACTGCCACGGCAAGTCCGGCGCGGACACCATCCTGAAGGTTCCGGTCGGCACCGTCGTTTTCGACCACGACACGGGCGCGCAGCTTTTCGATCTGGCGTCGCCGGGCCAGCGCGTGCTGGCCGCGCGCGGAGGCCGAGGTGGTCGCGGGAACGGGCATCCGTCGTTCGTGAAGCCCTGGCACCAGGCGCCGCGCGAACATGACGACGGTCAACCCGGCCAGGAACGCCATCTGCGGCTCGAGCTGAAATTGCTGGCCGATGTCGGCCTGGTCGGGTTCCCCAACGCCGGGAAATCCACGTTTATTTCACGCATCTCCGCGGCGCGTCCGAAGATCGCCGCGTATCCTTTCACTACGCTCGAGCCTCACCTAGGCGTGGTAAATGCCGATCCCGACGCCGCGCCCGGTCAGGAGCGAACATTTGTTGTTGCCGATCTGCCGGGTTTGATCGAGGGTGCGCACGAAGGCGTGGGCCTCGGCATTCGTTTTCTGAAACACGTGGAACGCACGCGGCTGATCGCACATCTCGTGGATACCAGCGATGCGAACGACCGCGACCCAGTGGAGGATTTCGAAATTATCATGCGCGAGTTGGCCGCATTCAGTCCCGCGCTGGCCGAGGAGCCGATGATCGTGCTGGCCACGAAGCTTGACGCCACCACCGATCGCACGCGTCTTGACGAATTGCGCGCCTTCTGCGAGACACGGGCATTGGAATTCCACGCGATTTCATCCGCCAGCGGCCAAGGAATCGTCGAAGTCGTCCGCGCCATGGCCGATGCGCTCGATCGCATTCCGAAACGCGAGCCCGCTCAGGCTCCCGCCGCTTCCGAGGCGCCCTATGCATCGCCGCCCGACGCCCGGGACCCTATCGACGAGCACGCCGACGAAAATGATGCCGCCGCGCCCTACCGGGAGGAGCGTTGACGTCCCAGGCCGCGCACCGGCTGTCCGGCGGGGCTCATCGGCGTTCGGTTGCGCTGTTCGGCGGCACGTTCGATCCCGTTCACGCCGGCCATATCAGTGTCGCGCAGGCAGCACAGCGGCGGTTTCATCTCGACGCGATCTATTTCATTCCCTCGTCGCGCCCGCCCCATAAATCGCAGCGCGAGCTGAAGCCCTTCGTCCACCGCTACGCCATGGTGGCGCTCGCTTGCGCCGATCATGCGTCGTTCGTCCCATCGCTCGCCGAAGCACCCACGCCCGGCTTCGGATCGCACGTTTTTTACACCATCGACACCGTGCGCAGATTTCACCGCGAGCATCCCGACGATCATCTCTATTTCATGCTCG
Source organism: Candidatus Acidiferrales bacterium (assembly GCA_035603395.1). Taxonomy (GTDB): domain Bacteria; phylum Acidobacteriota; class Terriglobia; order Acidiferrales; family UBA7541; genus Palsa-295. The sequence continues at coordinate 3,189 of DATNKM010000076.1, forward strand.
GCGCCGACCAGTTCCTCGAGATACCGACTTGGAAGAATTACGAATCGCTGCTCGATTCCTGTGATTTCATCATCGCCAGCCGCCCGGGTTTTCGCCTCGACGCACTGCGGCTCGTCATCCCGCCGGAAAAATTCGGCCGCTCGGCCCCCACGCCCGACGGCAACAAGATCGTCCTGCGTAAATCAGAGGTTCACTTGCTGACCACGGTCGCAAGCCACGTCTCCTCCACCGAAATTCGCCAGCGCCTCGAGCGCAAGCAAACCATCCACGGGCTTGTGCCCGCACGCGTGGAAGAATACATTCTCGGTCAGGCCCTCTACCGGTGACAAAAGACACTCTTCGCCCGGAAATCCTCTGGGCCGTCGAAGCGGCTCAGGAAAAGCAGGCCGTGGATATCACGGTCTTGAAGCTGACCGGCGCATTCGCGGAATATTTCATACTCTGTTCTGGCCAGAGCACGCCCCAGCTGCGCGCCATCAGCGACGCGGTCGAAGAGCGCCTCGACAAGGAACACGTGCGCCTCGCACATCGCGAAGGCAAGGTCGGTGCGGAGTGGGTCCTACTCGATTACGGCAGCTTCGTCGTCCACATTTTCAGCGACCGTGCACGGCAGTATTACGATCTCGAGCGACTGTGGCGCACCTCCGAGCGCGTCGACTTCCCCGCGCCCGAGCGGCCCGCGCGATCGGACGGCGAATCCGAAGACGGCGCGACCCAAGCATGAGCGCGGCGACGATCGCGTGGGTAGCGGCCGACCCGGCCTCCCTGCGGGTGCTCGAAATCGCAGCAAAGCTCGCCGAAACCGCGACCACGCTGCTGATCACTGGCGAGAGCGGCACGGGTAAAGATCAGCTCGCGCGCTGGATTCATCACCAGGGCCCGCGTCGCGACGCCCCGTTCCTGAAAATCGATTGCGCCAGTCTTCCATCGGAGCTTGTCGAGTCCGAGCTTTTCGGCCACGAGCGCGGCGCGTTCACCGGCGCCGTGGCGCGCAAGCCCGGGCGCCTGGAAATGGCGCAGGGCGGCACCATCGTTCTCGACGAAGTGGCCGCGCTCGCGCCTGGAATGCAGGCGAAGCTTCTGCGCGTGCTTGAGGAGCGAACCTTCGAGCGCCTCGGCAGCACGGAAACGCTGCGCATGGAGGCGCGGCTAATGGCGCTTACCAACACCGATTTGCCGCGCGCCGTTTCCGCCGGCCGTTTCCGGGAGGATCTTTTTTTCCGGCTCAACGTGCTGGCGATTCCCGTGCCGCCGCTGCGCGAGCGTCCTGCGGACATTGCGCCGCTCGCCGCACATTTTCTCGAACGCCTCGGCCCTGTCCACGGAAAGTCCGGCACTACGCTCGATCCTGCCGCGCAGCGCACGCTCGAACTTTACGTGTGGCCCGGAAACGTTCGCGAACTCAAAAACGCCATTGAACACGGATTGGTTTTCGGCCAGGAACTCCTGCTGACCGGCACCGATTTCCCGGAGCTCGTGCGAACCGCCGGCGGCGCGGGCGGTTCCGCGGCCGCACTCCGCTCCCTCGACGACATCGAACGCGACGCGATCCGCGCTACGCTCGAAGCTACCCACTACAAAATCGGCCGCGCCGCCGAAATCCTCGGCATCAGCCGCAAGACCCTGCTCGAAAAACGTAAGAAATACGAGCTGTTGTGAACAGCGCCACAAGCCAAGGCGGTACTCCTTATGAAAATACGCCTCGTGATGCTGGGCAAGACGCGCCGCGAAGAGATTCGCGTGCTGTTCGACGATTACGTCAAGCGCATCGGCCGCTACGCCGAAATCGCCGTCACCGAAATCCGCGAAGCCTCGCCCGCCGCACTGCGCAAGCTGAAGATGGAACCGGGCGCCACGCTCGTCCTCGTCGACGCCGGCGGCAATCAATTCACCTCGCAGCAATTCGCCCGCTGGCTCGGCGGCCTGCGCGACCACGCCGCCCGCGAAATCGTCTTCCTGTGCGGCGACGCCGAAGGCTTCCCCATCGAACTGCGCTCGCTAGCAACACAGCGCATCTCGCTCTCGAGTTTCACCATGCCCCACGAATTTGCTCGCGTCGTGCTCGCCGAGCAAATCTACCGCGCCTTCGCCATTCTAGCCGGTCATCCGTATCCGAAGTAAACGGCGCGCACTGGCTTGACGTTTCAAGCTGCTGCGGCCACTATGAGAATCGGCCGTCGCGGGGCGGAGGCGAATGCCGGAAGGCAAAGGGCTGCTGATCGTTTACACCGGACCCGGCAAGGGCAAGACGACCTGCGCTCTCGGCACCTCGTTTCGCGCCGTGGGCCAAGGCCTGCGTGTTCTGATGGTGCAGTTCATCAAAGGCTCATGGCACTATGGCGAGCTCGACGCGGCGAAAATGCTCGGTGACGATATGTTCGTGATTCGCCCCATGGGCCGCGGATTTGTGAAGGTCGGCGGAGCGGAAACCGATCCCGAAGACCTCCGTATGTGCGAGGAAGCCTGGGAATTCGGCCGCGAGCAGATTTACAGCGAACACTACGATCTTGTCGTGCTCGACGAAATCAATTACGTGATCAGCTACAGGATGCTCGACCCGGAAAAGGTAGTCGAAGCGTTGGCGAAGCGCCCGGAACGCGTGCACGTAATCTGCACGGGCCGCAACGCGCACCCGAAGCTGGTTGAAGCCGCCGACTTGGTGACGGAGATGAAAGAAGTAAAGCATCCCTACGTGAAGGGAATTCTCGCGCAGCGTGGAATTGACTATTAAGAGCCGCGGCCTTTGCTTGGAACTTTTGACTCTGATTTCTCGAATCTAAACTGACTTCGCCATGTCCTGGTTCAAACGAGAAAAAAGCAAAATTGAGAATCCCACGCCGGTCGACGAACGCCGCGTCCGCACCGAAGGCCTGTGGACGAAATGCAATTCCTGCCGCGCGATCATCTGGAAAAAAGACATCGAATCGAACTGGGAAGTTTGCCCCAAGTGCGAGCATCATTT
>DATNKM010000078.1:0-8405 GCA_035603395.1 Candidatus Acidiferrales bacterium
GTATCTTTCCTCACGCCCGCTGGCGACGGTCCTACGGAACGAGCCCCAAGGCGCCATCATCGCGCAAGGCTTCTACTACTCGTTCTCATCCGTCTTTTTCTATCTCAACCGCGACGGCTGGTTGCTCACCGCCAAGCGCGCGAATCTGGAATACGGGTCGCATGCTCCCGGCGCTCCGGCAGTTTTTTTGGTCGATTCGCAATTGCCTGCTGTGTGGAGTCAGCCGCAGCGCTACTACCTGCTGACATTCGCCGCCGACCTGCCGCATTACCAGGCCCTGATGCCCGGAGCGGAACTCGACGTTGTGGCCTCCAGCGGTGGCAAGCTCATCCTGACCAACCATCCGTTGACTTCTTCCGCTCCACCGGCTCCGAGTCCTGCTACCGCGCCGTCCAATTGATGTACTACAATGAACCCATGAGTACCGAGAATCGCCCGGTCGCCTACTCCATCGTCGTCCCGCTCTATAATGAGCTCGAAAGCGTTCCGCAGCTTTACGTCAAAATCATCGATGTGATGGACGCGATTGGCGAGCCGTTTGAGATCGTTTTCATCGACGACGGCAGCAAAGACGGCACCTTCCGCCAGCTTTCGGAGATCGCCCGCGACGATGCCCGGGTTCTCGCCGTGCGCCTCCGCCGTAATTTCGGCCAGACCGCCGCGCTGAAAGCCGGCTTCGATCACTCGCAGGGCGAGATCGTCATTTCGATGGACGGCGATCTGCAGCACGATCCTGCGGAAATCCCGCGCTTCATCGAAAAGATGAAGGAAGGCTACGACATCGTCAGCGGCTGGCGCGTGAAGCGCACCGACAATCTGTTCAGCCGCCAATTCCCAAGCCGTGTCGCCAATCGACTGATGGCCAAGCTTTCGCGCGTGGACCTGCACGACTTTGGCACCACGTTCAAAGCCTATCGCCGCGAAATCCTGAACGAGATCAATCTCTACGGCGAGCTGCACCGTTTCATTCCGGCGCTGGCGAGCTGGGCCGGGGCAACGATCGCGGAGGTTCCGGTCACGAATATTCCGCGCCAGAGCGGCAAATCGAATTACGGCATCTCGCGCACGATCCGCGTGCTGCTCGATCTGATCAGCGTGAAATTCCTGCTCGATTATTCGACGCGGCCGCTCCAGCTTTTCGGTTTGCTCGGTCTCGCCGGACTGGGCGCCGGTGGCGCAATCGAGATCTGGGCCTTCATCCGCAAGGTTTTCTTCCACGAAAGCCTGATGCTGGCCCACGGGCCGCTGCTGCTTCTCGGCATAGCCTTGCTGATCGGTGGTATTCAGTTTTTCGCCATCGGTCTGATCGGCGAGCTGCTCACCCGCACCTACTACGAATCGCAGAACAAGCCCGTCTACTCCGTGCGCGAGCTTGCCGGACGCCGCGGCAACGCGCGCCGCAGCGAGCCTCCTCGAACGGCCGGCGCCGGCCGCTAGAATGCCGGGCGAAGGCTCGTCGTCGGCTGTTTCCACCGAACCCATGCCGGAAATCGCCTCACGCGAACATCCCGCGCGAAAAATATTTTGGCTGCTCGTGCGACTGGCGATCGCGGGCGTACTGCTCGCCTACCTCGCCAGGTCCGGTTACATCAGCTTGCGGGCTCTCTCAAGGCCGTTCACCGCCTGGCCCATAGCTCTTGCCGCCATCGCGCTGATCCTGATCGATATTGCGCTCATGGCGCAGCGCCTGATCTGGATGTTCCGGCCGATCGACCTACGGCTCTCATTCGCGAAATCGTTTCAAGTCGCCCTGGTCAGTTTCTTTTTCGCAGTCTTTCTTCCGGGTGCCACCGGGGGCGATCTCTCTCGCCTGTATTACGTCGCGAAAGACCAGAAAACTCGCCGCTCGGAGATAGTTATCGTTTCGCTGTTTGAGCGCGGTATCGGCATGCTCTCGCTGCTGCTCCTGCCCCTGCTGTTCGCACCGTTCTTCGCGCGGGACATCGCCGCCACTCCCGCGCTGCGCGATCTGCTAATCGTTTCCGGAGTCCTTTCCGCGATTTTCATCTCCGGATTCTTCGCGTGCGTCTGGTTCCAGCCACGGATGGAAAAAATCGCCCACGCCGTTTTCGGCATCCTGCCCTGGAAGGAATGGTACGGGTTGGTGATCCGGACGGTAGGCGGCTATCGGACAAGTCTGGGCACCGTGGGCGCCGCGCTGGCCATTTCGATCCTTGCCAACTCACTGACGGTGATCGGCATGGTTCTCGCCGTGCTCGCCCTTGATCCCTCCGCGCTCAACCTGAAGATGTCTCTGGTGATCCCGCTGGGCTTCGTGGCCAACTGTCTGCCGTTCACGCCCGGGGGCCTGGGCGTTGGCGAGGCGGCGTTCAATTCGCTTTTCGCGATCGCCGGCCTGCGTGGAGGAGCCGAAGCTCTGATCTGCTACCGCGTGTGGGCGGCGCTGGTCCGTCTGCTCGGCGTGATCTTCTATCTGCGTGGCATCGAGCGTGTTTTCGGGCACCGCTCCGACGGCGCCCCGGGCGATCCGGCCGCCGTCGCTCGCCCCTAACTCTCTTATTCTCCATTCTGATCGGTTCGATCACGCGTTATGCGATACGACTCAGATAAGAAAACTCTGTTGTGAGTCTTTCGCGCTGCGGGGTAAAACGTTACAATCAGAAACGGGCAGAAGTCGGGGCAATCTTAATAACAATTTAAGGAATCGATTTCACTGGAGGCTTCATGAGAATTGCCGTGCTGGGGGGAGATGGCTACTGCGGTTGGGCGACAGCGCTGTATCTGTCGCAAAAGGGCCACTCTGTCGCTATTATCGACAACTTCATCCGCCGGCAGTGGGACTTCGAGCTGGGCGTACAGACGCTCACGCCGATCCAGCCGCTTCCCGATCGCCTCCGCGCCTGGCACGAGCACACCGGCAAGAAGATCGACCTGCTGATCGGTGACGTGACCGATTACGAGTTCCTCGCCGAATCGCTCAACGAGTTCAAGCCCGAAGCCGTGGTCCATTTCGCCGAGCAGCGCTCGGCTCCGTATTCGATGATTGACCGGCGTCACGCCGCGTTCACGCAGGTGAATAACGTGGTCGGCACGCTGAACCTGCTGTTCGCGCTGCGCGAATTCCACCACGATTGCCACCTGGTGAAGCTCGGGACGATGGGCGAGTACGGCACGCCCAATATCGACATTGAAGAGGGCTACATCGAAATCGAGCACAACGGCCGCAAGGACATACTGCCGTTTCCGAAGCAGCCCGGCTCGTTCTACCACCTCTCGAAGGTGCACGACAGCCACAACATCATGTTCTGCTGCCGGGCCTGGAAGCTGCGCGCCACGGATTTGAACCAGGGCGTGGTCTACGGCACGGTGACGGACGAAACCGCGCTCGATGAAGCGCTCATCAACCGCTTTGACTACGACGAAGTTTTCGGCACGGTGCTGAACCGATTCTGCGCGCAGGCGGCGGTGGGCCATCCCCTGACCGTGTACGGCAAGGGCGGGCAGACCCGCGGCTTCCTCGACATTCGCGATACGGTCCGCTGTATCGAGATCGCCTGTACGCATCCAGCGGCGCCCGGTGAATTCCGCGTCTTCAATCAGTTCACCGAACAGTTCTCCGTTCTCGATCTCGCGTACAAAGTGCAAGCCGCCAGTAAGAAAATGGGTCTCAAGGTCGAAATCGACCACCTGCCCGATCCCCGCGTCGAGGCCGAAGCGCACTACTACAACGCCAAGCACTCTCAACTGATCGACTTGGGTCTAGAGCCGCATCATCTGTCGGATTCCCTGCTTGATTCGCTGATGAACATTGCCATCGAGTACCGCGACCGCATCGATTCGTCGCTGTTCATGCCGCAAGTGAACTGGCGCAACGCGCGCAACGATCGCCATCGCCAGTTGGGTGCCACCGCACCGGCGATTACCGAGACCCGCTCGGCGGGATCGAAGTAGCGAAAATCCTTCTTTGGTTGGCCCGACCGGGCGGCGGCGTGGACTCGAATCGTGAGTCACGTCGCATGCGTGCATTCCTTTTTTTTAATCACCTACGCCGGAAATGACTTTGCCTGGTGGGTCACTTCGTTCCGGCGGCACTTCGATTGAACCCTGGGAGGGTTCCGGTACAACGACACGCGAGGTGGCATGTTTCGACAGGCAGGGAGGAGCGCGAGTCGAAACTCAAGATTTCGCGACGCGTTCGCAGACGAGGCGTGCGGCTTTTACGGCGCCGACAACTTTTCCGGAAAAAATGTGGATCTCGCCCGGCGAGGTTTCCTGAACGTAGAGCGTGCGGCGGTCGGAGATCGGATTGTTTTCGACGACACGAATCGTGAAGCGCGAGCCAATGTAGATGGCCTCCTTCGAGGCGGGGACTCCGAGCATGGAATCCCTGCGCATGGCTTCGAAACGGCTGAAATCGATTTTTTCCCACCCCGGGCCATTGAGCATGTGCGCGAACGGCTCAGGAATCGGGTCGTTGGGATTGTTGGTGGTCCAATGGTTCGTGTTCTTCGCCGACCCGAAGAGGGATTTTTCCAAGCTGCCGTATGGATCGAAAGCAGTGAACGGGCCGTCGACGATCACCAGCGAAATGTGTTGAAGGACCGGCGGCAACTGGATCAGGATTTTCTCGGCGACTTGATATTTCGCATTCGGAAAAAGGCCCAGGCTTGGGCCGAGGCCGTATGTGGCCCAGACGATGAAATCGTAGCCCGGTCGCTCTTCCGCCTTTAAGGCGCGCTTCTCGAACGGAATGCTCAACCTCGTGATCTGCGAAATGACGGTGTCTCGCAATGTGTCTGGATCGTAGATCTGCTCGTCGACTTCGTAGCATTTGTCGATAAACCCGAAATCCATCCATTCTGGCCGCACCGGTCTGCAGGCAAGGCTGTACTGCGCCATCACTTTTTCGAAGAGCTCGGGCGGCGTGACGGAGCCTTCTTTGGGGATGGCGTAGTAGTGGCGGCTGTTGCGGACGATGGCGGGCGCGAAGGCCTGGGTGAATTCGGCGCGGGCTTCGAGCGTTTCGGCAATGGTTTCCGGGCTGCGCGGGTAGTGATAGCCGGAGTGAATCCGGTACTGGTTGATGACAGAGGTCGCGCGCAGAATGCCGAGCGGATCGAAGAGGCGAACGCCGTGGCCGGCTTCGGCGAGGCGGATCGCGATTGTGGCGCCGTAAATTCCAGCGCCGGCGATAGCGATTTTACTGCTCATGAGGACGCTTTCCGCGCGGCGACCAGCCGGCCTTCGCGGAGAAAATAATCGACGCCGCGCCAGCGAATTGTGCGGCGGGCGAAGCTGGCGATCCACATCATGAATGCCATGGCGTCCCACAGCGGAATCAGCGGCATTTTGTGCCAGATACCTTTCTGCTTCATGCCCCAGACGCCGATCATCCATGTGATCAGCACGCGGAACACAACGTACGCGCCCAGATAAATACCCGCGACCAACCAGGTCGGTTTCGCCGCGATGGCCACCAGCGCCCACGGCAATCCCCAGGTGAAGATCAGGCCGAAATGGCCCCAGGGGCGCATCAATCTTTGCACCGTCATCCAGCGGGTGCGTTTGTGCAGCAGATCGCTGAAGGTGTTGAAGTCGGCAACGGAGTGAACGATGTAGGGAAGCAGCTTCACCTCGTAGCCCTGTTCGGCTACGAGTTTTCCGGCGTACACGTCGTCCGCAGGACGATCCTCGATCACCCGGTAGCCGCCGTAACTTTCCACGGCTTTGCGCGTTGTCGCGATGGTCTGTCCGAACGTGACTTTCAAATCGTCCAGCTGCCAGGCGACCATCACCGGCGCAAAGAAATCGGAAATCATGCCGATGGTCTGGAGTTCCTGGACGAGATTGATTTCCTTGGTGGAGACGTACAGGCAGGTGGCGGCGCCGACTTTCGGATTGCGGAACACAGAAACGATGGAGCGAATGTAATCCGGGCCGACGCGCACGTCGCCGTCGGTGATGATGAAAATGTCGTACGCTGCTTCAGTTGTCAGGCGGTTGAGGCGGCCGACTTTGTCGTTGATGGCATCGCGGCCGGAGCCGAACAGCAGCCGGATTTTGCGGTCGGGAAATTCCTTGATGAGCTTTTCGAGCAGCGGCAGCGCGGGGTCGCCGGGATCGACGCAGAACACGATCTCGTATTCGGGATAATCCTGCCGGCAGAAGCTGGCGTAGTTTTCGTAGGCGTCTTCGTCGAGGCCTTTGATCGGCTTCAGGCAGCTGACCGGCGGCAGGAAGTCCGTGTTCGGCGTCGCGTGATGTTTCGCATTCTCGAAAAAACGAAACGTACTGAAGAGCGCGAGCACGTAATAGACGAGCGGAACCGCAGCGGCGGTCAAGACCAAATATTGGACGATCGCGAGAATCTTCTCACTCCTCGTGCGCCGGACGCAGTCGTTTCCCTGCAGCCGGACGGTAGGAAGTTGCGTCCCAGTCGCCGCACGCCCGGCCAGACGAGATCATTCCGCTTCAGGAAAAGGGAAATGCGGGAAATCGATGCTGCCACCGCGCGAAATTCTAGCATGAAACGGAATTTTTCAAGTGCAACGGTGCGGGCGGTACTAGGAGGAGCTGGAGTTAGTGAAAACTCCAAACCAAAATCCGCACGGAGGCACGGAGACACAGAGACAGGCTAGGATTTATTCCGGATCGTGCGCCCGATAGCTTCCTCCAAAGCGATCTTTGGCTTCCAGTTCAATTCTTCGCGGATTCGGCGGGTTGAGTAGTAACGCTCCTCGGAGGCGCGGATCATTTGGCGGCGGGAGAATGCACCCGCATCGGCCGGGATGAGGCGGGCTAGGGGATGGGTGATGGTCGCCGCCATCACGATGGGCTGGGAGGGCCAGAAGGTGGTTTTGGTTTTTGTGATGGCTGTTCTCGCGGCATGATATTGCCCGAGCGTGAGTCTTTCGTCGTCGAGGACGATGTATTGGCGCGAGTCGTTCTCCGGTTCCCGTCGGGCTAGCTCAACCGCATCGGCTAGATTTTCGATGTAGTTCAGCGGAAACGGTTGGTTGGGTCGGCCGAAAACGATGTCGAATGTACCGACGCGCGCGCCGAGAAGAGCAGTGGGGAGTGGCCTGCCGGGGCCGAAAACGATGCCGGGGCGGAGGATCGTTAGCGGCACGGAAGAGTGTTTCGCGAACCTTAGCGCGAGGCGGTCTGCTTCGATTTTTGATTGGGCATAGAAGTCGCGCTCTTCGGGTAGCTGGTCGAAGGGCGTGTCCTCGTCGATCCATTCATCGTCCCGGAGCGGTCCATACACGGTGATGGAGCTGAGGTAAATGATCCTGCGCGGTTTGGCGCGGAGGCTGGCTTGCAGGACGGCGTCGGTGCCGCGAACGTTGGCGTCGAAAAATTTCTGGCGCGAGCCGTGGGCGTCGACCATCGCTGCTGCGTGGATGATGATTTCGCCACCCTCGACGACGCGGCGGATGGCATCGGCATCAGCGACGTCGCCGGTGACGATTTCGACGCCTTGGGATGCGAGCGCGTCGGCGCGAGGGGAAGTGCGGGCCAGGACGCGAACTTGGGCGTCGTCGGCTAGGAGGCGCTTGACCAGCGCCTGACCGATAAAGCCAGTGCCTCCTGTTAGGCAAACACGCATATCTTAACTGGATCACCGGATTTGACCGCGGAAGCAGCTTCGGCGGCTAAAGCCGGTCTCGAATCGCGTTCCTCATGTTGCGGCTGTATCCGCGACCCACAAGGCGTTCTTTGCTGCGACGGCGCAGAGGCGACCATGGAGTTTAGCAACGATCAGGGGAAATCCGCATCGCCACGAGTGCGTGATTTTTGGTTTTTCAACCTGACCCACCGCTGAAAAGATTGTAGGATATTTGCGATGCTTGGGCGCTTCCTCTTAGCTTGTCTGCTGCTCATCCCGGCCGTTCCAATCGCGACGCGCGGATGCACTTGCTCGGATGCTTCGCCGGGCGCTTGTCCCGGCCTGCAGGCCGGCGACGTGGTGTTCGTGGGTACAGTGACGGCGGTTGAGGACATCGCGTACGCGCTCCCCAAGGCCGCCGACTCATCCGACCCAACTCCCGATCAGACCGGCAATGCCAGCACGAAGCCGCCAGCGCCGGATGCTTCAGTGAAAGCGGCCGCGACTGCCGATGCCATCGCGTCGCGGCTGACGCGCTACCATTTCCGGATCGACGAACGGTTCGCGCCCGCGCAGGCCTCGGCTCTGGCCGAAGAGATCGACATATTCTCCGGCGGGGAAGACGGCGACTGCGGTTATCGATTCCGGGCGGGCCAGCAGTATGTGGTCTTCACACACCAGGGCACGGAGGGTCGACTGTTCGCGACGATTTGCAGCGGCACACGTCCCGTGAACGACGCGAATGCGCTTCTGCCGCAACTGCGCGCGATGCGCAACGGGCAGCGCGTGGCGTCTGTGTTCGGACTGCTGCGGCGATCACAGCCGCCATTCCTGG
>DATNKM010000097.1:0-15281 GCA_035603395.1 Candidatus Acidiferrales bacterium
CGGCAACGGGAAGCTCTATGCCGAACCGCGCGCGGCCATCGAGCTCGATTGCACCGATTGCCACGGCACGGTGGAAAAGCGCGCGACCCTGATCACGTCCGGCCCGGCGGCACCCGACGGCGGCACGCATCTGGACGCGCTCCGCACGCCCTGGAACCAGCGGCGATTCCAGTGGCGCGGGGACGCGCTGATCCAGCACTCGATGGTCGAGCCGGACAAGGAATGGGAAGTGGTGCAGACGCTCGACACGATCACGCCGGGCAATCCGCACTACAGCGAAAAATCGCGCTGGGCGAAAACGGTACGCGTGGACGGCACCACGTGGGGCACTCTGCCGTCTGATGAATCGCAGCTGGCGCACGCAAACAGCCGCATGACCTGTTACGCGTGCCACACATCGTGGACGCCGAACTGCTTCGGCTGTCATTTGTCGATGACGGCGAACCAGCGCGTGCCGATGCTGCACAACGAGGGGCTGATCACGCGGAACTACACGTTCTACAATTTTCAGGTGCTGCGCGATGACGGCTTCATGCTGGCGATCGACGGCACCGTGACCGGCCATCGCGTGGCGCCGGCGCGGTCGTCGTGCGCGATCACGGTCAGCTCGCAGAACCAGAACCGCGAATGGCTGTATTACATGCAGCAGACGGTTTCGTCCGAAGGATTTGCCGGGACGGCGTTCAGCACGTTCGTGCCGCACACGGTGCGCGAGAGAGAGACGAAGCAGTGTGACGACTGCCACGTGAGCGCGCGCAACGACAACAACGCCTGGATGGCGCAGGTGCTGCTGCAGGGCACGAACCTGCTGAATTTCATGGGGCGCTACGCGTATGTGGCGGACGGCGCGAAGGGGTTCGAGGCCGTAGCCGTGGCCGAGCATGACGAGCCGCCGGCGATTATCGGCAGCTACCTGCAGCGGCTGGCGTATCCGGACGATTACAAGCAGCACGTGGCGCGCGGGCGCGAATTGCAAGAGGCGTACCACCATCCGGGCAACGTGCTGGACCTGCAGCTGCGCGGCGAATATCTCTACGCGGCGCTGGGCAAAGGCGGGTTCCGCGCCTACGACGTGGCGAACGTCGATAACAAAGGTTTTTCCGAGCGGCAGACGACCGCGCCGGTTTCTCCGCTGGGCCAGCGGCTTTACGTGCGTACCAAATATGCGACGGCGATTGCGAGCCCTTCGACGCTGGCGATCGATCCGGCGCGGGGGCATGATCCGGAAAACGAAGAAGGGCCGATCCACGCGATGTACGCGTACCTTTACGTTGCAGATAAGTACGAAGGCCTGGTGGTCGTCGGTGATTCGAGTCCCCAGAGCAAGACGCCGGGTGTGAGCACCTTGCTCGACGGTGATCCGCGAAACAATTTTCTGAAACGCGCGCTGGCGTTCAATCCGGACGGAATTTTGAACGGGGCGCGACGGATTTCGATCGCGGGCACGTACGCCTACATGCTGTGCGATCGTGGGCTCGTGGTGGTCGATCTGGATAAGCCGCTCGCGCCGCGCGTGGTGGCGCAGATCGGCGCGCCGGAATTGAACGATCCGCAGGGCATTTCGATTCAGTTCCGCTACGGATTTGTGGTGGATCGCGATGGGCTGAAAGTGCTGGACGTGACGACGCTCGACCATCCGCGCGTGGTGCCGAATGCGCTGGTGAAGCTCGATGACGCGCGCAACGTGTACGTGGCGCGCACCTATGCGTACGTGGCGGCGGGCAAGCAGGGATTGGCGATCGTGAATGTGGAGCAGCCGGAGCAGCCTCGGCTCGATCAGATGTTCTCTGCGGACGGAAAAATCAACGATCTGCGCGATGTAAAGATCGGGATGGTGGATGCGAGCGCGTTCGCGTTTCTGGCCGACGGCCGCAACGGCCTGCGCGTGTTGCAAATCCTTTCGCCCGAGGATTCGCCGAATGCCTATGGCTTCAGCCCGCGTCCCACCCCCAAGCTGATTGCGAGCTACCGCACGGGCGCTCCGGCGCTGGCAATCTCCAAGGGAGTCGATCGGGATCGCGCGGTCGACGAGAGCGGCAACCAGCTCGCCGTATTCGGACGCCGCGGCGCGCATCCCCTAAACCGCGACGAGGCCGCCCGGCTGTATCTGCACGATGGCCAGACATTCACCGTAACGAACGATCCGCCGGGCCCGTCACACTAAGCGGCTCCCATGCGCAGGATACTGTTAGCCGATCGCCTTATTGCGAAATCAAATCGTTCACATCGTTGAACATGATGCGCATTCGCGGACTCCCTCGCGCGGAGGGGTATATAATGGAGGTGATCAAACATTTCGAAAGGAACGCTACCTTTCCGTTTGGGAAGGCTTAGACCATGGCGGTGTCCCCCATCGTACGTGCCCCGGATGTAGACGAGCTCGAAGAAATCTGGGAGTGGATTGAGTCCTTCGATGCAGTGGTAGAAAACGGCAAGCCCGGCCTCGCCTCACGAATCCTTCAGGAAATTCGAAATCGCGCACTGGCCTGCGGAGTGCAGGTACCGTTTACCGCGAATACGCCCTACGTAAACACGATTCACGTGAGCCAGCAGCCGCCTTTGCCCGGCGATCAGGAAATCGAGCGCAAGATCAAGAGTCTGGTGCGCTGGAACGCGCTGGCGATGGTGGTGCGCGCGAACCGGGAAGAGCACAACATCGGCGGGCACATTTCGACCTACGGATCGGTGGCGACGCTGTTCGAGGTCGGATTCGATCATTTTTTCCGCGCGCGCACCGCGGAAGATGAGGGTGACACGGTTTATTTCCAGGGCCACGCCGCGCCGGGCGTTTACGCGCGCGCGTTCGTGGAAGGGCGCCTGTCGGCGGCGAAGCTTGAGAACTTCCGCCGCGAGCTGAAGAAGGGCGGCGGCCTTTCGTCCTATCCTCATCCGTGGCTGATGCCGGATTTCTGGGAATTTCCGAGCGTGTCGATGGGCCTGAGCCCGATCATGGCGATTTATCAGGCACGGTTTAACCGCTATCTGGAAGATCGCGGCCTGAAGCAGAAAACGGACGCGAAAGTATGGGCGTTTTTGGGCGACGGCGAAACGGACGAGCCGGAAACGCTGGGCGCGATCACGCTGGCGTCGCGCGAGCATCTCGACAACCTGATTTTCGTAATCAATTGCAATTTGCAGCGGCTGGATGGGCCGGTGCGCGGCAACGGCAGCATCGTGCAGGAGCTCGAAGCGGCCTTCCGCGGCGCGGGCTGGAATGTGATCAAGGTGCTGTGGGGCTCGGACTGGGATCCGCTATTTGAAAAAGACGTGGACGGGCTGCTGGCGAAGCGGTTGGGCGAAATGGTCGACGGCGAGTATCAGAAGCTGATCGTCGAGTCGGGCGCGTACATCCGCGAGCATGTGTTTGGCGGCGATCCGCGTCTGCTGAAGATGGTCGAGGACATTCCCGACGAAAAGCTGCATGCGCTGCGGCAGGGCGGGCACGATCCGAAGAAGGTGTACGCGGCGTACAAGGCAGCGGTGGATCATAGGGGAACGCCGACGGTGATCCTGGCGCGCACGATCAAAGGCTACGGACTGGGCGAGGCGGGCGAAGGCCGCAACGTCACGCACCAGCAGAAGAAAGTGGATGAAGACACGCTGCGCCATTTCGGCGAGCGGTTCGGGCTTTCATTCACCGAAGAGCAATTCGCCGAAGTACCCTTCTACCGTCCGCCGGACGACAGCCCGGAAATTAAATACTTGCGGGAATGCAGAGCAAAACTGGGCGGCTACATGCCGCAGCGCAAAGTGCGCTCGAAGCCGCTCGAGCTGAAAGACAAATCGCTGTTCGATGAATTTCACACCGGCAGCGAAGGACGCGATGTGTCGACGACGATGGCATTCGTCGGCATGTTGCGCAAAATGCTGCGCGATCCCGAGATCGGCAAGCTGGTGGTCCCGATCGTCCCCGACGAAGCGCGGACGTTTGGTATGGAGTCGCTGTTCAGACTCGTTGGCATCTATAGCAGCCAGGGCCAGCTCTACGAGCCAGTCGATATGAACACGCTTCTTTATTACAAGGAGTGCAAGGACGGGCAGATCCTGGAAGAGGGCATTACGGAAGCGGGATCGATGTCGTCGTTCATCGCGGCGGGCTCGGCGTACGCCACGCACGGGATCAACACGATTCCGTTCTTCATTTTCTATTCGATGTTCGGCTTCCAGCGCGTGAACGATTTGATTTGGGCCGCGGCGGATACGCGGTGTCGCGGATTCATGCTGGGCGGCACGGCCGGGCGCACGACGCTGGCCGGCGAAGGGTTGCAGCACCAGGATGGCAACAGCCATGTGCTGGCGCTGCCAATTCCGACGCTGCAAGCGTACGACCCGGCGTTTGCGTACGAGATCGCGGTGATCATCGAAGACGGCATCGACCGGATGTATCGCAAGGGCGAAAGCATCTTCTACTACATCACGGTGATGAACGAGCCGTATGCGATGCCGGCGATGCCGGAAGGCTCCCGCGAAGGAATTTTGAAGGGCCTGTACCGCTATAAGCCCGCCGCCGACTCCAAATCGAAGCTGCGCGCGCAGCTTTTCGGCAGCGGCTCGATCCTGCGGGAAGTGCTGAAGGCGCAGGAAATTCTGGCGGAAAAATATCACGTTGCCGCGGACGTTTGGAGCGTGACGAGCTACAAGGCGCTGTATAGCGATGGCATCGAGACGGAGCGCTGGAATTTGCTGCATCCGTCAGACAAGCCGCGCGTGCCTTACGTCACACAGTGCCTGGCGGATGCGCCCGGGGTGCTGGTGGCGGCCACGGATTATCTGAAGGCGCTCCCGAACCTCGTCGGCTCCTGGATGCCGCGGCGGCTCGCATCGCTGGGCACAGACGGATTCGGGCGCAGCGAGAGTCGGGAATCGCTCCGCAACTTCTTCGAGGTCGATGCGCGTTTCATCACGCTCGCGACGCTGCACGAGCTGCTCCGCGAGGGCAAAATCCAGGCCTCGGTGGTGCAAAAAGCGATCAAGGATCTCGAAATCGACGTCTCGAAACCCAATCCGTTCACATCGTGAAACGCGGTTTTTAAAACCAGTGGGGAGCGGACGGTTTCGCTTGACGAGATCCAATCGTTTTCGCCAGAATCCCCTTAGAAGCACGCGCTAGGATTGGCTCCTCGAACCCGAGGGTTGGGGAGCCCAGGGGGGTGGTTGAGGTACGCCCTCCCGCAGACTGAAACGAGGTAACAGCCATGGGAAAGATTGTTGCAGCATATGCCACCGTGCACGCCCCGCAGCTTTTTGACCGTCCGCCCAGCGAAGACCCCAAGCAGCTCGACGCCGACATCGCAGCGATGCGCCAGATCGGCAAGGAACTCGAGGAAACCAAGCCGGACGCCATCATCGTGATCGGCAGCGATCACCTGGAGACTTTCTTTTTGAGCTCCGTGCCGACCTTCGCCATCTTGTCGGGCGAATATTCGCACGCCGAATTCGCCGGCCGGAAGTACGAGCTGAAGATCCACGAAGCGCTCACCGAAGACCTGCTCGACAAGCTCATGAAAATGGGCTTCGACCTGGGCTACTCGCAGGACGCCGTGCTGGGGCACGCGTTTGCGGCGGTCTACGAATGGGTGATCGAAGGGCGCAAGATTCCAGTGGTGCCGATTTTCGTGAACGCGTATCTTCCCCCACTGCCCACGGCCCAGCGCTGCGCGGAGCTCGGCCGCGCCATCGCCAAGGTGATCGCCAACCGCCCGGAAAACGTGGCCATCGTGGCCAGCGGCGGCATGTCCCACTTTCCGGGGACGTGGAAATACCCGAAGCCAGATTTCGACTTTGACTACTGGGCGATCTCGGAGATCGAAAAGGGCAATTTTGACTCGCTGATTAAACTAACGAACGAACAGCTGGACGAAGTGGGCAACACCGAGCTGCTTTCATGGATGATCATGTTCGGCGCGATCGGCAATCAGAAGGGCGAGCTGGTCACCTACCAACCGACCTGGCACCACGGCCACGCCGTGCTGCGCTTCATGCCTCTGAAGGGAACGGGACCATCCAAGGAAGGGCAGGAGGCCTCGAAGAAGTACGAATTCAAGGGCGGGTATGAGTTCTACAAGCATCCGTCTCCCTCGGCCTACAAGCTCAACAAAGTGCTATACGACAGCCGATTCAAGCGCGATCTGCGGCTGCGGCTCATTCACGACCTTCCCTCGGTAGCGAAGGAATACGGCATGACGCCCGAAGAAGCAAAGGTGCTGGAGACGCTGCAGGACGACGACATCGAGAAATTCCGCGATGGGCAAGTGCATCCGCTGGTGACGGCGGGCGCGCATCCGCTGGGTATGTGGATGGCCGTGATCCGAATCCATTCGGAGCTGCGCAAGTTGCGTGCTGCCAAGAACGAAATGGGGCAGCCGAGCGCCGCGTCGCACTAACCTGGGGCGATTCGGCTGTATCCAACTTTGACCTGCGGCGTCTCCGGAGGCCGCAGGTTCAGTTTTCCCGGGCCGCACATCCGCTCGAATTCCGTCGAGGTTATTCGATTCCAAGCGAGGGCAAAGCTATGAAAGTCGGCGTTGCGGGACAAGGCGCGTTCGGCGTGAAACATCTGGAAGCGCTGCAGGCGATTCCAGGCACCGAAGTGATCACCCTGACGGGCGGGAATCAGAAATCGACCGAAGAGGTCGCCAAGAGATTCAAAATTCCGCATTTCACAGGCGATCTGGCTGAGAGTCTGAAACAGCCCGGCCTGCAGGCCATGATCCTGGCGACGCCGACGGGCATGCATGCGAGCCAGGGTGTACAGTGCATGCGCGCGGGCAAGCACGTGCAAGTGGAAATTCCGATTGCGGATACCCTCGCGGACGCCAAACGGCTGGTGGACGTGCAGAAAGAGACCGGCGTGGTCTGCATGGGCGGCCATACTCGCCGATTCAATCCTAGCCATCAATACGTACACAAAAAGATCAAGGCCGGCGAGTTGAAAGTGCTGCAGATGAATGTGCAGACCTATTTTTTCCGCCGCACGAACATGAACGCGGCCGGACAGCCGCGCAGCTGGACCGATCACTTGCTGTGGCATCACGCGTGTCACACGGTCGATCTTTTTCAGTATCAGACGGGCGAGCTGGTTTCCGACTGCTACGCCGTGCAGGGGCCCCTGCATCCGGAGCTGAAGATCGCCATGGACATGGGCATCGTGATGAAGGTGCCCTCGGGCGCAATCTGCACGCTTTCGCTTTCGTTCAATAACAAGGGGCCGCTGGGCACGCGCTTTCGCTACATCTGCGACAACGGGACGTTCCAGGCTTATTACGACGACCTCATCGACGGCGAGGACAAGAAGATCGATCTTTCGCACGTGGCCGTATCGATGAACGGCATCGAGCTGCAGGACCGCGAGTTTTTCTCGGCGATCAATGAAAAGCGCGAGCCCAACGCGAGCGTCCAGCAGTGCTATACCGCGATGCAGGTGCTCGACCGGCTGGAGCAGATCTTGAACAGGTCGGCAGCAGCCTCGGCGCACTAGATTTGCGCCGGTACTTGCGCTAAGCCGCACCTCCCAGTTCAGACCGGAGACGCTTCTCGTCGAGTGCGTGCTCCCATTTCGAGACGACGATCGTAGCGACCGCGTTGCCGACCACGTTTGTCGGCGTCAAACCCTCTGACATCAGCCGGTGAATTCCGAGCACGAGCGCGACGCTGGCGACCGGGATCGTTCCCGTGGTTGCAATCGTCGCTGCCAGCACCACGAACGCCGCTCCCGCCACGCCCGCAGCTCCCTTTGATGACAGCAGCAACACGGCGAGCAGTCCAAGCTGCTCGAAAATCGACAGGTGCGTATTCGTCGCCTGCGCCAGGAAGACCGTCGTAGTCGCCAGATAGAGGCACGTTCCGTCCAAATTGAATGAATAGCCGGTGGGAATCACCAGGCCTACGATGCTTTCTTCGCAGCCGAGCGTTTCGAGCTTGCGCATCAGCTGAGGCAAGACGGTCTCGGACGAAGTCGTCGCAAAGACGATCAGAAGTTCTTCGCGAATGTAGTGAATCAGCTTGAAAATATTGAAACCGCACCAGGCGGCCACGGGCCACAACACGCCGAAGACGAAAATCAGGCAAGTGACGTAAAATCCGCCGAGCAGTTTCCCCAGCGAGACGAGCGACCCTGCGCCGAATTTCCCTACCGTGAACGCAATCGCTCCGAACGCGCCGATCGGTGCGGCCCACATTACGATTCCGACCACGGCGAAAAGCATTCGCGACGACGCTTCGATGAAATCCACCACCGGTTTGCCGGCGGCGCCTACCTGCGTGAGCGCGAAAGCGCAGAGCACCGAGATGAAAAGCACCGGCAGCACGCCGCCGTCCGCGAAAGCACCCACGAAAGTGGAAGGAATGACGTTCATTAGGAACGAAGTGACAGTGACGGCCTCCGGGTGCGCCACGTAGGCTTGCACTCCCGAGGTGTCCACGTGCGCCAGATCCACATTCATTCCGCGGCCCGGATGCCATAGATTCACGGCAACGAGGCCAATGATGAGCGCAATGGTGGTGAGCACTTCGAAATACACGATCGCTTTCAGCGCCACACGTCCCACCCTCGCAATATCGGCCATGCGCGCAATGCCGTGCACTACTGTGCAGAAAATAATCGGAGCGATCAGCATGCGGATGAGCTTGATGAACGCGTCGCCGAATGGCTGCATTTTGACACCGAGGCTCGGATCAAATTTCCCGAGCAAGATCCCCGCGAGCATGCCCAGCAACACGTATATCCACAGGCTCGCGTACCACGGACTCGATCGCCGACGAGTGTCTGTTGTAGTGGTCACGGTTGATTTTCGGGGCCGCGCGCGCAGTCGATCGCGCGGGCAGGCGCCATCTTCTCATAACCGTCCGAAACCGATCCAGAAAGGTCTCTTCATCGCCGGCGTTTGGCGAGCGGGTCTGGCGGTGTAGAATCTCCCGTACTTCGAAGCGGGTGCGGGAGATCCAAATGACCGATGAGATGGCCGAGCGACTGACGATTCGCGAAATGATTGAAAACTGGGTGGTGTGGCGCGATGCGCTGATGTGGGACAAATTCCGGGCGCTATGGCACGACGACGGCGTGATGATGGCCACCTGGACGCAGGGCACGGCGGACCAGTTTATCGAAACGAGCAAACAGGGATTCGCCAAGGGCGTGCGCATCCTGCATTTTCTGGGCGGGAGTTCGATCGAGGTGAAGGGTGATCGCGCCCTGTCGCAGACCAAAATGACCATTTCGCAGCGCGCGCCGGTGCACGACGTGGTTTGCGACGTCGTCTGCACGGGCCGGTTCGTCGATTTCTGGGAAAAACGCTCGGGACGCTGGGGTCTGGTGCTTCGCCAACCGATCTACGAAAAGGACCGCATGGATCCGGTCGATCCCGCAGCGAAACTCACGCTCGACCAGAAGTTGTTGATGTCGTTCCGCGAAGGCTACCGGCACTTGGCCTACCTTCAAACGCAAATCGGCTACAAGATCAAGATGGACATGCCCGGACTTACGGGCCCTGAGGTCGAAGCGCTGTACAAACGCGGAGACGCCTGGCTCGCAGGCCAGCCGCTGTAATTCGCACGAGCGTTCAAAACCCAAATCTAGGTAAAATATCGTTATGACAACCGAGACTGTTACCGCACCGATTCAAATTACCGATGCTGCATGGAAGGCTATCGAAGGCGGCTACGATATCCAGGTCCACGTGGCGCCGGACGTGATCGCGCGGCGCATCGACGACCTCGATCTCGCCAAGGAATTTCGCGCGCACGGGCTGAAGGGCTTCGTGCTGAAATCGCACTACGCCCCGACCTACGAACGCGCCAAGGTAGTGACGAAGGCGAGCCCCGGAATCACCGCGTACGGCGCGATCACGCTGAATCACAGCGTCGGCGGCCTGAATCCCGTGGCGCTGGAAATCGCTGGTCGCTCGGGAAACAAGATCTGCTGGTTCCCCACCGTGGACGCGGCGAACGAAACCGCGGGGCGCAGCGACGGCCCCACGGACAAGCTGCCTTTCTGGGCGAAAATTCAGCGCGAGCTTTCGGCCACCGGTATTTCGCCTGCGCCCATCAGCGTGCTCGACGCCAGCGGCAAAGTGAGCGACGCTGCGCGCCGGTGTCTGGAACTGATCGGCAAGCACGACATGATTCTGGCCACGGGGCACCTGAGCAAAAAAGAAATTCACGCGCTGGTGAAAGTGGCGAAGAAAGAGGTGGGATTGAAGCGCGTGGTGGTGACTCATGCGGAATTTCCGTCGCAGAACATGACGGCTCAGGAGCAAGTGGAAGTGGCCGACCTCGGTGCGATGATCGAACACTGCTTCACCACGATGTACACGAATAAGGCACCGTGGGATGCCTATTTTGACAGTGTCCGCAAGGTGGGCCCCGAGCGTGTGGTGCTTTCAACTGACCTGGGGCAGACGATCAACCCGCCGGTCGCCGAGGGCTTCGCCATGTTCGCGCAGAAAATGCTGGATGCAGGCTTCAGCACGGCCGACGTGCACAAGATGTGCGTGATGAACACGACGGCGATCCTGACGTAACGTTTCCTGTGGGAAGACGCCCTCCCGAGCGGCTTTCTTTGCTTTGCCGATGTTCGGCTTTGCTTTCGCGGCGACCGTTGTATTTTATTCCGCACACGCCCTGCGTGCTAGAATTGCCCTAGTTGTTGCGCGGTAGGCCCGTAGCTCAGTTGGCTAGAGCGCCACCTTGACACGGTGGAGGTCTGCGGTTCGAGCCCGCACGGGCCTACCATTCACGTTGTTGACTTGCCTTCGTTTGCCGCCGCCTAAATTGGTGCTTCAGAAGAAGTTGGTCGGCTCTGCCGATTCAAGACGTGAATCCGGGCGCACCAAACTATGCATCGTCCCGGGCTCGAGTCGCTGCAATCTTCGTGCTATATTCTGTCGATTTCATGCGCGGCCTCGCGTCTATCCGAGCGACATGAAGCTCTTACCCAATGACCCATGATCGACGATCCTGTCTTGCTCAATGATTGGCACGCCGTGGCTTGGGCCTCCGAGGTTAAGGATACCGAACCCACTGCGATTCGCCTGCTCGAAAACGACCTCGTCCTCTGGCGCAACCGGGATGGCGTACATGTGTGGCGCGACCTTTGCGTTCATCGCGGTTCGAGGCTCTCCGCCGGACACCTGACCAACAGCCGCCTTGCCTGCCCCTATCACGGCTGGGAGTATGACTCGGCCGGCCGGTGCGTGCGCATTCCCGCACATCCGGATCAGCCGCCGCCCGCGCGCGCGCGTGCTGCGGTCTATGCAGTAGAAGAAAAATACAATCTCGTCTGGGTCTGTTTCGGAAACTCAGAGCAGGGCGTTCCGGCTTTTCCCGAATGGGACGACCGCTCGTTTGAAAAAATCACCGTTGGCCCGTATCGCTACCGTGCCCACGGCCCGCGCGTGATCGAAAACTTTCTCGATGTCGCGCACTTTCCCTTCGTCCACGCGGGCTATCTGGGTGATCCCTCGCAAGCGCAGATTGGCGACTACGAAGTCGAGGTTTCCGACTGCGGAATCATCGCGAAGGACATCCCCGTATGGCAGCCCGACCCGGACGGAACCGGCCAACCCGCCAAGGTGTTTTACACATTCAAAGTGCTGCGTCCGCTCACAGCGTCCTTCATGAAGGTCCAAGGACCGAATCGCTTTTCGATGTTTGCCTCCGTCGCGCCGGTTGGTGAACGCGAGAGCCTTGCCTGGCTGATCATCGCGCTCAATTACGCGCACGACGCGCCCTCGGAAGAACTTCGGCGCTTCCAGGACATCATTACGCGTCAAGACATACCGGTCGTCGAGTCCCAACGGCCTGAACTGCTCCCTCTCGACTTGCCGGCGGAGCTGCATCTGCGCTCCGATCGGACCGCCGTTGCCTATCGCCAGTGGCTGAAAAAACTCGGCCTTCGGTACGGAACGGCCTGAGCGGGCATGGCCCAAGCAGCCGCCGTTCCCCAAAGCCGCGCCCGCTGGTTCGTGCCGGGCGATTGGGATGGATTCTTTGCTCTGTTTTTCAGCGGTTTCCCCGATCTACTGCTCATCGCAGGCCTCGCTCCTTTGTGCGGCTTTTCTGCCGCTTTGGTTACGACGCGCATTCTGCCTGGCGTCGCACTCTCCATTTTCGCGGGGAACATCTTCTACGCTTCGCAAGCGCACCGGCTGGCGAAACGCACCGGCCGAACCGATGTCACCGCCATTCCGTTCGGGGTGAACGCTCCCACGATTTTCATTTACGTCGCCCTGATCATGCAGCCGGTGTATGAACGCACGCACGACCCGAATCTAGCGTGGCAGGCCGGAGTCTTCGCGTCTTTTCTGAGCGGCGTCATCCAGACTGCCGGCGCGTTCTGCACGGACTGGCTCCGCCGCACCACGCCTCGCGCCGCTCTGCTGAGCCCGCTCGCGGGAACGGCGATGGCTTACCTGTGCCTGGATTTTGTCTTGCGCGTGTTTCAAACGCCGGAGCTCGGATTGCTTCCGGCCATCATCGTCCTGGCTATCTTTTCCGCTCGAATTCGCCTGCCTTTTCGCATTCCGGGCGGCCTCGTCTGCCTGGTCGTGGGAGCTCTGCTGACGGCGCTCTTGAAGTGGACCCATCTCTATCATTTGCCAGTGTCGCAGGTGTCCATGGCGCCGGGGATTTATCTTCCGCATCCGTTGAACTTGATCGCGTTTGTGATCCACGGCGAAGGATGGAAGTTTCTGTCCGTGATTCTTCCGATGAGCGTCCTCGACACAGTCGTCTCTTTACAGGTCCTCGAGAGCGTTCAGGTAGCGGGGGACGACTACCCGACCCGGCCCTCGCTGGTCGTCAACGGACTTGCGACGCTGGCCGCGGCGTTCTTCGGCAGTCCGTTTCCGACCGCGCTCTATTTCGGGCACATGGCCCACAAGGAACTGGGGGCCCGCTCGGGCTACTCGATCCTCAGCGGCACGGCGACGATGCTGGTGTGCCTCACCGGTCTCGTGGTTCCGCTCCTGCGCGTGGTGCCCCTGGAAGTTGTCGCGATGATCGTGGTCTGGTTCGGGCTCGTGATGGTCGCGCAGGCTTTCACTGAGATACCGAAATCGCACGCCATCGCCGTTGCTTTCGGATTGATTCCGATGCTTGCGTCGTGGGCAGTGGGACTGATTGACGTCGCGCTGCGCACGGCCGGGTCGAGCATCCTGCAGACCGCGCTTCTCTTCGGCGATCAGTTGTACGTCTACGGATTGATCTCGCTGAGCCAGGGCGCGCTATTGGTTTCGATGATTTGGGCGGCAGTGATCGCCTACCTGGTTGACCGCCGCTTCCTTCACGCCGCAGCGTGGCTGGCCGGGGCCGCTGCGCTGTCCGGCAGCGGATTCATTCACGCGTTCCGGATCACGAGCCTCGGCGTCGAAACCGTTATCGGCGTTTTCGCCGCTCCTGCGTTCGCTTTCAGCTATCTGGCTGCTGCGATCTTCCTAGTAGGCGTTCACTTCTATGCGCGCGGCATCAGGACGTAGGTTGACAGCGTCCCTTGGTCACCAGACGGCCCGCCTGGGGGAAACTTTCAGTCGAAACGCGATACGAACTCCGTTTTCCACATCGATACGCCGGGCCCGAGGTATTATCACGACACGCCTCAAGACACTGAGCCAGTATACCGGGCGAACGCCGTTCTCAATTTCTTATCAGTCGTGTGTAACTAGGCAAGTTGCTATCACCAGTATTGGCGCGTACAGATCGTGGTAAATCCGGGATCGGTACTCGCCCAGCCTCCCGTGTCCAATGCAGGCCTAGGTCTTGTGCCGTTTAATTAGGAGAAGAGAATGCGTCCTCGTCGAGTACTGCTCGTGATGGCAGCCTTGCTCATCTGGCGGGTAGGGGCGGAAATTCCCAGCATTTGGGCGCAATCGCGGCCGACCGTCCAGCAGCTTTTTCGAGAGCTCCAGTCGAACCGGACCAGCGATCATGCAGAAGCACAACTCCGGGAGCTGGGAAGCACGGGTGTGCACGCCAGACGCTTCTTGGCGCTTCATCTGCCCGCGTTGATCGAGACGGATCCCAGAACCACCGAGGAGGAGCGCGACAGAGGTCAGCCAATCAGACTCACCTGGCGTAACGAAGTCCGGCTCGCGGGAGAACTGAAGATCGTCGAGGCCGCGCCAGGGCTGGCCAAATGGATCACTGTCAGCACGTCTGGGGGAATGGCCCTTGGCATTGGGGAGGAAGCGCTCGTAGACAGTCCGGCCGGGCAAGCGCTCGTCCAAATCGGTGATCCCGACTCGATGACTTGTCGCTGGGTCCGGGCGGGTGGGCGGATGCTTTCCGGCGGCACGTGAGGCTTTCACAGTGTGCTGGTCCTCAGGCCTCGGCTCAAACCCGTGGGTGCCGTGCTCTTTACGCCGTCTTCGCCAGCGACGGCGAGCAGTTGCGGCAGAGTCCGATTAGCCAGCCTGCCTGGTTCACGTTCCTGACTGGAGCCGGAGACAGTGCGGGCGGTCTCCTTTTGTCCGGTGAAATGAATCGCCGCACATCATCCCAAACTCGTTCCGTGACGACTACAATCAAGCTCCCTTGTAAAGCGTGGGGTTTGAGCCCGCGTAGGACGGTGCAGCTATAGGGCGGCCAAGTATTACTTGTTCACAGGGTTTAGATCGAGCCCGAAATGGGGGTCGCGGTAGGTGCCGCTTATTACGACCGGGACGACCGTGCCGCGCTTCTTTCTGAAGAACGGGTCGAGCATCTTCGCGAATATCGATTTGGCCCCGCTGCTCTGCTGGGAAAGGTCTGCATTGGTGCGAACCGTGCCGTGAAAGTCGATCTTCTGACTGATTACGTTAAATGTGCCGTGCATGTTCGCATCGGCGCCAGGAATGCTTAACGAGACGTCGGTCATCGTGGCGATCGTACTGCGTAGCACCACATGACCGCGAAGCTGCGCAGGTACGCTTTCAGCGGAATCGGCCGGCGCTGGATTTGCGGGAGTTTCTTTCTTCTCTCCCGAAGCGCCGGCGCTGAATTTATCCACGCTTGCTTTCGTTGTCGCCTTTTCGAAATGGCCATCCGAAACATCGAAATCCCCGTCGAGCGCAAGCTCCTCGAGGAGCCGCTTGCCCCTGGGAGGCACGGTGACCTGCGCGGTCAAATTCGTCTCGCCCGCTAATGGCGAGGGATGCTCGTGACCGGCCACGAAGATGGGCAGAAGATCTTCCATATGCCCGTCACGCACCGTGAAATTGAGTGACGTAAACTTTCCGTGCATATCGCCCCGGTGCGCCACGCTGCCGTTCACGGCGATGTTCGTGCGCCCGCGCATGGCCGTCAGATTG
>DATNKM010000008.1:0-23339 GCA_035603395.1 Candidatus Acidiferrales bacterium
CACCCCCCACGGCCTATGCTAGCGTCGAGAATTCGAGTAGTGCGTACATTCGCTGGTTAGGCACGCGAATCCCGTCTTAATTCTGGTGGAGGACACTGTTTTGGCTAATTCCGAAGAGAAATTCCTGTTCACCTCTGAATCCGTATCCGAAGGGCATCCCGACAAGATTGCCGACCAGATTTCCGACGCCGTGCTGGACACGGTGCTCACCCACGACCCCATGGGCCGCGTCGGCTGCGAGACCCTGCTCACCACGGGCCTGTGCATCGTCGCCGGCGAGATCACCATCAAGAAAGAGCACCGCGGATGCCTTGACTACGACTCCATTGCCCGGGGCGTAATCAACGACATTGGCTACAACCGCGGCAAATACGGCTTTGACTCCGAAACCTGCGCGATCATGTCGGCCGTCAAGGGCCAGTCACCCGATATCGCCATGGGCGTGGACACGGGCGGCGCCGGCGACCAGGGCATGATGTTCGGCTACGCCTGCGATGAGACGCCTGAACTAATGCCGATGCCGATCCAGCTGGCGCATCAGCTGATGATGAAGCACGCTGAGGTTCGCAAGAAGAAGGAAGTCGATTTCTTCCGTCCGGACGCGAAATCGCAAGTGTCGATCGAATATGTCAATGGCCGCCCTGTCCGCGTCGATACTGTGGTCATCTCGACGCAGCACAGCGACTCGGTTTCCAGCAGCGATCTGCGCGAAGCGGTGATTGAAAAGGTCATCAAGCCCGTTCTTCCAGCGAACATGTTCGACAAGACCACGAAAATCCACGTCAACCCGACCGGCCGCTTCGTCACCGGCGGTCCGATGGGCGATGCCGGCCTCACGGGCCGCAAGATCATCGTCGACACCTACGGCGGCTACGGCCGTCACGGTGGCGGGGCATTTTCCGGCAAAGATCCGTCGAAGGTCGACCGCTCCGCCTGCTACATGGCGCGTTACGTCGCAAAGAACATTGTCGCCGCCGGCCTCGCCCGCAAAGTGGAAGTCCAGCTGGCCTACGCGATCGGCGTAGCCGAGCCGGTTTCCGTGATGGCGGATACTTTCGGCACCGGGACGATCCCGAATCAACAGATCACCGAGCTCGTTCGCGCCTTCTTCAAGCTGACGCCCAAGGGCATCATCGAAACGCTCGATCTGCGGCGCCCGATCTATCGTCCCACCGCCGCCTACGGCCACTTCGGCCGCACCGGTCCGGGCTTCACCTGGGAGAAGACGGACAAGGCCGACGCTATCCGCAAGGAAGCGGCATCGCGCGGCGCCGTGGCCGTAACTCGCTAGGTTCAAAGATTTAACTGTAGCGCCGCGGCCTTCAGCGCGGCACGTATGAAGAGGTAGTCCTCCTCAAATAGAACGATCAAAAAGGGAGCACCACGTGGAAACAGCCGTCAAAGCAAAAGGCGATGTGAAGGACCTTTCCCTTGCCGACCAGGGCAAGCGCAAGATCGAATGGGCGAATTCGCACATGCCCGTGCTGCAACTGATCCGCAAGCGCTTCATCAAGGAGCAGCCGCTCAAGGGCATTCGCATGGCGGCCTGCCTGCACGTCACGACGGAAACGGCAAACCTCGCCATCACCCTGCGTGACGGCGGCGCCGATCTCGTGGTCTGCGGCTCGAATCCGCTTTCGACGCAGGACGACACCGCCGCGGCGCTCATCACCCACTACGGCATTCCCACGTATGCGATCAAGGGCGAGGACCACGCCACCTATTACGCGCACATCAACGCCGCGCTCGATCACAAGCCGCAGATCACCATGGACGACGGCGCCGATCTCGTCACCCAGCTGCTCACCAAGCGCACCAATCAAATCGCCGACGTCATCGGCGGCACCGAGGAAACCACCACCGGCGTCATCCGCCTGCGCGCCATGTCGAAAGACGGCACGCTGAAATTTCCCGTGGTTGCCGTCAACGACGCGCTTACCAAGCACTTCTTCGACAATCGCTACGGTACCGGCCAGTCGACGCTTGACGGCATCATCCGCGCCACCAACCTGCTGCTCGCCGGCCTGAAATTGGTCGTCGCCGGCTACGGCTGGTGCGGACGCGGCGTGGCCATGCGCGCCAAGGGTCACGGTGCGGACGTCATTGTCACCGAAATTGATCCCACCAAGGCCATCGAAGCCGTGATGGACGGTTTCCGCGTGATGCCCATGAACGAGGCCGCGAAAATTGGCGACATTTTCGTCACCGTCACCGGCAACAAATCCGTGCTCGCGCACGAGCACTTCGAACGCATGAAGGACGGGGCGGTCATCAGCAACTCCGGCCACTTCAACGTTGAAATCGACATTCCCGCGCTCGAAAAGCTTTCGAGCGGCCACAAGGAAGCCCGCCCGTTCGTCGAGGAATACTCGATGAAGGATGGCCGCAAAATCTATCTCCTCGGCGAAGGCCGTCTGATCAACCTCGCCGCCGCCGAAGGCCATCCGGCGTCGGTGATGGACATGAGTTTCGCGAACCAGGCGCTCTCGGCCGAGTACATGGTCAAGAACGCGAAAGATCTGAAGCCTCAGGTTTATTCGGTGCCCGAGCATCTCGACAAGCAAATCGCCAAGCTCAAACTCGAGTCCATGGGCGTGCTGATCGACAAGCTGACTCCCGAGCAGGAAAAGTACCTCGCCAGCTGGGACGAAGGCACGTAGAACTTTCCTTTTTCTCTTCGATTACGAAATGGGCGGCTCAGGGCCGCCCATTTTTTGCGTCGCCGTCACCACATCCCCCACGCTCCGACAGCCCCAACGCCCCTTCGCGCTTTTTGCCAGGTGCTGCTAAAATCCGCGCGAACATGTTTCTTCGGCCGATCGCTTTGGTTTCTGCGTGCGCCATGCTCTTTGCGATCTCCGCGCGCCCGTCCAGGTCTCAAGAGCAGCCATCGCCCCCCGCTCAAACCCGGCAGCCCGACGTCGCCGAACTTCACTTCGACGGCGAAGTAACTCGCGGCCAATCCTTCACGCGCGACGTCGGCCACAACCTCACCTTCCGCCTCACCCCCGCCACATCCGATGAAGGCGGCGGCTGGGTGATCGAAATCCTCCCACCCATCGAGCCCGCCGGCGACCCCGTTGAGTTCGCCGCCATCGCCACGCCGCCCTATCATGCCTACAACGACCGCTACATCGCCGCCGCCTTCGGCTATTCAGCCAGGGAAGCGCTCGAGTCCCCGCTCCGCAAATTCAATTTCGTCCAGTCCATCGACGACGAGCAGCGCGCGAGCGAAGTCGTCAACGCCGCGCTCTACCCAAGCACAATCGGTGAAGCCGATAAACCGCGCGTCGCCGCCGAAGCCGCCGCGCTTAGGCTGGGCACAGGCCAGCTCCACATCGTGAAATCGCGCATCACCTCCGGCAAAGACGGAGCGCCGGACGTAATCGCCTCCGTGAAATTCGAAGTCGTCCTGAATTTTGCGCCTGGCCTCACCCTTCAACAAGTCCTCGCGCCGCACCCGCCCGCACCGAAGCGCTAGCGCCGTCGCGGTTGCCGCATGGTTTTCTTTGCGATAACATCCACGCCGCCTTGGTTCCGAATTCCTTGGGGGGAATATGTCGAATCGAGCGGTTCGCCGGGCATTCATGGTGTGTGCATTTGCAGCGGGCCTGGCAATCAACGCACACAATACGGGTGCACAAGACCACTGGGTAGCCACCTGGGCCGCCTCGCCGCAGACTCCACGCTTCGGGTTTCCAAGATTCCCCACGCCCGCGCCAGCGGCGAATACTGCACAGCCCGCACCCGCCGCTCCTGCACCGCCCGCCGCCGGCAACGCTCCTGCGCCTGCTCCGTTGTTTCCCGCTCCGCCGACAATCAACAACCAAACCGTGCGCATGATCGTTCACACCAGCATCGGCGGCCACGGCGTCCGCGTGCAGCTCTCGAACGCGTTCGGCACCAGCACGCTCCCGATCGGCGCCGCACACATCGCTCTCCATGACAAAGATTCAGCCATTGTCGCGGGTTCCGACCGTGCGCTCATGTTCAGCGGCCGCGCGAGCGCCGTGATTCCCCCGGGTGCGGAACTCGTGAGCGACCCGCTCGATTTTGAGGTGCCCGCGCTCGGCGACCTGGTGATCAGCCTCTTTGTTCCAGCCGAAGCCACGACGCCGACGATCCATCTCACTGGCCTGCATACCACCTACATCTCGCAACCGGGCGACTTCACCGGCACGCCCACAATCGCGGATCCGACGACTCGGGAGCTCTGGTATTGGATCGACGGAGTGGACGTCGAAGCCCCGGCGAAATCCGGAACCATCGTCGCGTTCGGCGACTCGATCACCGACGGCGCCACCTCCACGCCAAACAAGGACGCCAGCTGGCCCAGCCAGCTCGCCGTGCGCCTTGCCGCGAACAAATCCACCGCCGACGTCGCCATCGTCAACGAAGGCATCTCGGGGAACCGCCTGCTCAATGACGGCGCCGGAATCAATGCACTCGCGCGCTTCGACCGCGATGTTCTCAGCCAGCCCGGCGTGAAATGGCTGATCATCCTCGAAGGTATCAACGACATCGGCCTCGGAAGCCTGCCGGGAACTCCCGCCACCGAAAATCCGACGGTCGACGAACTCATTGCCGCCCACAAGCAAATGATCGAGCGCGCCCACATGCACGGCATCAAAGTCATTGGAGCCACGCTGACGCCCTACCTAGGCGCCGCCTATGCCACCGATCGTGGGGAAACACTCCGCGAAGGATTGAACAACTGGATCCGCACCAGCAAGGCCTACGACGCGGTCATCGACTTCGACGCAGTGGTCGAGGATCCGGCAAATCCGAAACAAATCCGCCCCTCATTCAACATACGCGACCACCTGCATCCCAACGACGACGGCTACAAAGCCATGGCCGCCGCCGTCGACCTGGCCCTGTTCAAGTCCAACTGACCGCACCCGCGCTCGTCACGCTCACTGCCACGTGAAACCATGTCGGACGCCGTTCGCATCGGAGTAGAACCCGACCACCGCGCCACTCGCGTTAATTCCGAGTGGCACGGTACCTTGATTTACGGACGACAGGGGAAGCTGTGCGGCTTGCGGATCATCGAAACTGACGAACGTGCCGTCTGACTCTCGAAGAAATCCGTGGCGCACGAGGTTTGAGTCCCGGTAGGTTCCCACGACGAATCCGCCCTCGTTGATCGCTTCCGTGAAAGAGCTTTGCGCGCCCGACTGGGGAGGATCAAACACCGAATAGGTTCCACCCGCGGCGCGGATCACGCAGTGGGTCTTGCCGATCCCGTTCACTACGCCCACGTTGATGCCGCCCACGATCACGTCGCCAGTGTTCATGCTCACGAGCTCGGTCCCCTCGTTCGCGGCCGTTCCTGCTCCGGGCGCGTCCAGGATCGTTATGCTGCCGTTTACGTCGCGAAAGAAGCTGTGGTGCACCTCGGCGCTGTCGATATATGCCCCGGCCACAGCGCCGCTCGCGTTGATCGCGTAGGGAATCACGATTCGAACCTGCGTCGGATCTCCCGTGGGGTCGAAGGTCGTAAACGTTCCGTCCGGCCCACGCAGATAACCGTGCGCGCCGTTCACATCCACGTATCCACCGGCCACCGTGCCGCCGTTAATGGATTGTGCGCCGGAACTGCTATTGGGAGGATCGAACGTGGTGATCGTGCCGTCCGCAGCACGCACGAAGCTGTGCTCTTCGTCCTGCGAATCGAAGTAGAATCCCGCGGTGTCGCCGGACGCATCGATCGAATCAATCTCGGTGCCCAGGTTTCCGTTCACGGGCACGTCAACGATCGTGATCTCACCTGCGGAATTCTGAACGAATCCGTGGATGATCCCGCTCGGGTCTATAAAATAACCGGCCACGACCCCATCGTCGTTGATTTCCAGTGCGAACGTCCCCTGCTCGCTGGTCGTTCCCGCCTCGGCAACATCGATCGTCGCGAACGTTGGCGGTGGCGGCGGGGGCGGGGGATTCTGCATTCCGGAACCACCGCCGCAACCAACGGCGAACAGTCCGACGAGCGGCGCAATTGAGATCGCTGAGCGCACGAACGCTGAAAATTGACTCGCACGAAACCAAAGCTTGTTGTTCGCGCTGTTGTTACGAGACACGACGGCCCTCCCACTGAACCGCGTTTGTACGTACCGAATCGGGTACCCCAGTTGGCGGGAAGTATACCCAAGATTAGGAGGTTTGTACGTCGCGGTGCCTGCTGGCTGCTTCAGCGGCAGAGGGCCGGCGCGCGAAGGGGCCTCAAAACATTCGGGGTTCTTTACACAACCTCACCCTTGCACTCTCCCCGCTTTCCTCTAAGATGGTTCCGTGAATTTTGGAACGCTATCGTCCAACATGCAGTCCATCGCTGGCAGCCCCGGCGGCTACCGCCCCCTGTGCGTTTCGAATCACCAAAGTTCAGGATTCGAAACGCTCGTAACCCGCAGAAAACAAATGACGGCCACTCAGTCGAATCGCCAAGAAGCAGCAAACACGGCCCACGAACCCACATGCGCGATCTAGCCAATCTCGCGATTGAAACCGCCAAGCGCCGAGGTGCCTCCTACGCGGACGTTCGCGTGATGGACATTCGCCACCGCGATATTTCGACCAAGAACGGCGAAGTCGGCACGCTGGCCGAATCTGAATCGCTCGGCCTCGGGATTCGCGTGATTGCGGGCGGCGCCTGGGGATTTTCGTCTACCGACCGGCTGACCAACGAAGGTGTACAAGCCTGTGCCGCTGAAGCCGTGGCCATCGCCAAAGCCTCCGCGCTCGCCAAGCGCGAAAATGTTTCGCTCGCGCCCGAGAAGACTCACGTCGACACCTGGCAGAATCCGTTCCTGAAGGATCCGTTCCGCATTCCGGTGGAAACGCAGATCGGGCTGCTGCTGGCCGCCGACAAGGAAATGCGCCGGGTGAAGGGCGTTACCGTCGCAGAAGGCTCGATGTCGTTCCGCCGCATCGAGCAGCTGTTCGTATCGAGCACCGGCTCGTCGATTCATCAGGTGAAAATGCAGTCGGGCGCCGGAATCGTCGCCACGAGCTTCGCCGGTACGGAGATTCAGAAACGCTCCTATCCCAATAGCTTCGGCGGCCAGCACATGCTGCAAGGCTACGAGCTGATCGAGTCGCTCGACCTCGCCGGCAATGCCGGCCGCATCGCCGAAGAGTGCGTCGCGCTGCATTCCGCAGCGCAATGTCCGGAAGGCCAGCAGACCGTAATCCTGGGCAGCTCGCAGCTCGGCTTGCAGATTCACGAATCAATCGGCCATCCCATCGAACTCGACCGCGTGCTGGGAATGGAAGCCAATTTCGCTGGCATGAGCTTCCTGACCACGGAAAAGCTGCGCAAATTGAAGTACGGCTCCGACATCGTGAACGTCGTCGCCGATGCGCGCCTCGAGCACGGCCCCGGGCTCGGCACGTTCGGCTACGACGACGAAGGCGTCTCCGCCCAGTGCACTCCGATCATCACCGACGGCCTTTTCACCGGTTACCTCAGCAGCCGCGAAACCGCCGCGTCTATCGGCGAGAAACGCTCCGGAGGGACGGTCCGCTGCGAAAGCTGGAATCGCCTGCCGATGATCCGCATGACCAACATCAGCATCCATCCCGGCACGTGGAAATACGACGACCTGATCGCCGACACCGACGACGCGATCCTGATGGAAACGAATCGCTCCTGGTCCATCGACGACAAGCGCTACCATTTTCAGTTCTCGACCGAAATCGGTTGGGAAATCAAAGGCGGCAAGCAGGGCCGCATGATCAAGAATCCCAGCTACAGCGGAATCACCACGGAATTCTGGAATAGCTGCGACGCCATCTGCTCGCGCGACTACTGGACGTTGTGGGGCACGCCCAATTGCGGCAAAGGCCAGCCCCAGCAGGTGATGGGCACCGGCCACGGCGCCGCTCCTGCACGCTTCCGCAACATCAAAGTCGGCGTCGCCTTCGCCAAATAACCCATCGACCATGGCCCATAAAAACGCCCAGCCCTCACGCAAGGATCTTGAGAGCATCGCCGAGAAAGTGCTCCAGTTCAGCGACGCGGACGAAACCGAAGTCGACGTCGGCTCCGGCACCGACGCGCTTACGCGTTTCGCCAATAACACGATTCATCAGAACGTTGCCGAGCACACGCTCGGCATCTCCGTCCGCGCCGTCGTCGAAGGCCGCACCGCCCGTGCTACGACGAATAAGACCGACGACGAATCGCTTCGCCGTACGGTTGCAGCAGCCATGACGCTCGCGCGCAACCAGCCCAAGAACCCCGACCTGCTGCCGCTGATCGGTAAGCAGAAATATCAGAAGGTCTCGCGGTTTTTCTCCTCGACCGCGGGAACCACGCCCGAAGATCGCGCCAGGGCCGTCACGCGCGTCTGCAAAATGGCAAATAAAGCGAAACAGACGGCCGCAGGAATCTTCGCGAGCGGCGAATCACGGTCGGTGATGGCGAATTCGCGCGGACTCGTCGCGCACTACGAACAGACGCGTGCCGAGTTCTCTGTCACGATTCTCGAACCGAACTCCTCCGGCTGGGCCAAAGCCAATTCGCCCGATATCCGCAAGCTCGATCCGGAAGAACTCGCCGAGAACGCGGCGCGCACCGCAGCCATTTCGCGAGAGCCGCGCGAAATTCCCGCCGGGCGCTACACCACGATCCTGAGCCCGGCCGCCGTGCTCGATCTCGTCGGATTTCTTTTCTACGATTTCGCGGCCACCTCGGTCCTCGACAAGCGCTCCTGCCTCACCGGCCGCCTCGGCAAGAAAGTCTTCGGCGACAACATCACCATCTGGGACGACGCCTACCACCCGCTGCAAAGCGGCCCGCCGCACGACGGGGAAGGCGTTCCGCGCCAGAGAGTCCTGCTGGTCGACAAAGGCGTGCCGAAGAACCTGGTGTATTCCCGCGCCACGGCAAAGAAAATGAAGGCCAAGCCCACCGGCCACGGCTTTTCGCTGCCCAACGAATACGGCGAAGCGCCCATGAACCTGGTTTTCGCCGGCGGCAATAAGACCAGCGAAGAGATGATCAAAACCACCGAGCGCGGCATCCTGGTCACGCGCCTGTGGTACATCCGCGAAGTAGATGCCTACGAAAAAATCCTCACCGGCATGACGCGCGACGGAACGTTCCTGATCGAAAACGGAAAAGTCACCGGCGGCGTCCGCAATTTCCGCTTCAACGAAAGCGTTATCGAGATGCTCGCGAAGGTGGACATGATGGGCATACCGGTACGCGCGGCCGGCGAGGAATCCTTCGAAATGGTCGTGCCGCCGATGAAGGTCAGGGACTTCCACTTCAGCGAAGTCACGAAGTTCTAGCGGCCGCCACCCGCGTAGCCCCTGTAAGTTATTGTTGCGAAAGGGCTTCTGCGGCGGCACCCGAGCGCATGCGGCCTGCGTCTTTTCCAGGGGTTGCTCCGTAGTACTGCTATGGCAGCTTCGATCGCGAGCGTTTGGGAGGGCCCATTGGGAATCGACGCCGCTGTTGTGAAGCTCCGGCGCGGCGACCCGGACGCGCTCGCCACTCTGATGGCGCGCTATCAGAACCGCATCTATCGCTATTTGCTGCGCCTGGTGCGGCAGCCGGCCGACGCCGAGGATCTTTTTCAGCAGACGTGGATTCGCGTAGCGGAAAAAATCCGCAGCTTCGATACTTCGCGAAATTTCGACGCCTGGCTTTTCACTCTGGCGCGCAATCTGGCCCTCGATCACCTGCGGCGCATGCGGCCGTCGAGCCTCGATGAGCCCAAGAGCGGAGATTCGTCCGAAGACACCATGGTTTCGCGGCTGCCGTCGCCTGGCCCCGGGCCATTTGAGCAGCTGCTGGCCCGCGAGCGCGCCGGCCGGCTCGCCGTCGCACTGGAAAATTTGCCGCTGAGCTATCGGGAAGTGGTGACCTTGCGGTTTGAGGAAGAGATGAAGATCGAGGAGATCGCGCTGGTGCTCGCGACGCCAGTTGCCACGGTGAAATCGCGCCTCTACCGCTCGCTCGCGCAGCTTCGCGAGATTCTTGAGACGAGCGCAGGCGGCGAGGTGCGCGCATGAGCCGCTTGGATGAACACGCCGAAATCCGGAAGCAGCTGCCGCTGTTTGTTGCCGGAGCGCTCGAGGTCGATGCCGAATCGCGCGTCGCGCTGCATCTGGCCACCTGCTCCGATTGCTCGGCTGAGCTCGAACGCTGGCAGCTGATCACCGGCGGACTCCGCCGGTTGCCGACGCCGCAGCCTCCCGCGGCGCTTTTCGAGCGCACGCGTGCGCTGGCTGTGGCGCAACTGGCACAGCATCGAGAGCACCGGCGCAATCGCATCGCGCTCGCGCTGTTGATCCTTTTCTCGTGGGCGGTGACGCTGGCGGGCTGGCCGATTTTTCGCTTTGCGACCGGAGGACTGCTTTCGCTGCTGGACGTGAATTTCCGGCAGACCTGGCTTCTCTTTGTGGTTTTTTCCGTGGGTACGTGGCTGGCGGGCGGCAGCGCCGCTGTGTTGCTCTCGCTGCGCCGCCAGCAGGAGGGGAGACTCGCATGAACGGCTCTCGAACCAATCGATCGATCATTCCCCTGCCCGTGTGGGTGATTGCCATTCTGGTGTATCTGGGGATTTTCATCGGGCTCATCTCGATCGCCATTCCCCAATTTCCCAAGACGACGGGTCTGCCTCGCGGCGGGCAAATCGCGCTGGGATTGTTCGCGGCGGCCATCCCGGCGCTTTACATTCTGCTGTTGGGTTACATCTACAGAGATGCCCAGCGGCGCGGAATGCGGCAATGGTTGTGGGTGCTGCTGGCGATCTTCATTCCCAACGCGATCGGCATCATTCTCTATTTCGTGCTGCGCGATCCGCTGGTGTTTTACTGTTCGTCGTGCGGTGCGTCTGCAAAATCGACCTACACGTTCTGTCCGAATTGCTCGACCCCGTTGCGGCCCACCTGCACGCAGTGCGGACACGGCATCGAACGCGGATGGAAACACTGCCCGAACTGTGGCGCCTCTGCGCCTGCCGCAAATCAGCCCGTGCCGGGCGGCACAGCCCCAGCTCGGGGTCCGATACAAACCTAAAGGATGGAAGGGGACTTGCAGAGTCGCGCGATCTCTGCTTCGTGGGGCTAATTCGTGAACTGCAGGCTGGAGATGGCGCGGGCGATTACGTTCTCCTGGATTTGAACCAAGTCATTGTCGGCGCGCGTCATGCCGAAGATTGTGAACAGCTTTTCGCCACGAGGCACGAGCACCACCACTCCGGACCAATCGTGCTGATCCACGCTGCCGCGGAAGCGGTGTTCGGTGGCGGTCGCTCCCGAAACGATTATCTGCTTGTCGTCGAGCGGGCGGAAATTCGCCATCACGTCGCGCAGGCGTTTTTCGGTGGTGTCCATGTCCGTCGCGAGCGATTTTCCGGCTGGCTCCTGGCCGATCAGCAGGTAGGTCATGTCGTCGCCCGTGCCCATCGCGGTAATTGCGCCGGGCAAAACCTTCGGCGCCGTGGCGATGACGTCCCAGTCCGGAGGCTTGTACATGTGGAAGCGATACGTTTCGTTGGTGTAGGTGTTGCCGACCACGGCTTCCTTAATCGGCTCGGGCGCGGGCGGCTTCGGCGCCGCGACGGGAGCTGCGTTTGCGGTGATCGCGGGCACGGCGATTGGGCTCTTGGCGACTGGCGCTGAAGTGGATGGCGCTGGAGCAGCGGGTGCTTTCACCGCAACTCTTACCGGTGTTGGCGCAGGAATCGCAGCCGGAGCAGAAACGGGCGGCACAGATTTCGCGACCGGCTGGATCTTGGCGGCCGGGTCGGAATCACTTCCGGCCATTGCGGGAAGCGGCGGCGCCGAAGATCTCACGGACTTGGCTGGCTCCGGTGCTGGAGTTTTCCCAGCCGGCGGATCGGGAGCCTTTTCTGCCAGGGCCTTTGGCGCGTCCGACATCGAAATCGAGACGACCTGGTCTTTTTGCACGATGGCGAAGCCGTAGCTGGTCTTGACCTTGAATGATTTTTCCTCGAATCCGACGATCGTACCGGAGATTGTCGAACCGTCCTTGAGCTTGATGTCGTCGGCGCGCACGGCATGCGGTGCGAGCAAAAGGGCGCCCAGCGGCCAGAGAAACAGGATTGACCATCGAGGAGAGGTCCGGCGCTTCATACGATCAGTATGGGCGGGAGCTGGCGGCGCGGCAAGAGCGCAGAGCGCCGCATTGCCGGGTTAGTCAGCATTATTTCCTGTTGCGAGTGCGCGGGCCGGATCGCGTCGGCGAGTCGGAATTCCCAGGGAGCGCCGCCAGCTTCCGCTGCAATTCCTCGAATTCCCGCTCGAGCACGGCCAGCTCCCTGGACGCGCCCTCGAGCGTGCCGAGCCGGCCCATGGCCTGCAAATTGCGCGCTGTTCCCGCGGCTTTCGGCGCGCCGATCAGCGAAAGGGAGCCTTTCAGCGCGTGTGCGGCTGCAGCCAGTGCGCCGGAGTCTTTTTCCTCTACCGCTCTCCGAAGGACGGCCATTCGCTTCGGCGCGTCCTCGAGAAAGGTCTTTACCAGCGTGCGCGCGATTTTGTGATTGCCGCCGGTGGCGCGATCGAGATTCGCGGTCAGGCTCTCGGCCGTCAATTCGCCAGGTTCCGTCGCAGCGGGGGCAGCAGGCCCTCGCCGAGCGAGCACGGCCAGAACGCTGAAAAGTTCCGCTGCGCGGACAGGCTTCGGGAAAAAAGCGTCCATGCCAGCCTCCAGGCAGCGCGCTTCGTCTTCTTTTGTGGCGTTGCCGGAAATGCCGACGATGATGGGGCGGCGCTGGCCCTGTTTGGTGGCCGCGACGATGGCGCGCGCGGTTTCCAGGCCGCTCATGCGCGGCATCTCTTCGTCCAAGAGCACGACTTCGAATGGTTCTTTGGCGATGGCGGCAAGGACTTCGCGCCCGTCGAGCACGGTCGAGACGGAATGGCCGCCACTGATGAGCAACTCCGCCAGCAGTTCGCGGTTCGTGGGATCGTCGTCGGCGACAAGGATGCGCATGGCTGGGCCCCGCAGCACCAGAATCGTATCGTACCCGTGCGGGCGCAACAATCATTGATAGCGGCGAGTTTCGGGCCTTTCGACCGCGCCGCAGCTGGCGGATCAGCGGTCGAGAAACGCGCGAAGGCGCGCGTGGCCGGCGCGGCTGACGGGCAATTGCACACCGCCCGAGAGTACCGCGACATGCGTATCTTTTCCGAAGGGCTCGATTTTGATGACGCGCTCGAGGTTCACGATGTAGGAGCGGTGGATGCGGAGAAAGCGCGAAGGATCGAGCGCCGATTCGAGGCTGGAAATCGTCTGCTGCTTCAGGTGTTTTTTGCCGCCCCAGACGAGCGCGACATAATCGTCCTGCGCCTCGGCGTAGTCGAGTTTCGCCACGGGGATGATGAAGACGCTGGTGCCGTCACGCACCGGAATGCGGTCGAGATACTGCGACGGTGGCCGAGCGCTGGCGGCAAGCTCCAGGGCGGCGACCGGCACGGAAGGCGTTTTGCCGGAGAGGCGCTCCTCGGCGCGCTCAAGCGCGGCATGGAATCGCTCGGCGCTGACGGGTTTGAGCAGATAATCAACGGCGTGGACCTCGAAGGCGCGGATCGCGAACGTGTCGTAGGCCGTGACGAAAATTACGGCGCGGTTCGCGCCGATCAGCTCGAGAACTTCGAAGCCATCCAGCTTCGGCATTTGAATATCGAGAAACAGCAGGTCCGGCTCGAGTTCCGCGGCGGATTTCACGGCCTGGAAGCCGTTGGCGCACTCGGCCACGATTTCGATCTCGGGATGCTTGGAGAGAAATTCGCGGAGAACCTGGCGCGCCAGATCTTCGTCGTCGACGATCATGGTACGAATTTTCTTGTCAGGTTCCACGGTCACAATACTCGCTCCTTGTTTTCGACCGGCAAACTGATGGAGACGCGAAATGTCGAGCCCTCGATGCTGGTCGAAAATTTCGCGCGATTACCGTAGCGCGTCTGGAGGCGTTGGCGGACGTTTGCCAGGCCGACGCCACTGCGGCGGCGGGGAGGCGCGTCTGGATCGAAGAGATTCTCCACGACGATATCGAGCTCACCGTCGCGGCGGGCGGCGGACAAGCGGATCCAGCCGCCTTCGATCAGATTGGCGATGCCGTGGCCGACGGCGTTTTCGACTAGCGGCTGGAGCAGCAGGGGAGGGACCTGGGTGCCGAGCGCTTCCTTTTCGATTGTTTCATCCATCTGAAGACGCGCGCCGTAGCGGATTTTTTCGACGGCGAGGAAAGCGTGGATCAGGGATATTTCTTCTTCCAGAGGAATCGCGGCTTTTTCTCCGAGGCCGAGCGTCCGGCGAAGGAAATCACCGAGCAGGATGCACATCTCGCGGGCTTTGACGGCGTCGGAGGTGGTGAGCGCGCTGATTGAATTGAGGCTGTTGAAGAGGAAATGCGGATTCACCTGGGCTTTCAGGGCGCGGAGTTCCGCTTCGCGGGCAAGGACACTGGCCTGCATCACGCGGGCTTCGGCTTCGCGCGAGGCTTCGACCGCGAGCAGGACGTAGTGGAATCCGACCGCGAGCAGATAGAGCAGGACGCCGGTGCCGAAGATGAGCGGATAGTCCTGGGTGAGTTGCGCGCTGATTCCGCGAAATTCGTCGAAGCCGGACAACATTCGGCCAAGAATGCGAGTGGCGACAAGCCACAGGGCGCTGGCGACGGCCGCGCCGACGACATGGGTGAAAAGAAATCGAGAAATGCTCGAGCGCTCAAGCGGCGTGGCCATGCAGGGATACCAGGCGGCGAGGCATACGAACGCGTACAGCAGGCAGAGAATCGAGGAAACGGTTACGGCCTCGAACCAACTGAGGTTGCCGGGAACCGCCAGCAGGTAGGCCAGCATCCCCGCCAGAGGAATCCATCCGAGGAGGTAGAACAGAAGACGCCGGAGCTGGGCGAGAATTGGATGCATGTGCGCTGTCAGTTCTTAATGCCCAAGCCTCCGAAAATGGCGACGCCCTTGATGATGAGTTTTTTCGGCTGAGCGACAGGCGTGCCGTCCGGATTCGTGGCCCCCTGCGGTGGATGTTCCGGATGATACGTGCGGTCGCTGCAGCCGCCGAAGATCCCGACGGTCTCCATCACTACTTCCCAGTTGCCGGGAACGCGTATCTCGCCCCCGCCGAAAATGTTCACCACGTCGATCACGATCTGATCCCCCTGCATGCCGGCTTCGGTGAGGTCGATTTCGAAGCCGCCGAAGATGGCCACGACTTCGCCGCCGCTAAAATTCTTGGCGATGATTTTTTTCTTTCCGCCCCAGAAAATGTTCACTTCGTTCAGGTACGGCGCGCCGGTTTGAGAATAGTTGCGGCCACCGCGCCAGTTCTCATACATGCGCTCGCCGAATTCGTCCATGCGTTGGCCGAACTCGTGCATGTGCTGCCGGAATTCGTCCTTGTTTTTTTCGCCCTCGGGCCAGCGACGGCCGGTCGGTTCGCCTGCAAAATTCGATCGGACGCGCGATGGATCGCCGACGTGAAATGACGAAGGCGCAGCGCCTGTTGCAGTCGGTGGCGGCGTCGCGCTCGCTCCCGGTGTTGGGCCCGAAGCTGAAAACGGCGGCGGGCTCGGAGAAGGCCCGGCTACCGCTCCGGCGGAGGGGTCGACGGGCGACCCGGACGGCGGAGGCGTTCCGGGCGGGACATCGATCGGTGGCCCTGTGGGCGGCGGAGGGTCCGGCGGCCTGTTGTCCCAGTAATTTCGTGTCTCATATCGTTTGAGGATGAGGAGAATGCCCGCACAGATGAGCAGTACGGGCCAAATCGTGTCGAAGCGAACGTGGCTGAAGCCGAGTTCCTCTGCCTGGAACGATACGCCCAGAAGAAGCAGGAACCCGCCCCAGAACCGCCTGCTCAAAGACTGCGCGTGAACGAATCGGTGGTAACCGAACCAGATCAGAATCAAGGGCCAGAACAGAAAAATTCTGCCGGCGTCGAGGATGCCGACGCGATCGAGCAGCAGGATCACACCCAGGCCGAGAATCACCAGCCCCACGATGAAGTGGTTCTGGGCCGGACGCCGGTATGGGTTCGGTTCGGGCAAGGAACTATTCCCGCTCACGATCGCGGCGGCTTGCCGCGGAGCGCTTCGAGGGCATCAGCGCCAGCAAAATTCCCAGGCCGCAAATGACCAGCAGCAGCGGCCAGAACTCGAATACGGTCGCCAATTCCGGGACGTTGAAATGGGTCACCAGAAGGTTCCAGGCGGATTGGACGATTAACATCGCGGGCCAGAGGTCGCGTGGGTTGAGCTGGCCGTAGCCGAGCATGCCCAATTGAA
Organism: Candidatus Acidiferrales bacterium; assembly: GCA_035603395.1. Classification (GTDB taxonomy): domain Bacteria; phylum Acidobacteriota; class Terriglobia; order Acidiferrales; family UBA7541; genus Palsa-295. The sequence goes on from DATNKM010000008.1 coordinate 16,281, forward strand.
ACACACTTCCCAGAAAAATTAGCGCGGCTGCCGGAAGCAGAAGTGCCACTCGTAGCGTCCTGCCAACGGTTACGAACTGGGGTTTCGCGTCCGTCATCATCATTGCCATCGCCTCCTGCGTGATTTCGTGGCTGAACATGGCGGCAGAGTAGCGGGTATGCCTGGAGGCGTCTTGGGCTATTCGGCGAATGGCGGGGTTTTACCGGCGAATGACGGCTACAAGGGAGTTCCAGCGTCGAGCGAAACGGTTACCGGCGAACATCGGTCGCGGGGCCTTCGGCCGGGCGACTAGAGCGAGAGGCCCAGCCAAAAGGCGGCGACGACTACGCCTGCCAGCAGGAGCATGAAACGGAGGCCCTTCTTGCGGACGGCGAGCACCAGGATGGTCATGGCGAAAAGAAGGAACGCGATGGCCGGCCAGCTGATGTGCGAGCCGAACGCGCCCGCGGCGATGGCTGGATCTTCGCGAATCCAGATGCTGAATACGGCGGCGGCAGCGGCCAGCGGTACAGCGATCAGTCCGCCGAGCGCCATGCCCTTCGCCCATTCGGGCACCACGCGGGCCTTGTTCGTGTCGCGCCAGTCAAACCACGTTTGCGCGACGACCACGCCCACGAGCAGCAACACAAACAGCGCCACGAATCCTCCCAAGTCCCAAGCGAACCGTATACGCCTTCGCCTGCCTGAAGCCAAGCGCAATCTGCCTACCAAAGCGCGCGTGAGAGCTGCGTGCGTGCGGGATTCTATGTGCTGATTACACAGCGGGATAGCGGGGACGCGGTTCTCGAGAAAGCCGCGGCGCGGGATTGGGTTGAAAGATAGTACTGCGATTGGGATAAGTAAGAATGAATTTGCATAAGTGGTTCAGGCGGAGAACGCTAGGCAGGATTAGCCGTAATGGTACGTAGTTTCGCGCATTGGCGTTCTCACAACTCTGCCGCGGGGACGAAACGGCCGGTTGGAGCGAATCTGGTACGATGTTTGGACACCATGCGAGCCCCTTGGATCGTCGCGCATCGCGGAGCGTCCGGCAGCGCGCCGGAGAACACGCTGGCTGCATTCGAGCGCGCGGTGGCGCTGGGCGCGCAATTTATCGAGACCGACCTGCATTTAACCCGGGACGCGCGGTTCGTCGCCATTCATGACAAAGCGCTGGAACGCACGACGAATGGCCGGGGAGCGGTGCGCGACTACACCCTGGCCGAATTGCGCGAACTCGATGCGGGAATGTGGTACGACCGTCAATTCATGGGCCAGAAGATTCCGACGCTCGAGGAGGTTCTCGGGTTTGCGCGCGAGCACGACGTGGTTTTCTATCTCGAGATCAAGTACGACTCGGCATGGGGAATGCATCATGCGCTGGTGGCTGCGCTTTCCGGAGCGGGGAACGCGGCCCGGACCGTAGTGATCTCGTTCGATCCTGGGACCGTCGATGCGCTGCGGAAGCTGGACGCATCGATCATGACCGGGTTGCTGGTGGAAGGCCCGAACCGCGATTTCGTTCGATCAGCAGTGGACGTGGGGGCGCGGCAGCTTTGCCCCCGGGCGGACCTGATCACCGGGGAGCTGGTAGCGCAGGCTCATCGCTCGGATCTGCACGTGGTCACCTGGACCGTGAACGACGTGGCGAAGATGAATTCCGTGATGGGCGCCGGCGTCGACGGCATCATGACGGATGTGCCTGACCGGCTGCGCGCGATGATCGAAGACAAGAAACTCACCGCCAGCTAACCGAGCAGTTCTTCCTGCCCAGTCTTGACCCGCTCATCCGGTTTCATCGCGTCGAAGATGGCACAGAAGTGCGTGAGGGAGAGCTGTTCGGCGCGGGCGTCAGGACGCAGATGATGGGCTGCCAGCGTTTGGTGGATTGTTTCATCGGATGCAATGGCGCGCAGATTATTGCGAAGCGTTTTTCGCTTTTGGCTGAAGCAGAGCTGGATGAATTTCAGGAATTTCTCCTCGTCCTTGATTTCCAGGGAAGCGCGCTCACCCGGCAGCGTCATTTCCACTAAAGCAGACTGAACCTTTGGGGGCGGGCGAAACGCACCCGGCGGAATTTTCAGCGCGATTTTCGGGCGCGTGTAGAACTGGCAGGCGGCGGAGAGATATCCGTACTCGCGGTGGCCAGGGGTGGCGACGATTCGCGCGGCGACCTCGTGCTGAATCACGATGTGGATCGAGGCGATCTGGTCTGCGACCGCGAACAGCTGATGAAGGATCGGCGAGGTGATGTAGTAGGGCAGGTTGCCATAGACGCGGAATCTTTCGCCTCGGGCGAGCGTGGCGAGATCCTGCTCGAGCACGTCGCCGGGCACGATTTCAACGCCCGGCCAGTCGGTCGGCTGCTGGGCGACGTTTTCCTGAAGCTCGGCCGCCAGGCGCGCGTCGGCTTCGATGGCGATCAGACGGCGCGCGCGCGTGGCCAGATGACGCGTCATTTCCCCGTGGCCGGGGCCGATTTCAATCCAGACGTCTTCTCGGCCAACCGGGAGGGTTGAGAAGATTTTTTTCTGCCAGCCCGATGCGCCCAGAAAATGCTGGCCCAGTCGTTGTCGCGCCATAGGTCGACGAGTGTAGCAATGCGCGTGTGGGCCCGATAGCAGTAACGATCTCAGGGCCTGAGGCGCTTGCGGGCTTGACCGGCGCAGAGGCGTTCGCTAGCGTAGATCTTCCAGCCGAAATGCCGTGAAAATACTGTTCGTATCCTCGGAAGGGCTCCCCTACTCGAAGACCGGTGGGCTTGCGGACGTGGTTGAAGGGCTGCCGCGTGCCTTGACCGCGCTGGGACATGAGGTGGCGGTTCTGCTGCCTCGCTATCACGGAAATAAAATCGGGTCCGTGCTGATTTCGAGCGTGAGCACGGCGCTGGGCGACAGGATGCGGTTTCCCGCCATCGTCGAGGCCGCGCCGGTGCAGGGCGTCCGATATTTCATGGCGGACGATCCGCCGTATTTCAATCGTGCGCAGCTCTACGGCGACAAGAACGGCGACTACGTCGACAACGCAGAACGCTTCGCGGAGTTTTCGCGCGTAGCGATCGAGGTGATGAAAAGGGTGTGGCTGCCGGACGTGGTGCATTGCCACGACTGGCAGTCCTCGCTGGTACCGGTGCTGCTGCGCACGCAACATGCGAGCGATCCGGTGGTTCGCTCGCTGCCGGTAATCCTGACGATCCACAACCTCGGCTATCAGGGCCTGTTCCCGCGATCGGCGATGCGCTCGATCGGCTTGCCGGAAACGCTCTTCACCATGGATGCGCTGGAATTTTATGGCAAGGTGAATTTCCTGAAGGGCGGATTGATCTTCGCGGACTATCTGACGACGGTGAGCCGCCGCTACGCGAAGGAAATCCAGACACCGGAATTCGGCGCGGGGCTTGAGGGCGTGATCCGCAATCGCGGCGACCGCCTGGTCGGCATCCTGAATGGAGTGGACTACGGCGCATGGAACCCGGAATCGGATCCTCTGATCGCGCAGAATTATTCGGTGCACGATCTCGAGGGAAAAAAGGCCTGCAAGAAGGATCTGCTCGCGGCGTTCAAGCTAGGGGAAGAGAATCTCGAGCGGCCACTGCTGGGAATCGTCTCGCGATTCGTGGATCAGAAAGGATTCGACCTGATCGCGGACATCGCCGCGGAGCTGCTGAAAGAGAACCTCGCGCTCGTGGCGCTGGGCAACGGGCAGCCGGAGTACGAGAAACTGTTCAAGGGCCTGGCGGACAAAAATCCGGCCCGCGTAGGCGTTAAAATCGGTTACGATAACACGCTCGCACATAAGGTGGAGGCGGGGGCGGACGTCTACCTGATGCCTTCGCGCTACGAGCCGTGCGGGCTGAATCAGATCTACAGCCTGCGCTACGGCACGGTTCCGGTGGTGCGTGCGACGGGCGGGCTGGACGATACGATTCAGAATTTCTCGTCCAAAACACAGCAGGGGACGGGTTTCAAGTTCGACGAGTACGACGGGGAAGCGCTGCTGGCCTCGATTCGGGCGGCGCTAAAGGCGTACCGGGACCCGAAAGTGTGGCACACGATTCAGGCCAACGGCATGGCCAAGGATTATTCCTGGAAGGCGTCGGCCGCCGCCTATGTCACACTGTACGAAGCGGCTAAGCGGGCTCGAATCCCAAGAAGTGTTGGATCATCTAAGTAGAGACGCATGGAACGGCCTGCGGGCCGGATACTGGCAACTACCTACGAGGGACACCATGTCAGACATTCTCAAAGCCGTAACTGACGCAACCTTTCAAGCCGACGTCATCGAAGCGAGCAAGACCCAGCCCGTGGTGGTCGATTTCTGGGCCGACTGGTGCCGTCCGTGCCACATGTTGACGCCGACGGTGGAAGAGATCGCCAAGGAACATCAGGCGACGGTGAAGATCGTCAAGCTCAACGTGGACGAAAATATGAACGTGCCCGGCAAGTACAGCATCCGCGGCATTCCGACGCTGCTGGTATTCAAGGACGGGCAGGTGGCGGATCAGATCGTCGGCGCACAGCCGAAAGAAAACATCGTCAAGATCATCCAGAAACACACAACGCCGAATTCCTAGGCGCGATTCCGCTCGACACCAAGACTGCGATTGTGACCCGCCGACCCGGGTTGAGGCTGGCGGCGTGCGAGGTGGCGTGCTAAAAGCGTGGACCAGGGAGCCCGGGTGATGAGGCAAGCGCAGTGAGTGCTGGCGGTGACGGCGAGAGTGCCGGCGCGGCAGGCTCCGCGACTGGGCAGCGAAAAACGTGTCCGGTGTGCGGTGCGAATTTTGGCTGCGCGGCTCCGGATCCAACTTGCTGGTGCGCGGACGTAAAGCTCGGCGCCGAAGCGGCTTCGGAACTGCGCTCGCAGTTTTCCGGATGTCTGTGCCCGCGGTGCCTGGCACTGGCGGCGGACCGTGGAGCCGACGCGCCGCCCGGCGGCGAAAATCCTCCCGGAAATCCTGCACGATAACTGACCAAGGGCTCTCTCCACTGTGAGTCATTCCGAATCCGACGGCCGTAGGAGATGCCATTGGGCGCGCAGTCCGCTGATGGCGCGCTACCATGACGAAGAATGGGGTGTGCCGCTGCACGACGATCGCGGGCTGTTCGAATTTCTGATTCTCGAAGGCGCGCAGGCTGGGCTCAGCTGGGAATTGATCCTTCAGAAGCGCGAAAACTACCGGAAGGCATTCGACCACTTCGACGCCGCAAAGATTGCGCGCTACGACAAATCGAAAATTCGGAAGCTGCTCTCAAATCCCGGGATCGTCCGCAACCGGTTGAAGATTTCGGCCGCGATCGGCAACGCCCAGGCGTTTCTGGCCGTGCGGAAGGAGTTCGGCAGCTTTGACAAGTACGTCTGGTCGTTTGTGGGCGGCAAGCCGATGCAAAACACCTGGGGTGCAGGGCAGCGAGTGCAGTGCACGTCGCCTGAATCGGACGCGCTGAGCAAGGATCTGAGGAAACGAGGTTTTCGGTTCGTCGGCTCGACGATCTGCTATTCGTTCATGCAGGCGGTTGGCATGGTGAACGATCACACCCTCGAGTGCCAATTCCGCAAGAAAGCCGCTCCCGCGTCGGAGTATCCGAAATTCTGAGTGTCACTTCGGCTTCGGGGCCAATCGGGTTCTGCAGATTGAGCTCTGACAGTCGAGCTTTGACATAACGAGCTTTGACACTATCGAGCTTTGACACTTGACATTGAGCATGGGAGAAGCCATGTTATTTGACTTTACTTACGGGGTGGACAGCCCCGGGCGGGTGTGAAAAAGAAGGGGCGCGAATTGAAGGTCCGGATCTGTTTTCATGACAAATGTTTCGACGGGGCCTCGTCCGCTGCCATTTTTTCGCGCTTTTACCGCGAGCGCATCAATCCTGACGCAGAGTTTCTCTACACCGGGATGACGCACAAGGCTTCGGCGCCGTTTGAGGACGGCACCTTTGACGGCGACGAAAATGCCATCGTCGATTTCAAGTACTCGAGCTCGCCGCTGCTGACTTGGTGGTTCGATCATCATCAGAGCGCATTTTTGAAGCCCGCCGATGCTGAGCATTTCAAGCAAGACCACTCCGGCAAGAAATTCTACGATCCAACTTACAAGTCCTGCACGAAACTGTTGGCCGATGTGGCCTCCTCGAAATTCGGTTTCGACGCCAAGCCGCTGGCGGACTTGATCAAGTGGGGCGACATTATCGACGGTGCGCAGTTTGCGTCGCCGGAAGAAGCCGTGGGTCTGAAAGAGCCCGCAATGCAGCTGGCCATGGTGATCGAGGCTGCGCCGGAACCGTTTCTCGTGCCGCGTATTATTCCGGAGCTTTCCGAACTGCCGTTGGCGGAGATGGTGCAGCTGCCGCTGGTGAAGAACCATCTGGGGCCGCTGCTCGAGCGGCATCGGCGCTCGATCGACATCATGCGCGAGCGCGCGGATTTTCGAGGCGGCGTGATCTATTTCGACGTGAGTGATCTAGACCTTGAGGGCTACAACAAGTTCGTGCCGTATTATTTGTATCCGCACGCGCTCTATTCGGTTGGCGTCAGCGCGTCGCCGGCGCGCGCGAAGGTTTCCGTGGGCACGAATCCGTGGAAGGAAATTCCGCCGGACGTGAATCTCGCGTCGCTGTGCGAAAAATACGGCGGTGGCGGGCACGCGCGGGTAGCCGCTATTTCGCTGGGCCCGGGGGATCTGGTGAGGGCCCGCGAAGTCGCCAAGGAAATCGCCGCCACGCTCCGCGCTAAATAAACCAGGCGCGCGAAATCGTAATCTTTCGCGCTCAGGACTGATTCTGCGCCTTTTCCGCCGCGAAAAGATCGCGATTTGTCATGCTAGAATATTTGTTTGCTGGGCCGGTAGCTCAATGGTAGAGCAGCTGACTCTTAATCAGCGGGTTGTAGGTTCGAGTCCTACCCGGCTCACCACTTTTTCTCCGTAACTAACTACCAGACAATCAGTTGAGCCTTCCGGTCGGTACTGCGACCGGACCCGATTTGGGAACGTCTGGGAACAAAACCCCTGCGACTCGCTCGACCGCACGCCGTTGCGAGTCCGGAATTGCATGCATGTAGGTGTTAAGCGTCGTTTCC
>DATNKM010000038.1:0-29033 GCA_035603395.1 Candidatus Acidiferrales bacterium
GCATCCGCACGTGGTCACACTCGATCTGGACATGCCGCGAATGGACGGCATCGAGATGCTGCGCGAAATCACGCGCAAGCACCGCGTGCCGGTGATCGTCGTCAGCGCGCACACCGAGGAAGGCGCGTCGCTCACGCTCAAGGCCCTCTCGCTCGGCGCCTTCGATTTCGTCACCAAGCCGCAGGACGCCGCTTCCGGCCACCTGCAGCAGATCGCTTCGGAGCTGGCGCTGAAGATCAAAGTCGCGGCTTCGTCCGGCCCGCCGAAGATGATCATCACCATGCCGCCGACGAGCCGGAAACCGCGGCGGAATTTCCCCACGCAGCCGCGCTATCCATCGAAAATCGTTGCCATCGGCATCTCCACCGGCGGCCCCAACGCGCTGCAATATCTGTTTTCACAGATTCCCGAAGATTTCCCGGGTTGCATTCTCGTCGTGCAGCACATGCCCGAGGGATTTACGGAAATGTTCGCGCGCAGGCTGGACGAATCCTCCGCGCTCGAAGTGAAAGAAGCGCAATCGGGCGATCTGCTGCTCGCCGGCCGCGCGCTCATCTGCCCCGGCAATCGCCATATGAAAGTCTGCCACATGGAGCACGGCGACGTCGCCATTCTCGTCGACCAGCCGCGCGTCAATGGGCATCGCCCGTCGGTCGACGTGCTCTTCAACTCCGTGGCGCACACCTTGGGCAACAAAGTAGTGGGCGTGCTGATGACCGGCATGGGCGAAGACGGCGCCGCGGGCATGGGCGCGATCCAGGCGGCGGGTGGAGTCACGCTCGCGCAGAGCCCGGAGACCTGCGTGGTCGACAGCATGCCGCGGTCCGCCATTTCGCGCGGATTCGCCAGCCGAGTGGTTTCGCTTTCCGGGCTTTCCAGTGTTCTACAGTCAAAGGTTCTTCCCGAACGGCCCGCCGCTGACCAGGCAACCGATGTCCCCAGCGGCGTGGGCGCCGGAGATACAAGCACTCGAAGGAGACCGTCATGAAACAGTTCGAAGCATTGACCAGAAAAGACAATCAGCCGGTCCGCTATCTCATCGTGGACGACTCGGTCTTCGCGCGCAAAAGCCTCGCGAAGATGATTGAGTCGTTCGGGGGCAAGCTCGCGGGCGAAGCCGGGGACGGCTGCACGGCGATCACCGAGTACGCGCGCACCAAGCCGGATATCGTCCTGATGGACATCACCATGCCGCAGATGGAAGGCATCGAGGCGGTCGAGCGCATCGTGCAGGAACATCCCGAAGCGCGCGTCGTGATGGTCTCGTCGGTCGGCTACCAGGACAACATTCTCGCGGCGCTGCAGAAAGGCGCGCGCCATTTTGTCCAGAAGCCCGTGAAGCCCGACGCGCTCTACGAAATCATCCGCTACGTGCTGAATGACGACGGCGTGACCGCGCCGCCCAACATTCCCGTCGAACAGGGCCCAGTCGGAGGAGGGAAGACGCGATGAAGATGGATCTGATCCAGCCGTTCGTCGGCTCGCTCGACACGGTGCTAGCCGAAATGATGCGCGAGCCGGCGAAGATCGCCGACCTGGTGATGGAAGAGGACGGCTATCGTAAAAAGGGTATCGCCGCCGAAGTCACGTTCAAGGGACAGATCGAAGGCCGCATCATACTCGACATGGACCTGCCCGCCGCTGCGAAAGTAGCGGCCTATCTTGCAGGGGCGGAAGTCGATCCGGGCGAAGCGATCGTGCCCGAAGCCGTCTGCGAGCTCGCCAACATGGTGATCGGCAATGCCGTCACCCAGCTCAACGACCGCGGCTTCACCTTCAAAGTTTTCCCGCCCGCGCTGCTGAGCGAAGAACAGTGCGCCAAAGCCGGATACGATTCCGAGGCCACTATCCTCTCCTTCGAGACTCCCCACGGTAACGTGTACCTCAACATTTCCATGCACTATCAATCCCGCCGCTCCCGCGAACGTACTCACGTAGCGGTGTAACCTGAGGGCGCCGATCGCCCGATTAGCGGTTTTCGTAGGGGCACAATCGATCGTGCGCGGCACACGACCTTGGCGCCGAACACCCATTTGGTAGCAGTTATACAGTGGCCGGTTTCTGACAGACGGACGCGGAACCGCTGGGTTCCGGGCCGGGCGGGATGGTGCATGCAGCCTGGTCGGCCGGCCGCGAGGGCGTTTCGCTCCCACTCTGGTCGCAAGCTCTAACGTGGCAAGGGATTGCCTCCGGGCGGAGCCGACGAATTCGGCTCCGCCTTTTCTGCACTACGTCTGTCGCATGTGCGCTGCAGACCTGGGCATTTCCAAATTGCCGCGCCACGCGCGGGAGACATTGGAACCGACCGTTCCCCCGTACTAGGTGAATTCCTTTCGAGGAAATACGGCGAATACCGCAGTTCTATGCGCAGCCCGGCGGCGCATGATGGCGAAGACGTCCCCAACACGGGCGAATCTAAGTTTGCAAGGAGCCGTCTCCATGATCGGAAAAATCAAAGATCTTCGCGAGCTTTTCGAAGTAGAACTACGCTACGCATACGATTGCGAGCAGAAATTGGTGAACAAGGGCCTGCCGTCGATGATCGAATCGGCCAGTTCACCGGAGTTACGCAGCGCGTTACAGCATCATCTCGGTGAGACGCGCGGACACGCGTCGCGTCTAGAGGGTATTTTCCGTGCGATTGGGGCCGAACCGAAAACGAACGATAACGCCGTGATCGACAAGTTGCTGAGTGCGGCGAAAGATTCGATCGGTCACACCGAGGAATCGCCGCTGCGCGACACGGCGCTGATCGCGAATGGCAACGTGGTCGAGCACTACGAAATCGCGCTCTACGGCACGCTCGCATCGTATGCCCGCGCGCTCGGTTTGCGCGACGTGGTCGCCACGCTCGACCAGATCCTCGCCGAGGAAAAAGCCGCCGACGCAAAGCTGACGCAACTAAGCGAAACCTCAATGAACGCGAAAGCCGCCAGATTCACGACCGCGTAAATCGCGGCCGCCAAAGCAGCTCTCAAGCAGGAAATCCCGGGCGCGGCCAACAGCCGCCCCGGGATCTTCGTTTAGCGCCGCAGGCACGCCACTGGCGAATTCTGAATCAGCGAGTCCGCGCCCCGATGCGGCGGTATTCCGTGCCGTGACGGAAAAGGCCGGCCTTCGGCATCTGCTCTGAATAGACCACGCGCGCGGGAAGAAAAATATTTGCAGCGTCGGGCGAATACGGCACGGCGACGTCGATCGTGGCGTCCGATTCGTAGCGGCGCTTGCTGCGGAAACACATGCCGAACGGCGAAATATCCTCGCACACGGCCAATTCGTCGTCCGCCCCCGATTGCCGGATGCACGCCGTGAGCCGCGTTTTCAGGCGCATGCGCTCGCGTTCGCGCTTCTCGCCTCTCTCGGGAATCGCGCCGGCGCCGTCGGCTCCGCGGCGCCTCCGCGGCGCAAGCTTGTCTTCGTCTTCGTGCGGCGCCTGCGTCCAGATGCTAGGCACCCCGCAGGTCTTGCAATGGCGTGCGATGCCGCGATTGGTTTCGAACGCGCGCAACTCGAGCTCGTTCATGTGCACCACTTCGCGGCTGCGACAATAGGTGCATTCCAGAAGCATCCGAGCGACCGCTTCCGTCGATTCCGCGCTCGGCGGAAATTCCACGCCCCATAAATCCATGGAAGCGTCGGGAACTTCGATGCCGTAAAGATAGCCGTCCTTCTGCCGGCCGAACTGGCCCACCACGCGGACTTGCCCTTTGCGATGCGATTCGTGCGGCGCGCGGCGCTGCAGGTGTACGAACTGCTCCGCCGCCAAATCCTGGTCCAGAACGATCACCGCGCCGCCGCGATTGATCAGCAGCGTGCGTGACGGCAATTTGAATTCCTCGCCTTTGGCGTTTCTGCCGGAAGCTTCCAGTAACAGAGTCAGCGAAACGCGATCGGTGCGGCGCAGCGACGCCGATGACATTCAGCCCTCCTCGAAGGGTCAGACCCCAGTACATGAAGAATAACATGGAGCTCGGTGCGGGCGCGCGCGGTGCCTCGGAGCACCGATGGCGCTCGTTCGAGTAGCACAGCACCCGCCAGGGGAAGCGCCGAATGTGCTGCTACCGCCTCCGCTTCACGAGGATTCCGGAGTCTCCCGTGGAAAAAGCCGGAATCATGCGGGGTTTGGACGGTAGACCCAGTCCGATTTAGGCAACTGTGATTCGGCGATAGTCGTAGGTGAATTCGCCTCCCCCAAAATCCCATCAACAATTGCCCGCCCAGCCGAAAGCGAACAAACGGGATCCGTCGCCGCAGCGTCCTGCGCCAGCAGGAAAGCCTGGCACCGGCACCCACCGAAATCCTGTTCGCGGCGCTCGCAAGTGCGGCAGAGATCGGGCATCCAATCGATGCCCCGATACTTCTGAAACGCGGCCGATTCTTCCCAGATCTGCCGCAGTGAGCTCTGCTCCACATTTTCAAACGTCATCCCGGGCAGCACATTCGCGGCGTGGCACGGCAGGACATCGCCGTTCGGTTTCACGAGCAGGACTTTGCGCCCCCAGCCACCCATGCAGGGCTTGGGATATTTCGCGTAGTAATCGGGAACAACGAATTCGACCTTGATGCGCCCGCGCAGGCGCGCTTCGGCGGCTTTCAGGACTTCGAGCGAACGCTCTAGTTGCGTGCGCGTGGGCAGCAGTCGCGCACGATTGTCGAAAGCCCAGCCGTAATACTGCACGTGCGCAAACTCGACGCGCGACGGACCGATCCTTTCAGCGAGGGCGATCATGTCCTCAAGCTGATGCAAATTCCCGCGGTGAATCACGAAATTCAGCGTCAGCGCGATACGATGCCGCTTGACCCATTCGGCCACGCGCAGCTTTTGCGCGTGCGTGCTCGTGCCGGAAAATTCGCGCGCAGTTTCTGCTTCGGCGCCCTGAAAGCTGAGCTGGAAATGGTCAAGTCCGGCGACGACGAGTTCCTCCAACCGTTTCTCGTCAAGCGGAAGTCCAGACGTAATCAGACTCGCGTAAAGCCCGGCGGCGCGAGCAGAACGGATAATTTCCGTAAGGTCGTGACGCGCCAGGGGCTCGCCTCCGGTGAAGTCCGCCTGCAGCACGCCGAGCTGGGCCGCCTCGCGAAACACGCGCGCCCAGGAATCGGCGGAAAGCTCGCCTCCGCGCGCGGTCAGCTCCAGCGGATTGGAGCAGTAAACGCAGTGCAGCGGGCAGCGATGCGTAAGCTCCGCCACCAGCGCCAGCGGATTCCAAATGGGCGCGCTCATGTAAGAATGCACCTAGCTTACGTCACTGGGATGCCGTTCCGCACGCACTCGTGAGCGGCGGATCGAGTGACCAAACGAAGTGACACACCACGCGAAGTCATTTGCAGCGTGCCTTGTTGAAGACAAAGACAAGGGGCACATGCGAAGTCGGGCACAAACTCGATGTTGGGCCTATTCGAAGTCGAGCGCACGCTGATCGTGCAGCCGGCCCAAATATTCGAGAATGTCCTGCTCCACTTTCTGCGGCGCAGCTTTCGAGTACAGCTTCTGCAGATCGGCGATGATTTCGGCCACGGTGCGCGTGCCGTCGCAGCGCTCGACGATTTCAAGGCTCGGGCCATTCAGCCGCAGCGCGCGTTCCGGCATCAGCAGCACGCGCGAGGGCTGCGACTTTTCGTTCAACCGGCAGCCGGGCGCCAGGCGCGGGCGCTTCGAAGGATCGGGCGTCATAGGGATGCCTTCGCGGGAACGAATGCGCCGGGCGGCGGCCATCCCGGTTCGACGTAGGCGAAATAAAGCGCATCGAGCATGGCCCACAGGATGTCGCATTTGGCGCGCAGGGCCGCGAGCGCCAACTCTTGCTCTTCGCGATTGCGCGCGTGCTTCACGACCCAATCGAGCGCGAAGTTTGCGTCTTCCGGCGCCTGCGTCATGCGGCCCTGAAAATAGTCCAGGCCGCTCGAAAGCCACGGATAATGTTCGCGCAGGCGATCTACGCGCAGCGTGATCAGATCTTTCGAGAAAAGCTCGGTGAGTGACGACGCTACGGCCTCCAAATGCGATCGCTTGCTGACGAAATCGACGTAGGCGCCCACAGCAAAACGTGTGGCCGGTAAAATTCCCTCGCCGCGGATGGCCTGCTCGCGCGATAGTCCGGTGGCCTCGACCAGCTTGAGCCATTTTTCGATTCCGCCCGGGCGCATGCCGTCGCCATCATGGTCGATGATGCGCTTGCGCCACGCGAGGCGGAACGCAGGATCGTCCGTGCGCGCCAGAATCGCGGCGTCCTTGATCGGGATGCTGCTCTGATAGGAATAGCGATTCAGCGCCCATGCCTGCAATTGCCCGCGCGTGAGTTTTCCCTCGTGCATCAGCAGGTGAAACGGATGCTGGTGGTGATAGCGTTGTGTGCCGATCGCGCGAAAGCGCGCGACGAATTCCGGTTCGGTCAGCATTTCGGGTGAGTGGCCGGAAGTCATGGCAGCTCAATTTCCATCCCATCATATGCGACTTCGAGCCCGGCGTCGCGCACGGCGCGGTGCGCATCGCTCGATTCGTCGAGCACAGGATTCGTGTTGTTGAGATGAATCAGCACGCGGCGGCTTTTGCGTGCGGCGGGCGATTGAGCGAGCTGCATAAGCAGGCCGTCGGTGCCCGAAAGCGGAACGTGGCCGATCTCGCGCGCGGTTTTGCCGCTTCCGCGCACAGCGATGAGCTCGTCGTCGGTCCAGAACGTGCCGTCGAGAAGTGCAAGATCGGCATCATTCGCGTAGCGTCTCCAATCACCGCTCTGGCCGGAGATTGACGGCGCGTAGAAAAATTTCCTTCCCTCATGCGCTAACTCAAGTCCTATGACGGCTTCTTCCGGAGCAAGACTTTTTCGCAACGCGGCGCTGACGTAGTCGGGATAATCGCCACCGAGAGGAATCGCTTCGCACTCGAGGCCGCGAATCGCGACCGCGCGATCGAGCGCGAGCGGCTCCCAGCTGATGGGCGGCGAAGATCGCTCGAGACATCGGACGAGCGAATTTTCTTCCGTGAGAATGCGGAGCACGGAGGCCGCTGCGAAGACGCGCAGCGGCTGGAATTCGCGCAGATGCAGCAGACCCATCACGGAGTCGACGTCGGCGCTGGTCAAAACGATGGTCGAAACAGGTGTGGCGCGAGTGTTCGCCGCGGGAGCGAAATCGGGATCGCGCAGAAGCTGCTGGCGGAGGTCGGGTGAGGCGTTGAGTAGAATCCACGAACCGGGCGATACGGAAACCGCGACCTGGGCTTGCGCGCGGGGCCTGAAACCGGAAAGTCCCCGGCGAGCGCGATCGCAGTTGGAGCATCCGCAATTCCATTGCGGAAACCCACCGCCCGCGGCAGAGCCGAGGACCTTAATCTTCATTCAAAACTTCAGAACTAGAGTTCAGCGTTCGCGTACGAGCTGACTTCGCAGTTCAGGTCGACAACTTCGTGCTGCGGTGTGGTCCATTCCATGATCGTTCCTCCTGACTGAAATAGTGCCAAAGACACCCGCGCCGGTTAAGCCCAACGCGTAGAGCCAACTATAGCCGAACGGTCCTTCCCCGGCAACTGGCATTTCGGAAACCGGGGCTTGGGCGTTCGGTCCGCTTGTAGGACCCACAGCCCCTGAATTCGGTTGCGCCCCATGTCGCATGTACTGCAGAAGGGGCAGTTTGCGTCTATGGGTTCAAGAAACGGGCCGTGAAACAGGACCGTAATTTCCGGCGTACAGGCTACAATGCGGGCCATCGTTTCAGCCAGGGCGAGGTGGGTAAAGATGTTTGAGGGATTGCGGCGATGCGGGGGGCTGTTTTTACTGTTGGCGGTTGTGTGCGTGCCCCGGGTGCTGGCGCAGGGGATGCGAGTCGAGGGCGCGGTACGCGACGTAAGCGGGGCTTCGGTGCCGGGCGCGCAGGTGAAGCTGAGAGCGGGTTCGTATTCGGCGCAAATCACCACGGACAATTCCGGCGCGTTCGCCTTTGACGGAGTTCCCGCGAGTGCGGGAACGATTTCCGTGACGGCCAAGGGATTTCAACCCGTCGAGCAGGCGTGGACGGCCGCGGCGGGAACGGCGGCGCAGATCAGCGTGACGCTGCAGCCGGCCGTACTGAATCAGCAAGTGACGGTGACCGCAGCGCGCACCTCGCTGCCCGTAGGCGAAACGCCGGTCGGCGACATTCAACTTTCCTCCGATGATTTACAGGCGACGCCGGCGCTGGCGCTCGACGACATGCTGCGGCAGGTGCCGGGATTCAGCCTTTTCCGGCGGACGAGCAGCCGCACGGCGAATCCGACAACGCTGGGAGTTTCGCTGCGCGGGCTGGGCGCGAATGGTGCGAGTCGCGCGCTGGTGCTGGTGGACGGAATTCCGCTCAACGATCCGTTCGGTTCCTGGGTGTACTGGGATCGCGTGCCGGAGGCGGAGGTATCGAGCGTTGAAGTGACGCAGGAAGGCGCGTCGAGCTTGTACGGCAGCGAGGCACTGGGCGGCGTAGTCCAGTTTCTGACGCGGCCTCCAGAGCCGGGCGGCGTGACGCTCGAAGCATCGTACGGAAACCAGAACACGCAGGAGATGTCGCTGGCGGCGAGCGGCGGAATTGGAAAATGGGAAGCCTCGGCCTCCGGCGAAGCGTTCCATACGGACGGCTACGTGCTGGAGCCGCCCGAGGATCAGGGAAGCGTGGACACCAGCGCGTTTTCACAGCACGGCACCGGCGATCTGACCATTGCCCGAAAAATCGGGGCGGACAGCATCCTTTTCGCGCGCGGAATGTATTTCAACGACACGCGCAACAACGGAACGATCGGGCAGGGCAACAGCATCCGGCTGGGCGAAGGCGCGCTGGGCGCAAATCTGGATCTGGGCGAGTTTGGGAACGTGCAACTGCGAACGTACGCGGATTTTGAGACCTACAAGCAGAGCTTTTTCTCGGTGGCGCTGAACCAGAACAGCCAGCATCTGACGGATTTGCAGACTGTGCCGGCGCAGGGTATCGGCGGGTCGGGGCTTTGGACGAAAAATGTGGGCAAGCGCCAGACTCTGGTGGCCGGTTACGACGACCACGTGGAGCTGGGGCACAGCAACGAACAGATTTTTTCGGCCGTCACCGGAGACAATACAAAAGATACGGCGACGGGCGGGCACCAGCGGACCATGGGCGTATTCGGCGAGGACATTATCCAGCTTACGCCGGGCTGGACGCTCCAGGTAAGCGGGCGATTTGACGACTGGCGCAACTTCGACGCGTTTCTCTACACCGACCCTTTCATCCCGGCAGGGACTCCGACGACGTTGAATTATCCCAGCCGGTCCTATACGGCCTTCAGCCCGCGCGCGAGCATCGTGAACGCGATCAACTCACATGTGTCGTGGTCGGCGAGCGTCTATCGCGCATTTCGCGCGCCCACGCTGAATGAACTCTACCGTTCGTTCCGGCAGGCGAACAATTTGACGGATGCGAATCCGAATCTGACCGCGGAGCGGCTGACGGGCGGAGAAGCCGGCGTGGCGGTGCGCGGCTTGAGCGACCGCGTCCAGATTCGCGGGAGCGTATTCATCAACGCGATCGTCGATCCGGTTTCGAGCGTGAATTGCCAGGTCGTGCCGGTGCCGGCGATTTGCCCCGCGCCGACGGCGAATACGAACACGTTCGTGCGTGAGAATCTGGGAAAAACGTTCGCGCCGGGATTCGAGATCGACTGGCTGGCGCGGATTACGGACCGGTTCGAGCTTTCGGGCGGATATCAGTTCGTGGACGCGACGGTGATCAGCGCGCCGGAGCAGCCGCAGCTGGTGAATATGTGGGTGCAGCAGGTGCCGCACAACGAATTCACGTTCCAGGGCCGGTACACGAATCCGTCGCTTGTTTCGTTTACCCTGGAGGGGCGGTTTGTGGGGATGCAGTTCGACACGAACCAGCTGCCGATGGGTAATTTTTTCGTGATGGATGCGATGGTGTCGCGGGATTTCGGCCGTGGGGTCGAGCTATTTAGTGCGGTCGAGAATCTGTTTAACGAGGAGTATGTGTCGACGGCGGCGACGTCGTTGTCGCCCGAGCAGCGGGGATTGCCGATTGCCGGGCGGGTTGGATTCAGGTTCGATTTCCCATCGAAGAGATAAGCAAGAGCCCCACGAGCGATCGCGAGTGAGCGCTCCGCGCGTGCGACTAGCCCAGGCGAAGCGGTGTTCGTAAGACGACAGAGATGTTCGGTTCTCGCCACCGGCGAGACCTCCATGCAGGCATGAGTTCTGCCACCAAAACCCAGTTGCTAGTGGGCGCCGACTAGATCGGGCGGCGGGTATTCGGGTAGCTTGGCGTTCTTGGCGTCGGTGCGCTTCACCTCGAGGTCGTCGAACAGGATGGAAGGGACGATTACGGTGCTCGGGACCGTGCCTTCACGGTTGCTGACCAGCGGATCGTTTCCGACCGCTACGAGATCGTTGCGGAGGGCGCGCGTATCAAGCTCGTCGAATTCGGCGCCACGTACGATTTCCTGGTGGCCGTCGTTCACGTAGACGCGGTATAGCAGGCGCGGCTCGTAATCGGAGCCGCCGAGAGTTTCGACGTAGTAACAGAAGGGTCTGTTTTCCTGGCGGCAGAGCTCAAGGAGCTTGGCTTTGATTTCGTCGGGTGAAAGCGTCTGCTTCGATCGCACGATCAGATTGCCCATGCTGGGCCCAGCCGATTGTCCTGCGGCGGCGCGGCCGTGGCCGTTCGATTCCGGGAAATCGCGGATCGGTTCGCGGCCCAGCAGATAATTCACGAGCTGGCCGTCCTGCACGACGACGACTTTCTGTGCTCGCACGCCTTCGTCATCAGCATCGTAGCTGCCGATTAAAGTCTTGCCGCCGAAACTTTTCAGCGTGGGATCGTCCTCGACCGAAACGAATGTTGGAAGGACGCGACTCTTGTAATTCGAAGCGTAGTCGCCGATGGTGCGCGCGGACTCGCCGGGTTTGGGGCGTTTGCCGAGAACGTTGGCGCCGACCATGCCGTAGAAGACGTCGCTGGCAGCGTCGTTCGAGAAGAGCACGGGGCCGCGATAGTCTTCTTCGACGACCGGGGCGTCGCGGAGAGCTTTGAGAGTTTCCAGCATTTTCGCTGTATCGGTTACGAACTGATCGGGAGTCGGCAGCTCTTTGATCGAAGCGGCAGCGTAATAGGGGCCGCGCTGGAGGCGCATGCCATCGGCGGCCTGCGTGGTTCCCTCATCGCTCAAATAATAGACCGCGTCGCCGTGGCGCGTGACACTGCCTTCGGTATTAATGAAATACTCGTTCGAGCCGCGGAAGCGGGCAGTGGCGGTAAGCGATTCGAGTTTCAGGTCGGTGCGGAATTGCGCGGTCGCTTTTTCGAGGGCATCGCGCCAAGGCTTTGGATCGTAATCGAGTTTTGCAAGCGGCTCGAGGGATACGAGCGCGGTCTCGTGGGAGAAATCGTCGAAAGGTTGATCGGCGGTGTACTGCCGCATCTGCGCCTGTTTCGCGGCGAGAGATTCGCTGGCGATTTTGTAGGCCGCGTCGGTGGCGGACCAGAGCTGCCACCGGAGAGGGGTAGGATCGTCGTCGATCGGCCCGAGCGTGGAGACGCCGACGCCGGGACCGTAGTAGCTGTCCTGTTTGTAGTCGCCGACGCGGACGGTGACGCGGATGACGCGTGTGTGCGCGTACTGATCTTCGCGAAGTGCGCCGAAGGCGGCCTCGGCCTGATATTGCTCGACGTCCGTGACGCGGTACTCGATGTAGTAGGGCGCAGGAACATTTTCCATTTTGAGCTGCGATTTGGAGCGGTCGAGCTCTTCCTGCATGGCTTTGAGAATGGGATCGGATTTTGCTGCGGACGGTTGTTGGGCGCGCGCGATCGACGGAATCACGAACGCGATTAGCAGCAACAAAAGAAACTTCGCCGGACGTGCAATCGAGGTGAATGGAGCGAGTCCAGCCAAGAAATTCTGCCGGGCACGACATAGCGCGCCCTTACGGAGAGAGAGGCGAAGAGCCTGCGGGACGCCGCTACCCGGAATCATCGCTTTTTCTCCGCGGTGGGTGCTGGCGCTGCGTCGATGCCGGGAGGAGAGATGATCGGCGGGCGCTGCGAACCCTTGGCTTTCTTTTGGACCTCGATTTCGGAGAAAAGCATCGCTGGGGCGGCGGCTGAGACTGGAATCTGGCCGGATTCGGCGCCGCAGATGCCGTTGAAGACCTGCAGGGTGTCGCCGGTGAGCAGGATGGTGTTCAGCGAGAGCAGCGGAGTGCCGACGATATCGACACCGCGAACGAGCTCGTCCGGGCGGCCGTCGGGATAGATGCGATACACCATCACGGGAATCACCTGAAACGCCTGGGGCAAGGCGCGCGTCGTGAGCGTGAAGCCGCCTTGAATATCCTCGAAGTAAAGGCCATAGGGCTTGTTCTGTTTCTTGATCTCTTCGATGAACTTCGCACGCAGCTCCGAATCGCTTACCGTGTGTGTGGAGGTGACGATCAGGTTGCCCTGGCGGCCCGTAGCCATGAGGCCTGCCTGACGGCGGCCGTGGCCATTGGAATGATCGAAACCTGTGATGGGCATGCGGGACATCAGAAAATTTCTGAGGACTCCATTGTCGACGGCGACGACTTTCTGCGCAGGAACCCCTTCGTCGTCGTACGCGTAGGTGCCGGCGAGTTTTGTTCCGTTCAGCTGCGCCAGCGTGGGATCGTCGACGACAGTGAGGAACGGGGGCAGAACTTGCTGGCCGACTTTCTTGGTGAAGGTCTGGCCCTGGCCTTCGTCACGCTGGCGATGCCCTTCGAGGCGATGCCCGAGAACTTCGTGGAAAAACACAGCGGCCGCGCGGCCCGAAAGCATCGCCGGGCCCACGTAAGGCTCGGCGGAAGGAGCGGCGCGAAGGGCCTTCAAATCCGCAGCGATTTTATCGACCTTGGCGTCCAATTCCGCTTCCGAAGGGAGCTGGTCAGGCGAGGCTTCCTGAAACGTTTCGACGCGCAACAATTCCATTCCGTCTTCGGCGCGCGATTCACCCTCGATGACCAGGCGCGCAGTGGCTGAGGATTGCTCGAGAGCCGCACCCTCGCTGGTGGTGATGTAGGAGCGCCCGGAACTATTCGAAAGCAGTATCACCGAGGTATAGACGTCGGGATATTTCAGGAATCGCTCCGAGACGTGGCGGACGCGATCTTCCCAAGGCTTCAGATTATTCGGAATCTTCGCCGAGGCCGGGCCGATGAATGTCTGTGGCGAATCCTGCGAAAAATCCGGGGACTTGTCTTCTTCCGCCGACTGCACGGCCTGGTTCGTCTTAACGCGCAGGAATGCCGAAGAAGCCTGCTCGTATTCGCGATCGGTGAGCAGCCAGAGAACGCGAGAGAGAGCATCGGGAACATCGCCCAGGGGTATGCCGCCGGAAGTGATGCCGGAGGGGCGGCTTTGCGAATGAGTGTTGTCGAGAGCGGGTGAGCCGACCCGCATCATCACGTCGGCCTGGCGGTGGTGTTGGGTGGTGGAAATGATCAAGCCGCCGTCGGAGCCGGCGATGGTCGTGCCTTCGCCGTCGTTGACGGCGTAGGCGAGGTAGTAGGGAGCGGGATCGGATTTCGCGAGCGATGTGGTCGCGCGTTTCAGCTCGTGCTGCATGGTTTGCAGCAGAACATCGGGCTGCGGAGGCGAGGAATGCGCGGCGAATGGGATTCCGCAGAGGACCAGAAGGGCGCAGATTACCGTGCGAATGTGGAAGCGAGTCATTCGAAGTCGTTTTATTGGTGTGAAACATCAATTTAACATATGTGGTTTTCGGACGCGGGAAAAACCGGGCCCTGTGTGCGGCAAGGTTACGTCTTACAGGCGGGCGGCGAATGCCCCGCGCCTCTACCCCTTGACTTGACGTTCGTAGGGTGCGCGTTCGAGCCAGGCGACGACGATGAGTCCGGCGACGGCCAGGACCCCCGCCAGCGCGTATGCGGCAACGGGCGAGATGCGCGGGACAAGGATGGCAAGGCCGCCGAGAATCCCGCCGAGGCCATAGAGCACGATCACGGCGCCGCGATGGCCGAGGCCGAGATTGGAAAGGCGGTGCGCGGTGTGGTCCTTGCCCGGCGTAGTGAACGGGATGAAGCCGCGGCGGGAACGGGAGATCGAGACGAGAGTGGTGTCGAAGATCGTGACGCCGAGGATCAGCACGGGAACGAGCCACGCGGCCGGGAAATGCGCCGCACCTTCGGGACGGATTTTCAGGCCGAGCGTGGCCATCAGGAATCCGAGGAACATGGCGCCACCATCGCCCATGAAAATTTTCGCAGGATTGAAATTCCAGATCAGGAAACCGAGAGCGGCGCCGAGAGCGGCGGCCGCCAGCGTGCGGACCATCGTTTGCCCATTGAGCGTGGCCGTCAGCGTGAAGACGCCGGCGGCTACGGCGGCGATGCCGGCGCAGAGCCCGTCCATGTGGTCGAGAATGCTGAATGAAGCGGTGATGCCGACGACCCAGACGAGTGTGAGACCGATATCAAGGACCAGGCCTGCGGCGCCGGGGATGAACTCCGAGAAAATCTGGGCGCGAACTCCGGAGACGATCAGGATGATCGCGGCGATCGGCATGCCGATGAAGAGCTTGACCTGATGATGCAGGAGTTTTCCATCGTCCAGCAAACCGACAGCGGCAAGCAGCGTGGCACCCGCCAGAATTCCGGCGATCTGGACGTGTGGAGCGCCGCGAAGGGTGAACAGAATGGCAAGGACGAAGCCGAGATAGATGGCGATGCCGCCCAGGAGCGGGATGGGGCTTAGGTGAACTTTGCGCGGACCGGGAAGGTCGACCATGCCGAAGTGCAGGGCGAGACGGCGGACCGGGACGGTGAGCAGCAGCGATCCCATGAGGGCGACGGCGAAGGCGATCAGATCGGAAGAGAGAACCATCTAGTGCGTTCCGTTTTTTCCGGACGCCGCTTGCTCGACGACCTCGACGTAGCGGCCTAGCTCATTCACTCTAGCATACCGGTTTGCGGTTTCCCGCGCGCGGCGGCCCATTTCGGCGAGCCTTGCAGGGTCGCTGCGAAGCTCACGAATGGCGGCGGCCACGGCGGCCGGATCGTCCGGGTCAGCCGCGAGGCCGCATCCGGCTCCGGTTACGATGCGCGCCGCGTCACTGTTGGATGCAGCGACGGCGAGAACGGGTCTGCCGGCCGCGAGAATTGAATAGAGCTTGCTTGGAACCACGACGCCCTCGAGTCCCCGGCGCACGGTGACGATGTGAACGTCTCCCGCCATCATCACGTGCGGGATTTCGCTCGCTGGACGAAACGTCACGAAGCGAACGTTCGGCAAATCCGCGGCGGACGCGCCCACGGCGTCGCGATTTGCGCCACCTCCTACGAACACCAGGCCCGTCTTTTCGTTGCTCAGAATTTTCGCGGCGGCCAGGAGGGTGTTCCAGGAACCGTAGAAGCCGAGATTCCCGGCGTGGATTAGGACGAAGGGGAAGCCGCAGCGGATTTCCTGCACTATTTTCTGCACCAGGGGATCGGACGGGTCGGGCGTCGATTCCGGAAACGATGTGCCGTGACGGACGACGACGACGCGATCGAGCGCGACTCCCTTGGCGAGGATACGTTCGCGCATGTCGTCACCAAGCACGATGACGCGGGCGGCTTGATGCAGTGCGCGGCGATGCATCTTTTCCCAGCGATCGACCCACGCGCTGGGGCGGACGATCTCGCCGCCGAGCGCCATGTCCGGATACATATCCTGAATGTTGTAGACAAACGGGCACCCGAGCCTGCGGGCGACGAATGCTCCGGCGATTCCGGCAACGGGCGGATCGGTCATCGCCAGGACGACGTCGGGGCGCAGCGCGATGGCGCGCGGGACGGCCAGCGCGAGATAGGTGAGGTAGTTCGAGACGCGGCGGCGCATGCGATGGCGGGGATAGGCGGTGGAACCGACGCATTCGACCACGACGCCATTGCGTTCGCAGCGGCGCAAAAAAGCAAACGGATAGTATTCGTCGGGATCGTAGGACGGTCGGCCGGCAACGACGGTGACTTTGTGGCGCCGCGCGAGAGTTTCGGCGATCTGGACGGCGATCTTGGCGGTGGCGGATGTGTCAGGCGGGTAGTATTCGTTGAAGAGCAGGATGTGCATGCGGTTTTACTTGGCGGGCGCGGCGAAGCGCTCGCCGGAATCGTCCCGACCGCTTGCGCCGGCGAGAGCTGCCGCGGATTTCTTCTCCAGGATCGAATTGCCCATCACCAGGACGTCCATTTGGGTACGGTGGAAACAGTCGAGTGCTTCTTCGGGGCGGCAAACGATCGGCTCGTTGTCGTTGAAGGATGTGTTGAGCACGACCGGCACGCCGGTAAGATCGCCGACTTTGCGCAGAAGTTTCCAATATAAAGGATTGGCGGAGCGGCTGACGGTTTGCAGGCGGGCGGTGCCGTCGACGTGCGTGGGCGCGGGAATCACGGAGCGTTTTTCGGCGCGCACGGGGTAGGCGAAGGTCATGAACGGCGAGGGATGCGTCTGCTCGAAAAACTCGCCGACCGCCTCCTCGGTGATCGAGGGCGCGAAGGGGCGGAAAATTTCGCGGTGCTTGATCCGGCGATTGAGGATGTCCTTCATCTCGGGGCGGCGCGGATCGGCCAGGATGCTGCGATTGCCGAGGGCGCGCGGACCCCATTCGGCAGCGCCCTGATACCATCCGACGATTTTCCCTGCGGCGATGTGGCGCGCGGTCGATTCCAGGAGCGCGGTTTCCTCAAGCTCGGCGACGGCGGCTTCGCCGGAGCCTGATGCGCTGGCGGCAACCTGTTTCATCTGCGCGGCGGAATATTCGGGGCCCCAGTAAGCATGCTCCATCGTGAACTCCCGCGGGCGGCCGAGGATTTCATGCTGTACGGCAAAAGCGGCGCCGACGGAAAGGCCTGCGTCACCTGCGGCGGGCTGCACGTAGACACGCTCGAACGGAGTGGTGGTGAGAACTTTTGCGTTCGCGACACAGTTGAACGCGACGCCTCCGGCGAGACACAGCGATTTCTGGCGGGTTTCGGCGGCCAGGCCCCTCCAGCAGGAGACGAGAACTTCCTCGAGCGCGGCCTGCAGGCTCGAGGCGAGATTGTGGTGGCGCTGGGTGAGCGGTTCGTCCGCTTTGCGCGTGGGGCCGAGTCGTTTTTCAAGGTACGGCGAAAAAAGGCGGCCGAGGACCGGCGTGCTGCTTGCGTCGCGCCAGGTCATTTCGGAGCCTTGGGACTGGTGAATAAAATATTTGAGACCCAGCCGGAAGGAATGCGGCCCTTCGGCGCGGACGATGCGGCGGAACTCGTCGAGAAATTCCGGCTGACCGTATGCGGCGAGGCCCATCACCTTGTATTCGTCGCCGAATTTCCAGAAGCCGAGATATTGCGTGAGCGCGGTGTAGTACATGCCGAGCGAATGCGGGAACGCCACTTCGCCGAGAACGCGCATGCGCGGGCCTTCACCGGACGCGCACATGAAGCTGGCGAAATCGCCCAGGCCGTCGGCGGAAAGCACGGCCGCCGTTTCGAACGGCGACACGAAAAAGGCGCTGGCCATGTGGGCGCGGTGATGCTCGATGCGATGGAACCGGGCGCGGATCACATCCGGCCCGATTTCAAAGGCGGATGCGAGATCTTCGCGAACACCCGCAAATTTCTTCATCACGCGCAAGCGATCGAGCGCAAATTTCGGCATGCGCATGGCGAAGCGCAGCTTGGTGCCGAGGCGCGCGTAGGGATCGCGCGGAATCGCGATGTGATCGACTTCGGAAAGCTTCACGCCGGCGCGATCGAGGCAGAACCCAATCGCGCGGGCGGGCAAACCGGCGGCGTATTTCACGCGGTTGAGGCGCTCTTCCTCGACGGCGGCGATCAGGCGGCCGTCGACCACGATGGCCGCGGAGGCGTTGGCGTGATAGGCGTTAACTCCCAGAATGATCATCGGTTGTTGGATGCTGCCGGTCGATTCCTCGCTACCGATCCGCTCTCACGAGATAGCCACTGCGGCGGATTTCGATTGATCGACGCTGGGAGCGCTGCCGACGGTGACGTTGCGCTTCACCCATTCGTTCAGCACGTACAGGCTCCAGGGACGCGAC
Source organism: Candidatus Acidiferrales bacterium (assembly GCA_035603395.1). Taxonomy (GTDB): domain Bacteria; phylum Acidobacteriota; class Terriglobia; order Acidiferrales; family UBA7541; genus Palsa-295. Next base: position 18,062 of record DATNKM010000038.1, read on the forward strand.
CAGGTGGTGCGGCCCGCGAGATAGTCGCTCCACACTTTTTCCGCGAATTCGCGCGCGAGCTGCTGCTCAAGAGATGGCGACCAATCCGCAATGCCCGCGGCTACGCGCTCACCGAGCGTACCGCGCAACCAATTCTCCCACGGAAACGTGAACGTGCGCTTCTGCTGCGCGAGAAGTTCTTCGGGAAAGACATCGCCGAGCGCTTCGACGAGCAGTGATTTGGGGCGCGCCGTGGGGTGCTTGGCTTTTTCAGGCAGCGACAGGACGTAATCGACGAGCGGCGCATCGAGAAACGGGACGCGCACTTCAAGCGAGTGGCGCATGCTCATGGCGTCGGTGTCGCGCAACAGCGTGTTGAGCATGTAGGAGCGCAGTTCGAGCCACGACACCGCGGTGAAATCATCCATCGAGCGAGCGCGGGCGGTGGCATCAGCAAACCATCGGCACGACGGCGAATTCTTCCAGGCGGAATACGCACTGTGAAGTCCGGCGGCGGCATTTTCAGGAGTGAAGAGCAAACGAGTGAAGAAATACGGATGCGGCAGCGCCGTGGGATCAAGAACGGCTGCTGTTGCTTTGCGCGAAGAGTCCGGCGTCAAGCCGAATCCGTTCGATCTCGAGAGGGCGTTCGCGACGAGAGCTCGCAGCGGAGGCGGGAGCATGCGAGCGAACCGCATGGCGCGGGCTATTTTCGGCGTCGAGGTGAACGTGCCGTAACCGCCGAAAAGTTCGTCGCTGCCGAGACCGGAGAGGGCGACTTTTAGTCCTGACTCGCGCGCGGCCCAGGAGACGAAGTAGGTGTTGATGCCGTCCATGCTGGGCTGATCGAAGCCGTGGATGGCTTCATCGAGGCGGCTGAGAACTTCGTCGCCGGAAAGCGTGAGCTCGCGATGATCCGTTTTGAGACGCGCCGCGGTGCGGCGGGCAATTTCGGCTTCGCTGAAGTCCTTGTCCGCATCGGCGAAAGCGACGGTGAAGGTGTGAATTGGGGCGCGGGCGCGGCTCGCGAGAGCAGCGATGGCGGTGGAATCGAGGCCGCTGCTGAGGAAGACGCCGACCGGAACATCGGCGATCAGGTGACCTTCAACCGCTTTTTCGAGCAGCGCCCGAGTTCTTCGCGCAGTCTCCGGCGCGGGCGCGGACTCGCGCGTTTCGACCGGAGCGTCCCAATATCGCTTTGGCACAGGCGCAGCGGAGACTCGATTTTCCGCGGCGAAGGTCATCCGATGGCCCGGCGGAAGCGAGGAAACTTCCTCGATCAGCGTCTGCGGCTCGCAAACCGAACCAAAAAGCAAATACCCGGGAATCGCTACCGCGGACATACGCGCCGGGACGAGGCCGCTGGCGAGAAGCGCGCGAACCTCCGATGCGAAGACGAGTTTTCCCGCGACGAGCGCGTAATAGAGGGGTTTGATGCCCATGCGATCGCGCGCCAGAAACACACGCGCAGCGCGACCCGCACGGCCCTGCGGCATTTCGACGATCGCAAACGCGAACATCCCGTGCAGCCGCTCAACCGAGCGCTCGCCCCACGCTTCATAGGCGCGCAGGACGACTTCGGTATCTGAGCGCGTGCGAAAACGGTGACCCGCGGATTCAAGCTCCGCGCGCAACTCGAGAAAATTGTAGACTTCGCCGTTATAAACAATCGCGAGCGTGCCGGCATCGTTTGAGACCGGCTGGCTGCCTCCGGCCAGATCGACAATGCTGAGGCGGCGCATCCCCGCCGCGACCGGCGGCGCGAACAGAATCCCCTCTTCATCCGGGCCGCGATGCAACATCGCAGCCATCATGCGGCGGACGACGGGCTCGCTCGCTTCGCGCGATTCGATCCCGACCACGCCGCAGATTCCACACATCAGAGCCCCGCTTCCTTGAACGACAGGCGCGCGATAGCGGACCAATCGGCGTCGGCCATTCCCTGCGCCGTAGCCGCGAGCATGCGGTCGCGAATCAGGCTTGCCAGCGGCAGGGGCACGGCGACGTCTTCGGCGGCGGCAAGAACGAGGCGATTGTCCTTCATGCCCAGCGCCATCCGAAAGCCGACGGGCTCGAAATTATTCGCGGCAACCATCGGGCCGTACGTCCGATAGACGGGCGCGGCGAAAAGCGAGCCGACGAGCACTTCGAGAAATTTATCCGCATCCACACCGGATTTCTTGATCAGGGCAAACGATTCGCCGAGGCTTTCGATCACCACGGTGATTAGAAAATTCCCCGCGACTTTCACGACGTTGGCAGCCGGCGGATCGTCTCCGACCACGTAGGTTTTCTGGCCCATGGCGTCGAAGAGCGGCTGGCAGCGCGCGATTTGATCGGCCGGACCAGCGGCGGCGATCACCAGCTTGGCCGCCTCCGCGGCATCCGGGCGCCCGAAAACGGGAGCGGACACGAAATGCTGCCGCCGCTCGCGATGCGCGGCGACCAGCCGGCGGGACATCGCAACACTCATGGTGCTCATGGCAATGTGGACAGCGCCGGCGGGCAACGAATGGATCGCAGCGTTGTGGCCGAGGACGATGCTCTCGATAGCCGCGTCGTCCGCGACCATGGTGATGATGGCTTCGACGTCCGATGCGGCTTGTCCCGGCGTGCGTGCCACTTTGGCGCCGAGCGAGGCGAGCTCTTCCGCGCGGCTCTGCGTTTTGTTGTAAACCGTGAGCGAATGGCCCGCCTTGATCAGATTGCGAGCCATTTCCGAACCCATATTGCCGAGGCCGAGGAAACCGACTTTCATCTCGAGAATCCCTCTTTCTTTAGTGCGGGGCCGTCTGTACTACGGATTCCGTGCGCCCCGAATCCGGATGCCAACCGAGCTCGCCGAGAATCCGGCCTGCGGAACGCAAAAGCTCGGACTTTACGCGATCGAGATCGCCGTAAAGCAGTTTGCCGTCGCGCTTGCGCCAGTTGCCGGCGATCATCACCGAATCGATATTCGCAAGATTCGCCTGCATTACTACGGTTGCAACCGGATCGTGCACGGGCCAGAGATTCAGCGCGTCCGCACAGATGAAAACAAGGTCGGCCTGCTTGCCCGGCGCGATGGAGCCGAGCCGATCCTGCATGCCGAGCATGCGCGCGCCTTCGACGGTGATCCAGCGCAGCGCCTCGCGTGCGGGAATCGTGGAGGTGGCGGGGATTCCACCCGTCGCGGTGCGGCATTCGGCGTTGTCGAGCGCGCGTTGATGCTCGAGCGCCATGCGCGTGACGGTGAGCATGTCGCCCGAGATCACGCTTTCCAGATCGACGCCGAGCGAGGGTGCGGTGCCGAGTTTGCGCAGCCGGCCCGTGATCGGATGGCCGTGCCCCTGCGCCATTTCGTTTTCGGGCGCGACGGAAAACGTGACTCCGAGGTCGACGAAGCGCTTCAGGCGATCGTCCGCCAGATCGTTGCCGTGAACAATATTCACGTAGTCGCCGACGAGTCCGTCGCGCTCCAGCGCGTCCCATCCGCCCGGAGTTTTCGCCGCGCCGCCCCCCTGATGCATCGACGCGACCAGACCCAGTTCGCGCGCCATTCGAAAATCATGGACCGAAACGTCGAGCGTCGAATAGTGTGGTCCGAGGATGGCGAGGCCGAGCGTAAGCAGCTGATCTCGAGAGGCGAATGGGCCGCGCAGCAGGCGTTCGACTTCCGCGCGCGGATGCGGAACCTCCGAGAAATGTTTTTCGCCGGGCTTGGGATCGGGCTTCGGCGAACCATGGAAAAATGCACCGCGAATTCCGGATTCGCGCAGGCCTTCGATCCCCGCATCGGTGTGCGCGGGCGTGGGATTGTTGTGGCACCAATCGACCAGCGTGGTGGTGCCGCAATTGATCTGATTCAGCGCGCCGGCGAGCGTGCCGATGCGGATGTCCTCGGGCTGGAAGCGCGTAGCAAGGCCGGCGTGCACCCAGCGAAAATATTCCAGCAGCGTCCAGTTTGCGGAGATGGCACGCAGGCCGGTCTGCCAGGTGTGCATGTGCGCGTTGATCAAACCGGGAATCAGGATGAAAGCGCTCGCGTCGAAAAGCTCCGCATCCGGCGCATGAACACGCTCGCCGACCGCGGCGATCCGGTCGCCTTCGACGAGCACATCGCCCGGCCGCAAATCGCCCTGCTTGGGTTCCATGGTGATGACCATGGCGTTTTGGATCAGCAATTTGCGCATAGGTTTTTCACACGCCGGCGTAAGTTTGCCGCCGGATGAATTCTCCGCTACCCGCTTTGCCGACGAATTTACCGTTTTCGATAATCGTGCGCCCGCGAGAGAGCACGCTTTTCGGGAGGCCCTTCACTTTGATTCCCTCGAACATCGAGTAATCGACTTTCATATGATGCGTCGCCGCGCTGATCACCTGCTCGGCATTCGTATCGAACACGACGAGATCGGCATCCGAGCCGAGGGCGATCGTGCCCTTGCGCGGATAGAGTCCGAAAAGCTTCGCCGGAGCGGTGGCGACAAGTTGCACGAAACGATTCGGCGAAAATCTTCCGCCGTGCACGCCGCCCGTATAAATCAGGCTCAAACGGTGCTCGATGCCCGGGCCGCCATTGGGAATTTTCGTGAAGTCGTCTCTGCCAAGCTCCTTCTGTTCCTTCATGCAGAAAGGGCAGTGATCGGTTGAAACAACCTGCAGCGTGTCCTGCGCGAGACCTTGCCACAGCTTTTCCTGATGCCATTTTTCGCGCAGCGGCGGCGTGAAGACGTACTTCGCGCCCTCGAAGCCGGGAGCGTCCATTTTGTCGAGTGAAAGATATAAGTATTGAGGGCAGGTTTCGGCGTAGGCCGGCACGCCGCGGTCGCGCGCTTCGCGGACTTTTTCGAGCGCGTCGTTGCAGGAAAGATGCACGATATAGACGGGCGAGCCGGCCATTTCCGCCAGCGCGATGGCGCGCGCCGTCGCTTCGCCCTCCGCCGTGGTGGGCCGCGTAAGCGCGTGATATTTCGGTGAGCGCTTGCCCTCCGCCAGCGCTTTCTGCACGATCACGTCAATCACGCCGCCATTTTCCGCGTGCATACAGATCAGGCCGCCGTATTTCGCGGCTTGCGACATGGCGCGAAAGATCGTGGCGTCGTCCACCATCAGCACGCCCGGATACGCCATGAACAATTTGAAGCTCGAAACGCCCTCGCGGATCAGCGCGCCCATTTCCTCCAGCTGCGACGAGCCGAGGTCCGTAATGATGCAGTGAAACGCGTAGTCGATCACCGCCTTACGGTCGGCTTTTTTCATCCAGGTTTCAAACGCCTGGCGCAGGCTCTGTCCTTTTTGCTGGATGGCGAAATCGATCAGCGTGGTGGTACCGCCATAGGCTGCGGCGATCGTGCCGGATTCGAAATCGTCGGCGCTGGTGGTGCCGCCGAAGGGCATGTCGAGGTGCGTGTGCGCATCGATGCCGCCCGGCATCACCAGCATCCCGGCAGCGTCGATCACGTTCCCCGTATTTTCGATCGGCAGCGATTGGCCGATCGCCGTGATTTTGCCGCCGGAAATACCCACGTCGCCCGGGAACGTATCGGTCGCGGTGACCACGGTGCCGTTCCGGATGACGGTGTCAAAACGCATCAAGCCTCCCGAAAATGCGCGCTGAGGCATCTTAGGGCATTCGCGAAAGGCGGCGCAACCGCGCGGTTTCTCGGCAGCCCACTTGCTTGCCCTTTTCCTGATGCTAGAATGTCGCCTGAGCTACGCTGGGCACGGCCCGGAGCAAGTCCCAACCAGGGCCGCGCAATTCGGAGATCCTGACGGAATTCCCCATGCCGCTTCGCGACACGGCGCCGAAGCTTTCCCCGGAACAGTACGAGAAGAACTTCGCCGACATCACGCCGCCCATGACCAAGCGTCAGGCGGCGATCGAAGCGGCGCGATGTCTCTACTGCTTCGACGCGCCCTGCACCATCGCCTGCCCCACGCATATCGACGTTCCCGCGTTCATCAAGAAAATCTCCACTGGCAATCTGCGCGGGTCGGCGCGAGAGATTTTGTCCGCGAATATTCTGGGGCAGAGCTGCGGACGCGTCTGCCCCACGGAAGCGCTTTGCGAGGGCGCGTGCGTGATGCACGAAAAGGGCGAGGAGGCGATCGAGATCGGCCGGCTCCAGCGCTACTCGGTAGACTACGTGCTGGATAACAAAATTGAACTCTTTCACGCAGGCGCGCCGAACGCCAAACGCGTTGCCTGCATCGGTTCGGGGCCGGCGTCGCTGGCCTGCGCCGCCGAGCTTGCGAAGTGGGGCTACGACGTCACGATTTTCGACCGTAACGATATGCCCGGCGGTTTGAATAGCTATGGAATCGCCGCATACAAATCGCGCGCCAGCGAGGCGGTGCGCGAAGTCAATTTGATCAAGGATCTCGGAGTGAAATTCCGGCAGCGGACGGAAATCCCGCGCGAGGTGTCTTTTGCGGAACTTGAGAAACAATTCGATGCAATTTTTCTCGGCGTCGGACTGGGCGACACCTGGGCTCTGAGTCTGCCCGGAGAGGATTTGCAGGGTGTGTATGGCGCGCTCGAGTTCATCGAGAGAACCAAGGTGCAGCCCTTCCGCGACGTGGAAATCGGGCGCCGCGTGGCGTGCATCGGAGCGGGCAATACCGCGATCGACGTGGTGACGGCGGCGAGGAGGCTCGGCGCGGAAATCGTCTATCTCGTCTATCGCCGCGGCGAGGCGGAAATGCCGGCCTTCGCCTACGAATATCAATTGGCGAAACAGGATGGAGTAAGCTTTCTCTGGCAGACGCAACCCGTGCGCGTGCTGGGCACAAACGGTGCCGTCAGCGGACTTGAATGTGTGCGGACAGAGCTAGGCGCTCCGGATGCGAAGGGCCGGCGGAGCCCGGCTCCGGTGAAGGGCAGCGAATTCAAGATCGAAGTGGACATGGTGGTACGGGCGGTGGGCCAGAAGCCCGTAACCGAATTTTTGAAGGCGATCCCAGGCGTCGAGATCCGCAAAAACGGAACGGTGAAAATCGACGAACACCATCAAACGGGCCACGAGAAATACTTCGCCGGCGGCGATTGCACGAACGGCGGCAGCGAGGTAGTGGACGCGGTGGCCGAGGGCATGGCTGCGGCGCGCGGCCTCGATCAGTTCCTGGGCGTGCCGCGCGGTTAGGTCGAGAGGTGAACGATGGCTGATTTAAGAGTCAAATTCGCAGGGATCACCAGCCCGAATCCGTTCTGGCTTGCCTCGGGTCCGCCCGCGAACACGGCCGGGCAAGTGATGCGCGCGTTCGACGCGGGATGGGGCGGCGCGGTCTGGAAAACCATCGGTGAGCCGATTGTCAACACCAGCTCGCGCTACGGCGCCATCGACCTGAACGGCATGAAGATGATGGGCCTGAACAACATCGAGCTGATCAGCGACCGGCCGAGCGAGACGAATTTTCGCGAAATCTACGAAGTGAAGAAACGGTATCCGGAAAATCTGGTGATCGCCTCGCTGATGGTGGAATCGCGGCGCGAATCCTGGCACGCGATGGTCCGGCGCGCCGAAGATGCCGGCGCGGACGCACTGGAGTTGAATTTCGGGTGCCCGCACGGGATGAGCGAGCGCGGCATGGGCGCCGCCGTCGGGCAGGTGCCCGAATATACGGAGATGATCACGGCATGGGTAAAGGAAGCGGCCCGGATTCCCGTGATCGTGAAGCTGACTCCCAACGTCACGAGCGTGGCGCATATGGCCGCCGCGGCCGAACGTGGCGGCGCCGATGCCGTGAGCCTGATCAATACGATCAATTCGCTGATGGGCGTCGATCTCGAAAGCTTTTCGCCGCGGCCCGTGGTCGGCGGGAGATCTTCGCACGGCGGATATTGCGGCCCGGCGGTGAAGCCGATTGCGCTGCATCTGGTTTCAACCGTGGCGAAGACTTCGCGCTTGCCGATCAGCGGAATCGGGGGGATCGGCTACTGGAACGACGCCGCGGAGCATATTGCGGTGGGTGCTTCGACCGTGCAGGTGTGCACGGCGGCGATGCACTATGGATTCCGGATCGTCGAGGACATGATCGACGGGCTGTCGGAGTACATGGACGCGCACGGATTTCACACGATCGAGGATTTTCGCGGGCGCGCGGTGCCGAACGTGAAGGACTGGGGCGACCTGGACCTGAATTACAAGGTGGTCGCCAAAATTGATTCGGACCTGTGCATCGGCTGCCAGCTCTGTTACGTGGCGTGCGAGGACGGCGCGCACCAGTCGATCGAGCCCTACAAGGATGTGGAGAAGAAAAACACCGGCGGATTCGGCGTGCACGTGCCGCGAATCATCGAGGAGGAATGTGTCGGCTGCAACCTGTGCGCGCTGGTTTGCCCGGTGGAGAATTGCATCACCATGCAGCAGATCGATATCGGCGAGCCGCCCATGAGCTGGAACGACCGCGTCCGCCAATCGGACTCCACGCTGACACTGCCGTTCCCGAGCGGGGACTAGCGTGCTTCGCGAACCGTCAGCGCCCAGTACACCACGAAACTGACGCCAAAGCCCACGAACCAGGCGTAGTCGTAGAGGGCGCGGAGCGGCGCATAGATCAAGCCAACGAAGGCGACGGCCGATCCCGCCACCAGTGCTAGAATCGCCTTCCAGTTTACGCCGCTAGAAAATTCATAAACGCCCCCGCGGCGATACAAATCCAGCGGAATCAGGATTTTCTTGCGGCGCACGAAATAATCGCAGATCAGGATTCCTGCAACCGGCCCCAGGAATCCGGAATAGCCGACCAACCATCCAGAAACGTAATTCCCATAGCTCGCGAGCAGCCTCCACGGCTGCATGAGCACGCCAATCAGACAGGTGAGAATGCCGCCGGTGCGGAAACTGATGCGCCGCGGCCAGAGATTTGAGAAATCATTGGCAGGCGAGACGACGTTCGCAGCGACGTTGACGTTGAGCGTGGCCATCAGCAGCGCAATCATCGCCACGACCACCGCCAGCGGATTGCCCAGTCGCGAGAGAACCGAAACCGGATCCCAAATCGCTTGGCCGAAGAGCACGACCGTCGCGGACGTAACGGCGATCCCGATGAAAGAATAAAACGTCATCGTGGTCGGCAGGCCAAGCGCCTGGCCGAGCATCTGCTCGCGCTGGCCGCGCGCGTAGCGCGTGAAATCGGGAATATTCAGCGCCACGGTGGACCAGAATGCGACGACTCCGGTCAGCGACGGAACGAAAAACCGGAAAAACTCGCCGAAGGTCTGGAATTTCGAGGGCGTCGCGAGCATGGGACCGAAGCCGCCGGCCTTCGCGCGCGCCCAGAGCAGCAGTGCCAGACCAATCAGCAGCAGAAACGGCGCCGTAATTCCCTGCAGGAAGCGAATCGTCTGAATGCCGCGCACGATCACGATCAGATTGAGCAACCAGAAAGCCCCGAAGCACACCGGCACGCCCCAGACGGCGGTTTTTAAGGCCGGATCCAGCGCCACCACCATCGCGTAAATCGCTTCGCCGCCGATCCAAGTCTGAATACCAAACCATCCGCACGCCACCAGCGCGCGCAGCAGGGCAGGAACGTTGGCGCCCAGCACGCCGAATGCAGACCGCGCGAAAATCGGAAACGGAATCCCGTACTCAGCGCCGGCGTGCGCGTTCAGCAGCATCGGAATCAGCACCAGCACGTTGCCGAGAAACACCGTAAGAATCGCCTGCTTCCAGCTCATGCCTCCGGCGATCATCGAGCTCGCAAGCAGGTACGTGGGAATGTTGACGCTCATCGCGATCCACAGCGCGGCGTAATTGTAGGTGCCCCAGACACGCCGTGCGGCCGGCACAGGTGCGAGGTCTTCGTTGTAGAGGGAGCTGCCGCGAAGGGATTGCGCGTCGAAACTGTCGCTGGCTTGCGCGCCGGCTGGGGGCGGGGTAGTTTCGCTCATCGCGGATCGGCGATCACGCGGCGCTCATTTCTTCGGCGGCGCGTAGTCGATATAGACGGCTTTCAATTCGGTATAAAAATCGATGGCCACGCGTCCGATCTCGCGCAGCCCCACGCCAGTTGCTTTCATTCCACCGAAAGGCATCTGCGCCTCGCTCGCCACCGTTGGCGCGTTCACATGCGTCATGCCCGTCTCGATCCGGTCGATGAACTCGAACATTTTTCGCGCGTCGTTCGTGTAAATCGAGCTCGACAAGCCATACTTTACCGAATTCGCCACGCGGATCGCTTCCTCGAAATCCGCCACGCGAATGACGGAGAGCACCGGCCCGAAAATTTCCTCCTGCGCGATCGCGCTATCCCAGGCGACGCGATCGAACACCGTCGGTGCCACGAAGTAACCATCATCAAACCCGGCGCCCGACATGCGCGACCCGCCCAGCATCAATTTCGCTTCGCTTTTCCCGATCTCCAGATAGCGCAGCACCGTCTTCAGCTGCTGCTCGTCGACCAGCGGCCCCACATCGGTATCCGCATCAAGCCCGTTGCCCACGCGCAACTTCCGCGCCCGCTCCACAACCATCTCCACAAAACGATCCGCGATCGCATCTTCAACGACCACGCGGCTCGTGGCCGTGCAGCGCTGCCCGCTTGACCCGAACGCCCCCATCACCGCCGATTCCACCGCCAGTCCAAGATCGGCATCCCGCAGCACGACAACCGGGTTCTTCCCGCCCATCTCGCACTGGCACTTTTTCATCTGCCGCGCCGCCAGCGAATAAATCAGGCCGCCCACTTCGTTCGATCCCGTGAACGAAATCGCCCGTACTGCGGCGTCCTGCAGCAGCTCGTCGCCCACTTCCTCGCCGAGCCCCAGTACCATGTTCAGCACGCCGGCAGGCAATCCAGCTTCCTGAAATATCTCGACCACTTTCGCCGCGCATTCCGGCGTCAATTCCGCCGGCTTCAGCACCATCGTGTTCCCTGCCACCAGCGCCGGCGCCGCCTTCCACACCGGAATCGCCACCGGAAAATTCCACGGCGTGATCGCACCGACCACTCCAAGCGGCTGCTTGAACGTGTAATTAAAACTCTTCCCCGCCTCGCCGGGAACGGTCTC
>DATNKM010000068.1:0-6697 GCA_035603395.1 Candidatus Acidiferrales bacterium
ACGATGTCACTATGCTCGCCATCGTGGGCTGGGTGATTCCGCACGTCTTCGACCCGACCTCGCCCGACGCCTCAGCCAATCTCGACAAAGCCGAGAAATACGAGAAGCATGCCATCGACGTGATCGGCGCGATGCCGAAGCCCCCCGGTCTCACCGACGATCAGTTCACTCAGTCTAAATCGTCCGTGCTCGGCGAAGCTCACAGCGGCCTCGGCCTCGTCTATTTCCGCAAGCAGCAATGGGGCGAGTCCGTTACCGAGCTTCAGCAGGCCACGCAGGCCTCTCCGTCTCCCGATGCCACCGACTTCTTCGTCCTCGGCCTCGATCTCGACAAGCAGAGCAAGTATCCCGAAGCCATCGAAGCCTATACGAAGTGCAGCCAGATCATGGGGGGCCTTCAGGATCGCTGCAAGCAAAGCGCTGAAAACGACAAGAAGCAGCAGGCCAAGTAGCCGAAAGAGGCGATCCCGCGATGACCGCAGACGAGCTCGGCGCGCTTGAGACGTTGCTCGGACATCGCTTCGAGAAACCCGAAAGGCTCGAGCGCGCTCTCACGCACCGCTCGCATCGCCAGAATTCCGGCGATATCGACAACGAGCGGCTCGAATTCCTGGGCGACCGGGTTCTCGGCCTGGTCGCCAGTGAATTTCTCTTCGCATCCTCTCCCGACTGGGATTCTGGCCAGCTCTCGAAAGGTCTGGCCCGTCTGGTGAGCGCGTCTTCGATCCACGGTGCAGCTCGCCGGCTCAAGCTCGGCGGCCATCTGCGGCTCGGTCCGGGCGAGGAAAAAACCGGCGGCCGCGAAAAAAAACGCCTGCTCGCGGACGCCTACGAAGCCGTGGTCGGCGCCATCTATCTGGACGCCGGTCTGGCTGCGGCTGCCGCATTTCTCCGCCGCAGCCTACTCGATAGCGCGCTCGCTGACGGCGTCGACGGTCTCGAACGCTCCGACTTCAAATCCGCCCTGCAGGAATGGCTACAGCAGCGCGGCCTCGGCGTCGCCATTTATCGCGTACACAGCGAATCGGGTCCCGATCATAATAAGACCTTCGAAGTCGATGTCTGGCATCAGGGGCGCAAGCTCTCCTCCTCCGCCGGACTCAGCAAGAAAGAAGCGGAACAAGCCGCCGCGCGCCTGGCCCTCGAGGCGCTGGCACAGACCGGTGAAAGCATCTGAATGGAATCGACCGAAACCAGCACCACCATCCACGGCCCCGAAGAAACCTTGGCTCCGGTCGCCCTGCCGCCGCGCACAGTGGTGCATCGTACTGGTTACGCGGACGTCGTCGAATCGCTTCTCGTCACCGTGTTGCTAGCTCTGTTCGGAACCACGTTTATCGTTCAGGCCTTCAAAATTCCTTCGCAGTCCATGGAGCCCACGCTTCTTGTCGGCGACCATCTACTCGTCAACAAATTCCTCTTCGGTGGTACGGGCGCGTGGTACGAAAAATTTCTGCCCTATCGTGAAGTCCGCCACGGCGACATCATCGTCTTCAAATTTCCCTTCGACGATCATCCGCACTACGTCAAGCGCGTGATCGGTTTGCCCGGCGACCACATCCGCATCATCAATCAGCAGGTTTTCGTCAACGGAGGGCTACTCGATGAGCCCTACGTCGTCCACGATCCCTCGCAGGACGATTCCTTCGCCGACAATTTTCCTCCCATCAACGAAGATTTCAGGCGGTATGCCCTGCGCCCCGAGTGGGCGGACGAAATTCTGGATCACGTCCAGCACGCTGCGCTCATCGTTCCGCCAGACCACTATTTCGTCATGGGTGACAACCGCGACCGCAGCTGGGACAGCCGCTACTGGGGCTTCGTTGATCGCCGCGCCATCATGGGCCGCCCCATGGTGATTTATTGGTCCGTCCAGGCGACTGCGGAGGACTACAATGATCGCAGTCTCGTCGGCGCCATCCGCGGGATTGGCGACGGTCTGATCCATCTCACCAGCCGCACCCGCTGGCACAGGATGTTGCGCGAGGTTCACTGATCGCCGCCGCTTCCGTGCGGACATGAATCGCCGGGTGCTGCCAGTCCACGATGTCTGAAACCATCACAGAAACGATTCCTCGCCAGGAAGCTGTCCCGCCGGATCCGTCGCACACGCGCGCGTCCGCCCGCTGGATCAGACGGATCGCCCTGCTGATCGTGATTCTCTGGGTCCTGTCGGAAGCCCTTTCGCTGGCCGTTCAACATACCGGCATCCGCAAGATTCTCACCGCGCACCTGCAATCCGCGTTTGGCCGTCCTGTCGACGTAGGCAGTTACGCTTTCAGCCTGTGGGATGGCTTTGCCCTCGAGGCAAATTCGGTCATCGTTCAGGAAGATCCCCGCTTCGGCCAGGAATATTTCCTCCGCGCCGACTCGATGACCGTTCGCCTCCGCTGGACCAGCTTGCTGCGGGGCCGCGTCGAATTCGGCACGCTTTCGCTGAGCCGCCCCAGCCTGAATCTGGTGCGCAATGTGGCTGGCGACTGGAATCTCACAGAGTGGCTTCCGCAGCCAGGCGCTCACCCGGCATCGCCGGTGCCCGTCGGTCCGGCGTTTCCGTCCTCGGCGCTCCGCTTTCGCCGCGTTGAAGTTGACGGCGGCCGCATCAACTTCAAGAACGGCGACGAAAAGCTTCCCTTCGCATTCGTCGACCTGCAGGGAACTGTGGAGACCGATCGCCCCGGACGCTGGCGCATGAATCTCGAAGCCACTCCCTGGCGCGCCGCCGTCGTCACGCAGCAGGCCGGGACGATTCATTTCTCGGGGGATTTCGGCGGCACTTCATCGCGTCTTCGCCCTGCGCTGTTCGACATCAACTGGGCCGATGCGTCCATCTCGGACGTGTTGCGCCTCGCCACCGGAAACGACGACGGTATCCGCGGCGGCATCGCGCTCGCGATCGATGCTCGCACCGGCGACAGCGGCGATGCCTGGACTTTGAAGGCCCGCGCACAATTGCGGCAAATTCATCGATGGGATCTCGCTCCGCGTTCCGACAATCCTTCGGTCAATCTGAGCGCTCTCGCGATCTGGAATCCTTACGCGCCGTCTGTCGATATCTCGCAGGCTTCGCTCGACGCGCCGCATTCTCACGCCGAGGCGACTGGAACTCTCAGCTGGGCCCGCGAAGGGCCGCTTGACAAACGGTCGGTTGGGCCGACGCGCGTCATTTTCTCGGACGTAGGCATTGATATGGAGGACGCTCTGGCCTGGGTCGCCGCATTTCATTCCGGCATGGCTCCCGGTCTGAGTGCCCGGGGCTTTGCTCACAGTCACGCGGAGTTCTCAGACTGGCCTCCTCGCCTCACGAGCGCGGTGGTTTCAAGCGCCGGCATCGATGTGTCAGCGCCGGGCCTTCGCCACCCCGGGCACTTGGGCGAACTCAGCCTGCGCTACGACGACGGCTTCGTTTCATTTCCTTCGGTCGCCTTGAATTTCGGGCCGCCCGAGAATGCGCTCCATTTCGAATCCCCGCCGCAATCAGGACGCGCCGGATTCAATACCCTGCAGGTTTCCGCGAACGTCTCCGACGTTCACGAAGTGATCGCCCTAGCGGGAGCACTCGGATGGAATGTCGCGCGAGGCTGGGATGTTTCCGGACCCGTCCGAGCCGACCTGCGATGGCAGGGTGCTACCTATCCTTGGTCCGCGGCGCCGGTCGGCTTCATAAATTGGGGGGCGGGGCCGGGCGTCGCTACGCTTCGCGTGCCATTCCTGAATCAGCCGATCGGAGGGATCAACGCCGTCACCGAATGGAAGCCGGGCTCACGCCACGTCGCGCTGGCATCGGCGGAAGCTTTCGGCGCGCACTGGAGCGGCTCGTTCGACCGCCACTACAATGGAAATGATCCTGCCGGCGAGTGGCAATTTTCTCTCTCGGGCGATGAGCTCGCCGCCGCCGACCTTGACCGATGGCTCAATCCCGCTTGGCGCGAAAGTTTCATCGATCGCGTGCTGCCGTTTCTCAATTCGCGCTCCCCGAGCACGGCCGCGCCGGAATCTCTCCGCGCGTCGGGACATCTTGCCCTCGATCAGTTCGCGCTCGTGCCTCTCGCCATCCGCAAGCTCCAGGGCGATCTGAAAATCGACGGCCGCCATCTCGCGTTCGAAAACGCGACCGGCCAGTTCTACGGCGGGCAGATCGCAGGAACTCTGGCCGCCAACGTAGCTGCCTCTCCCATCTATCACGCGAATCTAGATTTTACGCGCATCGACGCGGCGGCGCTCGTCGCGACTACGCCCGCTCTCACCGGCATCACCGCAAAATCAGCCGACGGGCAAATCTCGATAACTGCAACCGGCGCCAATCGCTCCGCCATCGTAGCCTCACTCACCTGCCAGGGCACAGCGAGAGCGATCTCCGCGAAACTCATGAACGTCGATCTGCTGAATCCGCAGCGAGGCGGCTCGCCCGGCGCGAATTCGACGCAATTCAGTTCCGCCGAGGCGTCATTTTCCTGCGCGAACCGAAAAATCGACTTCCAGACACTGTCGCTGGGCCTCGGCATCGACCTCTCCGCCACCGCTTCCGGCACAATCGACTTCAGCCGCAATCTCGACCTGCGCCTGCAGACGCATCACAGCGGTTCGCCCAATGAAGATGGCACCGCCGGCTCCTTGCGCCTGGCAGGCACGCTGGCGGCTCCGCAAGTAACAACCATTGCCCCCTCCATGCGCCGCTCGCGTTAGGCAGCACCCCTTTTCTCAGAGCCTCGGTTTCAGTGCCGCGCAGAGACTCGGCAAGCGGTTTGCCACCCATCCGGCCGTGTGCTAGCGTTTCCTGAATGCATGCGCGAAGTAAAGCGTTGCTCTCGATCGCTGTAATCTCGTTTCTCTCATTCCCGCTCTTCGCCAGCGGCCGCGTCCAGCTCACGCCGAAATTCTTTGTCGGTCAAGTCCTTCGCTACCGCATCGAATCGACCATCAAAACCACGGGCAAAACCACGAGCCCCATCGTCAATCCCGAAGGCGGCTCGCAATCCAGCGGCGCCATCCACATGCAAGTCCGCCTGGAAGTGCTCGCTGTAGCAACCGATGGCAAAATTCGCCTGCGCGCGGTCTACGAAAAATCCAACGCCGAATCGGAAACCGACGCGCTCGACCTTACCGCCCGCTCCTTCGCCGCTCGTTTCAATAGCCTCGAAGGCCGAACTTTCGAATTCACATTGGGTTCGGACAGCTCCGTCACAAACGTTCGGGACTTGACCGCGGCAGTTTCAGGCGATTCCCTGAAAGCCCTCACGCCGGAGCTTTCCTGGCTGCAGGAAGTTACCTCCGGCGAAAACATTCCGCAAAAGGGTGCGACCGTAGGCGAAAAATGGAAGAGTGAAAAGCCGGTTCCCGGCGCGCTCCTCGCCGGCCTCCTCTCGCGCTCCGAATCGACCTATCTGCGTAACGAACCCTGTGGCGCACCTTCGACCGAAAATTCCCCGGCCGCTGGCTCGGCAACGCCTGCACCTTCATCCGACGACTGCGCCGTAGTCCTCACTCAATTCGAGATCTCCCGGTCAGGCTCGCCCCACTCCGACGCCACGCCGGAAGACTACCGTCGCAACGGCCTGCGTACCTCAGGCGCCTGGACCGGCACGGGCGAAAGCCTCGACTCAATCTCGCTAGCGACCGGGCTGTTGGTAAGCAGCACGCAATCCAACACGCAGCAAATGGATTATCAGGTAACCAGCACCTCGACCGGCTCGGCAATCCGCCATACAGGCAAAACGCAATCCCAAACCCAAATCACGCTTGTGCCTGCCCAGCCCTAGCGTTGCCTCTTAGCGTTCTCTCGATGTACTCAGTGTGGGCTGTGTTGAGTGACGCGTAAAACTTGGAGCTCGATCCTGTCTACCGGCGCGCCTTTGACAACAGGCGTATAATCAAAAGTTTCGAGAAGGCCTATTTTCGGGCCGGAGGCGGCCTGCCATGAAATTCAAGCTAGCCAGCGACTACGAGCCCCGCGGCGATCAGCCCGAAGCCATCTCCCAACTCATCCGCGGCCTGACCGACGGCGACCGCCACCAGGTCCTGCTCGGCGTCACCGGTTCGGGCAAGACATTCACGATGGCGAAGGTCATCGAGGCGGTCAACCGCCCGGCCATCGTCCTGGCCCACAACAAGACGCTCGCCGCCCAGCTCTTCCACGAGTTCAAGTCCTTCTTCCCGCAGAATGCCGTCGAATACTTCGTCAGCTACTACGACTACTACCAACCCGAAGCCTACGTCCCTGCCAGCGACACGTTCATCGAAAAAGAAGCCACCATCAACGACGAGCTCGACAAGCTCCGCATGTCCGCCACGCGCTCGCTGTTTGAGCGCCGCGACGTCATCGTCGTCGCCAGCGTGTCCTGCATCTACGGCATCGGTTCGCCCGAGGCCTACTACGGCATGATGCTCATGCTCGAAAAGGGCCAGCAGATCGCCCGCGAGTCGATCCTGCGCAAGCTGGTCGAAATTCAGTACGACCGCGCGGAAGACCTTCGCCGAGGCAGCTTCCGCGTCCGGGGCGACATGATCGAAATCTATCCGCCCTACGAAGAATTTGCCCTGCGCATCGAGCTCTGGGGAAGCCAGGTCGAAGCTATCCGCAAAATCGATCCGCTCACCGGGCAGATCCGCTCGCGCGACGGTGAAATCACGCGCGTCCCGATCTACCCGAAGACGCATTACGTGCTGCCCGCCGCCCAGAAAGAGCGCGCCATCCAAA
>DATNKM010000074.1:0-23547 GCA_035603395.1 Candidatus Acidiferrales bacterium
TTTCCTCCCGTGCTCGGCGTGGGAGCTCCTCGGCGCGGCTGCGGAGATTTCATGTATAATCCGCGCCCGAAACGGATCATCGGCTGAAGGTCGGCCCCCGGGGGGTGGAATCCGCATGAAAACGTTTCTACGCGTAGTCTATATTGCTTCGCTGTTCGCCAGCGTTTTCACTGCTTCGCCGTTCGCGTCCGCACAACAGTCCTGCGAAAGTCTCGCGTCGCTGAAAATCACCAATGTGACCATTACAACGGCCACTGCCATCAGCGCGCCGCCGGACTGGAACGTTCCCAGCACTCCCGGCCGCTTCGGCACACCGCCCGGCCTGAAGGTGTCCGTTCCCTTCTGCCGCGTCGCCGGATTCGCTACGCCGACCAGCGAC
The DNA here is from genome assembly GCA_035603395.1 of Candidatus Acidiferrales bacterium. Classification (GTDB taxonomy): domain Bacteria; phylum Acidobacteriota; class Terriglobia; order Acidiferrales; family UBA7541; genus Palsa-295. The sequence continues at coordinate 380 of DATNKM010000074.1, forward strand.
TCGCATATCGGCTTCGAAGTCTGGCTGCCGGTCGCCGCCAACTGGAACGGCAACTACATCGGCATCGGCAATCCGGGCTTCATCGGCGCGATCAGTTATGGCGGGCTGGTGCGCGAGATTGCGAAAGGCTCGGTGGCTGCCTCGACCGACACGGGCCACAACGACGTCGGCGCGACCAGCGAGGCTCCCGACGCCTGGGCCATCGGCCACCCCGAGAAAATTACTGACTGGGGGCACCGCGCCGTGCACGAAACGACCGTAGCGGCGAAGGCGCTGCTGCTGGCCTACTATGGCAGGCCTGCGAAGCTTTCTTTCTGGAGCAGCTGCCATGAAGGCGGCAACCAGGCGCTGACGGAAGCGCAGAAATACCCGCTCGATTTCGACGGCATCGCCGCGGGCGATCCGGCCTACTACATCACCCACCTGCAGTCAGCCTCGGAATGGTTCGGCTGGATTTCGCTGAACGACGGCGGCGTCAAGGGCGCCCAATACATTCCTCCGGCAAAGTATGCCGTGATTCACCGCGCCGTGCTGGATCAGTGTGACACGATCGACGGCGTCCGCGACGGCGTGCTCGAAAATCCGCTGTAGTGCCATTTCAATCCGGAGACGATCCGCTGCCCCGGTAAGACGGACAATGCCTCCTGCCTGACCAGTCCGCAGGTCGAAACTGCCAAGCACATTTACGAAGGTCCGAGGACCGCTGACGGCAAATCGATCTATCCGGGCTTCGATCCGGGCAGCGAGCTCGGATGGAGCATCATGGCCGCGGGGCCAGATCCGATCAGCATCAGCACCGGATTCTTTAAAGCCGTCGTGTACGGCGATTTGAATTGGGATTACCACACGTTCGATGTCGAGCGCGATTCACGCAAGGGCGCCGAGGAATACGGAGCGGCGCTCGATTCGAACAATCCGAACCTGAAGGCATTCAAGGATCACGGCGGGAAGCTGCTGCTCTACAACTCGTGGGACGAAGCCGCGGTTCTTCCGCGGGCGTCGGTGGAATACTACGACAGCGTCAACGCCACCATGGGCGGCGTGGAAAAGACGAAGGATTTCTTCCGGCTCTTCATGGTGCCGGGAATGGGCATGTGCCCGGGATTCGGATTCGGGAATGACGGCACCTTCGACGCCATGGAGGTTGTGCAGAAGTGGCGCGTGACCGGCGTCGCACCTGACCGCATCGTCAATTCGCACAAGACCGCCGGCGCGGTGGATAAAACGCATCCGGCGTGCGCGTGGCCGCAGCAGGCGATTTACAAAGGCAGCGGCGATCCGATGGACGCGGCAAACTTCACTTGCGGCGTGGCACGGAAGTAGAGCGGGCGTGAGCGGCGGGAACCCTAGGGCATGCGCATGCCGCTGCGCGCGCAATCCTCAAACATCGAGAGAACATTGGTAACCCCGAGCAGGTCTTTGATCGAGCCGTTGTAGTTGATGAGCAGAAACTCGCAATTCGCTTTCTTCGCTGATACGTAGATTCCTACTAGTGCGCCCAAGCCGGAGCTGTCCATCCGCGCAACTTCCTTGAAATCCATCACGAGTCTTTTCGCGTGCGGCACCAGCTCGCGAGCATGTTTCTTCAGCTTGTCCGAATGTTCGCTCGTCAGCCGGCCCGCGCACACGACCAGCGTCTCGCCGTCGCGGATTTCGGTGCTCATCGAAAATCCGCTTGCGGACAGCGGCAACGGCTCGCGCGCCATCTCAAGATCTCCTCGGACAAAAACGCATTCCGCGTCGATTCGCCTGGGAATCGGGTCGGGCGTGTGCGCATTCTACGCGATTCGCCCGGACGCGCAAGCGCGTTCGCTTGCAGCGCCCGCATTTTCAGAGGTTTTCGGCGGCCGGATCCGGTCAGGTTGAACCTTTTTTGTGCTCTCGTCCGGTAATCGCTCGCGTCGAAATATGATTCGATGTTTCAGCGAGGCGCAATCGCTTTGCCGCGCGAACGCAGATTCGACTGAGGCCACATGAAAGGCCGAATGAAGTGACGGCACAACGAAGGGCGTCTCGTGAGCAGCGCGGCATGATCCGCACGCTCGGAACGCCCAAATTCCCTCAGCGCCACACACAAAACAAAGACCCGGCATCCGTCTGGATCGCCAAGAATCGCGAATCCTGCGTTTTCGCTGGGCGATTGAATCCGCACGCACGCTTGTGCTAGCATCCCGGCTTTCTCGCCCTACGCCTGCTCCCCCGTAGGCGGCGGGCCGGAGGGTTCATCGCGCGCGACCGCCTAGGGGCGGGTTTGCGATGTTAATCCCAAATTACAGCACGAGGTCCGCCGTCCTTCCTGCTCCCACGCGAAATGCCTGTTCAGCCGCGGAAATCCGCCCGCGCGAATGCCAGCGGCCCTTTCTTGCTTCTCAATCTTTCAGAATTCCAGCACAAGGAGCGCAATCATGAAATCCCACACAACCGATTGGATCCGCAACGTTGGCATTGTCGGCCACGGCGATACGGGGAAAACCCAGCTCGTATCGTCGTTGCTCTACACCGCGGGTATGACGCCGCGACTGGGAAAAGTGACCGAAGGCTCGACCACCACGGACTGGGACGAAGAGGAAATCGCGCGAAAAATATCGATCAACACCGGCCTCGCCTTCGCCGAATGGCAGGTGGCAGGCCAGCCCGAAAAAACCAAGATCAACTTGCTCGACACGCCCGGATATTCCACCTTCATCAATGAAACGAAATCTTCGCTGATCGCCGCGGATGCCGCGCTGATCGTGGTGGACGCCGCCTCGGGCGTGCAAGTAGTGACCGAAAAAGTTTGGGACTATGCGACGGAGTACGACCAGCCCCGCGCGTTCGTGCTGAACCGTATGGACCGCGAGCTGGCGAGCTTCGAGCGCGCGCTCAGTTCGCTCGAACAGGTCTTCGGCCGCGGAGTCGTCCCGATCCAATTGCCGATCGGCGCTGAACGGGGCTTTCGCGGCGTGGTGGATCTGGTGACGATGAAGGCGCTGATGTTCACGCCCGACGGCGACGGCAAAGCGAAAATTGAAGAGATTCCCGCGGCGCTCGCGGACGAAGCCAAAGCCGCGCACGAACGCCTGGTCGAAATGGTCGCCGAAGGCGAAGACGAACTGATGCAGGAATTTTTCGACAAGGGCACGCTGCCGGTGGAAGACCTGAAAAAGGGCCTGCACGAAGAAGTGCGCGACAAAAAAATTTTCCCGGTGCTGCTCAGCTCCGCTCTCCATAATATCGGCAGCGACGCGATTCTGAATTTCATGACCGAGATTCTGCCCTCGCCCGCCTTTCGCGGAAAAGCCACCGGTTATGCGACGCCGGAACACAAAGGCGATGCCGTCGAGCGTACGATCGCATCGACTGAGCCCGTTTCGCTCTTCGTCTTCAAGACGGTTGCTGACGCATTCGCCGGGAAAATCAGCTATTTCAAGGTCGAATCCGGCACCCTGAAGAATGATGCGAACATCGCCAATTTCAATCGCGGCACGCAGGAACGCTTCCAGCACGTTCAGGTGATGCAGGGCAAAACGGCCATGGCTGTGAACGATCTGTACGCCGGCGATCTGGGCGCCATCGCGAAGTTGAAGGACACCACCACCGGCGATTCACTCGGCGACAAGAACTCACCAATCTTCTACCCGCCGGCGCGCATCCCGGAGCCCTCCATCACGTTTGCCGTCGAGCCTAAGACCCGCGCCGACGAAGACCGTATCGGCGTGGCCATTCACCGCATTCTCGAGGAAGATCTCGCTCTGCGCTTCGGCCGCGACCCGCAGACCAAGGAATTCCTGCTTTCCGGCGCGGGCCAACAGCACATTGAAGTCGTGGTCGCGAAGCTGCGCAAGCGCTATCACGTCGAGCTCACGCTCAAACCACCGAAGGTTCCCTATCGCGAGACGATCCGCGGCAAGGCCGACGCGGAAGGCAAGCACAAGAAACAGACCGGCGGCCACGGCCAGTTCGGGCTCTGCCGCATCAAGATGGAGCCGCTGCCGCGCGGCAAGGGAATCGAGTTTGTGGACGATGTGTTCGGCGGTGCGATCCCGAAAAACTGGATCCCTTCGGTCGAAAAAGGAGTCCGCGATTCCGCCGAACGCGGTTACCTCGCCGGATTCCCGGTCGTGGATTTTCGCGTCAGCCTCTACGACGGCAAGTATCACGACGTGGATTCAAGCGACATGGCCTTCAAAATCGCGGGCTCGCTCGCATTCAAGGAAGCCATGAAGCAGGCCCGGCCCGCGCTACTCGAACCGATCATGCACGTCGAGGTCTACGCGCCGGATCAATATTCCGGCGACCTGATGGGTCACCTCAGCGGGCGGCGCGGAAAAATCAACGGCAGCGATTCGCGTGCAGGAAACGTGGTGGTGAAAGCGCAGGTTCCGCTGGCGGAAATGCTCAGCTACGCGAACGAACTGATCTCGATGACGCAAGGCCGCGGGAGCTATTCCATGGATTTTTCCCACTACGATTTCGTACCGGCGGAAATTGCGGAGAAAGTAATCGCGGCGCACAAGCCGCATCATGCGGAGGAAGAAGCGGCCGCGGCATCGGCTTAGTCCCGGCGCGGCGGGCGATTATTGTCCCGGCGTAATTTCGGCCTGCGTCGGGCGTGTAGGCTTCGGTTTTGCGGCCTGCGCGATCTGACCGCTGGGCAATCTCGTGGCCGGCGCAGCGTTCGTGGCAGTCTTGTCTTGTTTCTGAGGCTGCGCGACGTTGCTCGAGCTCTTCTGCGGAGCGGCGGTCGCCCAGGTCGGGCAGCCAGTTCCGTAGCACGGACCCGAATTGTGCCACGCGCATCCTGTCAGGGACGTCGCCAAGGCACCCAGAACTACGAGTTTTTGGAACTTACCCATTGTCTGCCCCCTTCGAACGCGTGGCTGGACATGAACGGCTGGTAGCCCTCTCGCCCCCATAGTGGCATAAAAAGCGAACAGCGCTTAGTGGCCATTAGACCAGTTTCCCCTGCAAAGCCAATAGGGAAAGGAAGGCGAACCCTCTGGGCGTCGGGTGCGCTTAGGACAAGCGGGGCAGGAAAAATCCCGTGAGACGGCGGTGCTCCTCAAATGCCGCGCCGAACTGCGCGTCGAGCAGCTTTTCCTCCTGCCGGGACTTGGCAATGAACGCCGCCAATATCACTACGAAGGCGACCAGCGCGCCGTAGCGGCCTCCGGCGAGCGTAGTTCCCAGGACGGCGGTCAGCATGCCGGTGTAGATCGGATGGCGAATGTTCGCGTACGGTCCTGAGCGGATCAATTGATGTCCCTCGCGCAGGGCGACGGTAGCGCTCCAAAATTTTCCCAGGTGGTACCGCGCCCAGATCGCGAACGCGACGCCCGACCATGTGAGCAGGACGCCGGCCAAAACGATCCTGTCGTCGCGGGGAATGAAGCGGCCATTTAGAATTCCGAATCGCGGATCCTGCTGGAACAGCAGCCAGTACGCCCCGACCATGACCAGAATTCGAAGAATAAGCGTGCCGGCGGGTTCGCGCCGTTCCATCCGGTTGACGCCGAATCGAGCGATCAGCCAATAGCCCAGAAAAACCAGCCAGGCGAGCCTGAGTGCAGAATCCGGATTGAAACTCATGGCGCACCCTCCTGCCTGCTGCTTATTACGCCCTTCGCCGCTGGAAAGTTTCGCACGCGGCCGGCCATTCCGCGGGACAAATTGGCGCTTGCGATTGCGCCGCAAAATGCGTCAAGCTCGTCGAGTCATGAAGAAATCATCGAAAGCACCGAAGTGGGGCGATGCGACGCTGGCGATTCACGCGGGCGAAGACAAATTTCACGTCGGCGAGGGCGTGGGCACGTCGATCGCCCGCACGGCGACATTCACGTTCGCCAGCACCGAAGAAATGAAGCGGTGGGCCGAGGGCAAAAGCTCCGCCTACATCTACACGCGCTACGGCAACCCGACGCTCACCATCGCCGAGAAAAAGATCGCCGCGCTGGAGGGTGCGCAGGCCGCCGTGGTGGCGGCTTCGGGAACGGCGGCGATTTCCGCTTCCCTGCTCGCCGTTCTGCGCACGGGAGACGAAGTAATCGCGTCGCGCCAGCTCTATGGCGGCAGCTACCGTCTGCTGCGCGACGTGTTTCCGCGTCTTGGCATCGGTGTCCGCCACGTGGAATCCGATCTCGCCGGGATCGAGCATCTGGCCGGTCCGCGAACCAAGGCGCTCTATATCGAAACGCCTACGAACCCGACGCTGCGCCTAGTCGACCTGAAAAAGGCCGCTGCATTCGCGCAGGAATGGGGACTGGTCGCGATCATCGACAACACGTTCGCCAGCCCCGTGCTCCAGAAGCCGCTCGAAATGGGATTCAACATCGTGGTGCACAGCGCCTCCAAATACCTCGCCGGGCATTCCGACGTGATCGCCGGCGCCGCCGCGGGCAGCTCCGTTCTGATCGACAAAGTGCGCGCCAACGTGATCCAGATCGGCGGCTCGATGGACCCCGAAGCGGCATTCCTGCTGATCCGCGGCATGAAGACGCTCGCAATTCGCATCGAGCGGCAGTGTCAGAGCGCGATGGCCGTCGCGAAATTTCTGGAAAAGCATCCCAAGGTCGCGCGCGTGCACTACCCGGGCCTGCCGTCACATCCCGACCACAAGCTCGCCAAGCAGCAGATGCGCGGCTTCGGCGGCATGCTTGCTTTCGACCACAAGGACGGACTCGCCGGTGCGCGGCGTTTCGGCGACCGCATTCGCGTGTTCCTGCTGGCGGCGAGCCTGGGCGGCGTCGAATCGCTCGCCGTGCTCCCGATCTACACCTCTCACTACAAAATGTCCCCCGCTGAACTCAAGGCCGCCGGCGTTTCGCCCGGCACCGTGCGCGTTTCCGTTGGCTTGGAAGACTCCAAGGACCTGATCGAAGATCTTCGCCAAGCGCTGGCCTAACCATCCAGCTCATTCGCCGGGCGCTCGCCCAGTCGGATTCAATCCGAAAACCGCGTGGAGCAGCCGCGCATCCCAGTTAAGTTGCGGGAACGCTGGCATTTGCTCGCTCTTAGGGGTATAAGCCTCATCTGCCCGGTGCCGACAACCATGTCGGGGCGCCCTGGCGGGCGAAACCTCGCTAGTACCGTGTGTGGTCTGTTGGTCAATGGGCGGCGGCCAAGTTCCATTGACCGGGCCGTAAGTACTTCTTAATATTTTTGTTAGCGTTATAAGGGTTCGGAAACAAATGAAATCCGGAGCGCAAATTTGCGTCGCGCTGGTGGCAGGTGCGTGCCTGCTGGCCGGCTGTAACGACACGATATCAAGACCCGCGCAGGTCCGTGCGCCGGCGCTTACGCCGACGCCGGTCGCCACGCCCAGCTACGCGACCGAACCGCTGCCCGTGCCGCTCTGGGCGGACGCCGCCACCGACAAGAATTTCGAGAAGCGCCCCGCCATTGATATCCTCGTCGCGGGAGTCCAGGCTGTGTACGATGCCGGCCAGGCGCAACTCCAGACCGGGCATCGCGATAAGGCCCAGGAGAAATTCGGCCTCGCCGCGGACATGATTCTGAAGAGCGGCTTCCCCGCCGATTACAATCTTGCACTCTCGAATCTGTCCGACGAGATTGGCGAAGCCTCGCAGCCCTCCGATCTGACCGCAACCGGCGCGACCGGTTCCGAGCAGGACGCCGACGAAGAGGAATCCGAGACTCCGGCCGAGCCCGCGCCAATCGATGAGATCGCCGACCTCACGCTGCCTGCGGGCGACCCCCGCCTGGCGCTCAAGGCCGAGAAGGAATTGATCAGCGTTCGCCACGATCTTCCGCTCACGGTCAACGATTCCGTCCTGCAGTACCTGAGCTTTTTCACCACCACGCACGGCCGCATGATCGTCGAGCACGGCCTGGAACGCGAAGGCCGCTACGATACAATGATCCGCCGCGTGCTGAAAGAAGAAGGCGTTCCGCAGGATCTGATTTATCTGGCGCAGGCGGAGAGTGCGTTCCAACCGCAGGCCGTTTCGCGCGCCGGCGCCCGCGGCATCTGGCAATTCATGCCCTATCGCGGCGAGGAATATGATCTCGAGCGCACGTATTGGGTAGACGATCGCAGCGATCCCGAAAAGGCAACGCGCGCCGCCGCCCGCCACATGCGCGACCTTTACGCCATGTTCGGCGACTGGTATCTGGTCATGGCCGCGTACAATTCGGGCCCGCTGAACGTGCAACGCGCCATCGAGCGTACGGGCTACGCGGATTTCTGGGAGCTTCAGAAACGCCACGCACTGCCGAAGCAGACTCAAAATTACGTTCCCATAATTTTAGCACTCGCGTTCGTCGCAAAGGATCCGTCGCGCTACGGTGTGCAGGTGACCCCGGAAAAGGCGCCGCAGATCGAGGCCATCACTCTCGACCATTCGATCAGCTTGCAGCTCGTAGCCGACGCCTCCGGCGCGGACGTCGACGACCTGCGCCTTCTGAACCCGTCGCTGCTGCGCAGCGTCACTCCGAGCAACCCGGGATTCCAGCTCGCTCTGCCGCTCGGGACGGCCAAGAATTTTGAGGAAAATGTCCAACAGGTTCCCGCCGACAAATGGAGCAGCTGGCGCCTGCATCCTGCGATCGACGGCGAAACGCTGTCCGATGTCGCGCGCCGTTATCGCGTCACTGTCGCAGCGCTCGAATCGGCAAACCACCTCGAACCGCACGCCAGCGTGCCCGCCGGCTTCATGCTCAACGTACCCACGCCGCCGGCCGTCGCTCGCCTGGTGCACTATCGCGTGCAGCGCGGTGACACGCTCGCCGGAATTGCCGAGCGATTCGATGTGACTGTCGATGACCTCAAGCGCTGGAATCACATCTCCGGCCCGCGCGTCCCGCGCGGCGCCCGTCTGCGCATCTATGCTGGCAGCCAATCAGCAGCCGTTCCGGCCACGAAATCAAAGTCCGTGCAGAAAGAATCCAGCGGCTTTCAGAATGTTTCCACCGGCAAATCGAACAATCCCGAAAACGCGTCGACGGTCGAACATCGAGTGAAACCGGGCGAAACTCTTTATTCAATCGCCCGCGCCTATCAGACTTCCGTCTCTGCGCTCCGCCAGGCGAACCCGTTCCTGGCCGACCGCCCGCTCCAGGCCGGCGACGTCCTAACCATTCAGCGATAACACTCTTTCAATTCCTAACCCTACTATTTGCTGCATATTCCGGGCCTGCGCCGTGGCTGGAACACGTCCCTAACTGGCCATTCGTGGAATGCGGGGCAACCCTTCCGTTTTTTAAATCCATTGCGCCTTGACAAAGCTTCGACACTCCGATTATATGCGGAGACCTGAAAGTGCGGCCGTCCGGCAAGGCCCGCGACCCCACGGAGGATCGAATGTTTCACGCCAAGATGAACGAAGAGGAAGACGACGAGCTGCCCGCCTTCGACGACGAGGCGGAGGGCGAAGAACAGCCGCAGGAAATCGTAGAAGAAGTCGAGGAAATCATCGTCGAGGAAGAACCGGATGAGGAGGAGGAGGCCGCCGAGGCGCCTGCTCCCCGAAAGGCCGCGCCCGCTCCCAAAGCGAAAAAGGCGAAAAAATCGAAGGCTCGCCCGAAGACTGCCAAGAAAGCCAAGTCCAAGAAAAAGGCCAAGGCGAAAAAGCCCGCGAAGAAGGCCGCAAAGAACGCGAAGAAGCGCAGACGCTAGGCCGTTTCACGACGGGAAATTCCCGGGTCGCGGGTCTGGGTCGCGGAGGTGCAATCGTTTCAAATTCGCCAACTCCGCGACCCGATTCGCCCGGCGCTCACGCCGAAATGAACGTCCCCGGACTCCCGCGTTTCTCCCCGCGCTGACATATTTCCCGGATCTGAAGTGTTTCACCTGATGTACACCTAGCTGGACCGCTAGCCTACGCGCTCGTTGCCGCTCGCGGTCGAGCACATCCGGCGTATGCGCGGCGGAGCGCAGGCGCATCTGATGCGCTGTGAGGACGACCTCCGCCAGCATCTGCAGTAGCGGGTGCGCCGCCGAATCAGCGGTTTCCGGGCCGTAGCTTTCGCTACGAAATTAGCTGCTCCAAAATCGACGCGCTTCGACCCTTGTAGTTCCCGGCGGTCTGATCCTGGTATCGATCTGGACTCCGGAGCAAGCCTATGTGACGATGTCGGCTCCTGGAGGGAAATCCAAGATGAAACGAAGAAATTTTCTGGCCGCGTCGCTCGCATCGGCAACCGCCGCGCCTTTTGCTTTCGCGCGAGGGTCGCAAGATTCCACCGCCGCGGGCGCCCGCGAATACTACGAGCTGCGCCGCTACCACCTGCTCACGCCTCAGCGAAAACTCGCCGACACCTATTTCCAGAACGCGCTAGTGCCGGGACTGAACCGCCTGGGCATTCCGACCGTCGGCGTCTTCAACGTGTCGATCGGAACCGAAAGTCCCACCATCTACGTGCTGATCCCCAGCACATCGCTTGAGATGCTCGTCAACACAGGCGCGCGCCTCGCCCAGGATGCCGGGTACGTCAAAGCCGCGTCCGATTTCCTGAACGCTCCCGAGAAATCCCCCGCCTACATCCGCGTGGAAAGCTCGCTGATGTCGGCTCTCGCCGGCGCGCCGAAACTCACCGTGCCGGCCGCAACCGCGCAGAAATCGCCGCGCATGTTCGAGCTGCGCACCTACGAAAGCGCGACGGACCAGGACCATCGCGCGAAAGTGGCCCAAGTAGACGAAGGCGAAATCCCCATTTTCCTGAAAGCCGGTTTCTGGCCCGTCTTCTTCGGCGACACGCTCATCGGCTCGCGTATCCCGAACCTCACCTATATGATCGGTTTCGCGAACCTGTCGGAGAGGGACAAGGCCTGGGACGCTTTCCGCGCCGCCCCGGAGACGAAAACGCTTTTCGCTGAACCGAAATACACGTTCGAAGACCTGGTAACGAATGTCGATAACCAGGTCCTCACACCCGCACCCTACTCTCAGATTTGACGCGCCGCGGGCCGCTGCTGTGAAGGCGGCTGTTTGCCGCCCCGCTGGCCTGCTCCAAAACGGGGGCGAAGGCCGGCTGGGGTGGGCTGCCATCCGCTGCCCGAGCGCCCTGCGGCCGTCAGCAAGAAGACGAAATCGGGAAATCCGGCCCCGCAGACCCACGTTGACGTGCTTTTGCGATTCTGCTATGTTTCGTCTTCGGTAGGCCTCGGAGCCAAACCTTGACGCGTCGCGTGGTCAGGCGTAAGACATCCTCGAACGGAAGCCATAACCAATTGAAAAAGAAGGTATTAGCTTCAAATAAGGCGCGCGTGATGCCGCCCGATCCGGACGCTCCGGCCAAACAAGCCCAACTGAAGCTCTACGAAGAGGCCCTGAGACTATTCCAGGACCAGAAATTCAGTCGCGCTCAGCAGGTGCTCGGGAAGGTCGTGGAAGGCCCCAGCAAGGAGCTCGGTGACCGCGCCAAAATGCACCTGCGCATCTGCGAACAGCGCATTTCGCGCCTGCCCGTGCCTGCGGCCAAGTCCGCCGAGGACCATTACACCCAGGGCGTCACGTTGATGAACCTGGGCCGCTGGGATGAGGCTCGCGACCATCTGGACCGCGCCCGCAAAGCCGCGCCGAAAGCCGACCATATCGTGTACGCCATGGCGGCCCTCGATTGCCTGACCGGCGAGGCCGATTCGGCGATGCAGAATTTGAAGGTCGCCATCCAATTGCGCCCCGAAAATCGCTACCACGCGCGCAACGACGAGGATTTCGCCTTCTTGCAGGAAGATCCGCGCTTCACCGAACTGCTCTACCCCGAACGGGATGGCTCCGCAGGCTGATTCCCTGTTCCCTTCATGAGTAGGATGGACGAACGCCGGGCGGCCTATCGCGTTGTCGCGCTGGGAGGCGGCACCGGTCTTTCCGCCGTGTTGCGCGGCCTGAAAGAACACATCGCCGAGCGGGGCAAATACCGCACGAAACTGCCAATCGGAGATCTCACCGCCGTCGTCACCGTTACGGACGACGGCGGCAGCTCCGGCCGCCTGCGGCGTGAATATCAGATTTTGCCTCCCGGTGATATCCGCAATTGCATGGTGGCCCTCTCGCGCGACGAGCTTCTGCTTGGAGATCTTTTCCAGTACCGGTTTCCCGCCGGACGCGGACTCGCCGGGCACAGCTTCGGAAATCTGTTTCTGACCGCGCTCACCAACGTGACCGGCGATTTCCCTCGAGCCGTGCAGGTTTCCGCGCAGGTGCTGGCGATTCGCGGCAGGATTTATCCCTCGACGGCCCAGAATGTGACGCTGGAAGCAGAGCTGGCTGACGGAAAAATCGTCAAGGGCGAAACGAACATTTCGCGGTCGCGCAAACGCATCGAGCGGGTCAGACTGGTGCCTCGTCGCGTGCGGCCGCTGCCGGAGGTTCTCGCAGCCTTGCGCGAAGCGAACCTTATCCTTGTCGGTCCGGGTTCGCTGTACACGAGCATCCTTCCCAATTTGCTCGTCGAGGAGGTTTCCGAGGTGATTGCCAACTCGCGGGCGACCCGCGTCTACATCGCGAACCTCATGACCCAGCCCGGAGAAACGCAGAACTATTCCGTTGCCGACCACGTCCGCGCCATTTACATACACACGGGCCACAACCTGTTCGACAGTGTGGTGATCAATCGCACGCCGATCTCGCCGCGATTACTGCGGCGTTATGCGGCGCAGGGCGCCGAGCCTGTCGATCCTTCCTTCCAGGACCTCGACGCGATGGGCGTGAAATACGTGACGGGCGATATCGTGCAACAGGAAAAAGTGATCCGCCACGACCAGTTGCGCCTGACGAATCTTCTTTTGGATCAATTCGTCAACGGGTCGGCCGTTCGCTGACTCTCCTGCAACCTAATTTCCTGCCGGCGGAGCGGTCGGCGCCGTGTAACCTTCGCGGGCAATCACCACGACCTTCTTCATTTTGCCCTTCTTGTTCGCCAGCTCCATGGGGTTACCCTGTTCGTCCACGGCCTCTACCGTCAGCTTGTGGTACCGCCCATCGGGCGGAGTGGACGGCGAGAACACCAGCGTGTACTGGCTGCGCAGCATTTGCGCCACCGAGTTGAAGATCGCGGGCATCTCTCCCTGGAACCGCGGGAACCACGCGTAACCGCCGGACATCCGCGCAAACGTGCTCAGCTGGTTTTTCGCCTGCAGGTACCCGACGCCGGCGCCCGCCGGCGAATACAGGTCCAGGTCTTCGCCCATGCCGACACAGAAAATTGGCACGTCGTTTTCCTTCAGCCGGCGCAGTGTGTCGTCCAGCGTGTGTTTGCTGAACGTATCGAACCCCGTCGCCAGCACTAGAATCGCCTTCTTGCCCTTCACATCGCGAAGTTGCTGCACGGTTTCAAGCACCGCGTCGAACAGATTCGCCTCGCTGAAGCTTGGAAAGTAGAGAGACCCGATGTCCTGTAGGACCTGTCGCTTATCCTGTGTAAAGTCATCGACGAGAGTCGTCTTGAGATCGAACGTCTTTAATGCCACCCAGTCCTGCTGTTTCAGCTGGTTTAAGAAAGAATAGGACCAGTCCTTTGCCTTGTATCCGAAATAGCCGCCGAATCGCTTGCTGAACTCCATCAGCATCACGATTGTGATCGGCGCTTCGGTTGGCGCGAAGTTCGTGATTTGCTGCCGATTGCCGTCGTCGAGAATTCGAAAATTCTCGCGCTTCAGCCCGGCAACGATATTCCCGTCCTGATCCGTCACCACGCAATCGACCGTCACCAGATTGGATTGCACCGAAATAGCCACCTGCGGCGGTGGCGGCGCAGTTGGCTGCCTCTGGTTTTGCGATTGGCCGGGCGCGGGTGGCGCCGGCTGGGAGGGTTCCTGCGTCGGAGCGGGCGCTTGCGGACCTTGCTGCTGCGCCCGCGCGCTCCACGATTCGGCCGGAATTCCCAGCACAGCGATCAGCACGCCCATCAAAGTCACGCGAGCCCATGATTTCATGCCCATAATTCCCTCACTCCGCTTGGATGCCGTGACAGCCGACCGTGGATGGTCCGTTGCAATTCAGAAAACCGCTTCCGTAGCCGCGGGCAGGCCCCTTAGGCCGCAATGATAGTATCAATGATACTCGCTCAACGATTTACTTTCAGATTCACCGGGAGGCGAAAAGGATGGCGCGGACGTTTCGGCGAATTGTCATCAGGCTTGTTCTCACGCTTACGTCCGCAGCGCCTGTTTACGCGCAGAACCATGCGCGGCCCGCGCGCGCGTTCGGACAGGCTCCCACGCAGACCGCATCATCTCAAAGCGCGCCCGCTTCAGGCACCGATATTTCCCAGATTTCAAGCGACGCATTGAACTGGCTGCAGGATTTGATTCGCATCAACACGACGAATCCTCCCGGCAATGAACTCGTCGCCGCGAAGTACATCGCAAACCTGCTCGACAAGGAAGGCATTCACTCTGAAACGTTTGAAAGCACGCCCGGACGCGGTTTCCTCGTGGCCCGGCTCAATGCCAACGCCATGCCTGATCCCTCGAAGGCGCTGTTGCTGCTGGCGCACCTGGACGTCGTGGGCGCCGACAAATCGAAATGGAACTCCGACCCCTTCGCGGCCACCACGCAGAACGGCTACATCTACGGTCGCGGCGCGATCGACGACAAAGGCATGCTCGCCGCGAATCTGGCCGTTTTCATCGCGTTGAAGCGGTCCGGCGCACGCCTGAATCGCGACGTGATTTTCCTCGCCGAAAGCGATGAAGAAAATGGCGGCCAGCAAGGCATTCAGTTCGCCGTCGACAAACACTGGGACAAAATCGCGTCCGGCTTCGCCATCAATGAAAACGGCCGTGTGATCGTCAAGAACGGCAAGCCCGTCTACATCGGCATCCAGACCGACGAAAAAGTCGCCATGAATCTCGACGTGATCGCGACGGGAACCGCGGGCCACGCCTCCGTTCCACGCAAGGACAATCCCGTTACGCATCTCGCCGCCGCGATGGCGAAAATCGGCGGCTTCGAGGCTCCCGTGCAGTTCAATTCCGTGACCCGCGCGTTTTTTGAAGGCCTCGCGGCCACGCAGGACGAGGACACGCGCAAATGGATGCAAGCCCTCGGCACGCCCGACCGCGGCGACCACGCCGCCCGCTGGATTTCCGACGCGAATCCCACATGGAACGCCATGCTGCGGGACACCGCTACGCCGACCATGCTCGAAGCCGGCATCCGTCAGAATGTCGTCCCGTCCGAAGCGCGCGGCGTCGTAAACGTCCGGCTGCTCCCGGGCAATCAGCTCGATCCGCTCGTCTCGAAACTCAGGCAGCTTGTGAACGATCCAGCGGTGCGCATCGAAATCGAACCCGGCGGCGGCGAGGCATCGCCTTCGTCTTCGCAGACAACCGATCTCTACGCGGCGATCACGCGCGTAGCCGGACGCGAATTTCCCGGCACACCGGTCCTGCCCATGATGTCCACAGGATTCAGCGATTCCTGGGAGCTGCGCATGCGCAACGTGCAGGCCTACGGGCTAGTGCCCTTCCCGATGACCGATGACGACTGGAGCCGCGTTCACGGCGACAACGAGCGAATCCCCATCGACGCCTTCCGCAAAGGCATCGACTTCCTCAACGCCATCGTCACTGAATTCGCGGTTTCGAAGTAACCCGGATTTTCCTCCTGACGGCGGCGCGACGAACCCAATTCGGTGGTTCTAACCGACCAATGTGGGAATTAGAAATTGGCAAAAGCCCGTCTAGATCGCGGTTTTTCGCGGTTCTCATCGCCAAATTTTCGTGTTTACCCGCTTCAGCTTGTCCTCGCCCGGGGGTACGCCGCGGAGGCTCTAATTGAGCCAATCGCCGGGCTGCGAGGGCGGCTTGTCGCGATGGTCGCGCGCGTACACTTCGAATTTCTTGCGCAACCGCCGCCGCTTCCAATCGGAAAAGAAATTTCGCGGGGAATAGAGATACGATCCGCGGCGCAAGTAGAGATAGCCAACCAGCATCCCTCCCAGATGGCAGACGTGGCTGATTCCGTCGCCGGAATCTCCAATCGTCAGGAAAAATTCCAGCGCGCCCAGAATCGTCACCAGCAGCCACATCGGCATCGTCACCGGAATCGGGAAAAACCACACGCGCCGGTGCGGCATCACCATCGCCACGGCCAGCAGCACCCCGTAGATCGCTCCGGAAGCGCCAATCGTGGGATCGTACAGGTTGTGTGCGCCGGCGAATTTCACCGCGACCAGCGCTTCTCTCACGGCCACGTCGATCAGCCCCGCTCCAACGCCGCACAGGAAATAATACCGGTAGAATTTGCGCGATCCCCAGGTCCGCTCCAGATCAGCGCCGAACATCGCGAGATACAGCAGGTTGAAAAAGATATGGCTGATGCTGCCGTGGAGGAAGAGATAGGTAAACGGCTGCCAGATAAACCCATGCGTCAGGCTTACCGGCCTCAACCCGAACCATGCCAGCCAAAAACCCCAGCCCGACTCGGGATAGATCAGCCGCGAAATCTCTTGAACCGCGAAAACGCTCACGCAGGCGATGCAAATCGTCTTGATCGCGCGCGGGAAATAGTCGCCGATGTGGAACTGGTAGCCGAAGCCGCGCGAGTAGGTGCCCACGGCTTGAGTCTAAGGCCTGTACCCGGCGGAGTCAAAAGCCACGTTTTGGGAGGCACGGGCGCGCCAGTTGCGGCCCGGCCAGCCTCTCGACTACCATGGGCGGTCGAACACATAGGAGCCACCCCGTGAACAAGCGCAGACTGGGAAATTCGAGCCTCGAGATCGCGCCGCTGGTCTTCGGCTGCAATATTTTCGGCTGGACCGCGGACGAGCCCACATCCTTCCAACTACTCGACGCCTTCGTGGCATCGGGCCTGAACATGATCGACACGGCCGATGTCTACTCGAAATGGATTCCGGGGCACGTGGGTGGTGAATCCGAGACGATCATTGGCAACTGGCTCGCGAAGCGCGGTAATCGCGACAAAATCCTGATCGCCACGAAACTCGGCGTCGAAATGGGTCCGGGCGAAGGCGGCCTCTCGAAAGCCTACATGCAGCGCGCCGTCGAGCGCTCGCTCAAGCGCCTCCAGACCGACTACATCGATCTCTATCAGGCGCATCGCGACGACACGGAAACGGCGCTTGAAGAGACCGCCGAAAGCTTCGCCGCGCTGATTCGCGAAGGAAAGGTCCGCGCCATCGGTGCCTCGAATTTTAAGGCCGATCGCCTGGCAGAGTCTCTGCGCGTGAGTGCTGCGCACGGACTGCCGCGCTACGAGACCCTCCAGCCCTGGTACAACCTCTACGATCGGTTCAATTTCGAAGGCGATCTCGCCAGTCTCTGCCAGCGCGAAAATATCGCCGTGATTCCGTATTTCGGACTCGCCAGTGGGTTCTTGACCGGGAAATATCGCTCGGCGAAGGATCTTGAAGGCAAACCGCGTGGCTATCGCGTGAAAGACATGATGAACGATCGCGGTTTCCGAATCCTGAAAGCGCTCGATACGGTTTCGGCCGACATCGGCGCGACGCCAGCGCAGATTTCACTCGCTTGGCTGATTGCGCGCGGCGTAACTGCGCCCATCGCCAGCGCCACCACGCTCGACCAATTCAAGGAGCTGCTGCCGGCAACGACCCTGAAGCTCAGCTCCGACGCGGTGAAGCTTCTGAACGACGCCAGCGTCGATTCCGCCTCGCCAGCTGCGATGCACTAAGAGTGGAAGCTTGGGGCTTGAGCCTCACGAATACCCGGACGGTATGCAGGAGCTTCAGCCCTGAAGTTCCTACCGCGCGGCAGCCGACGCGCCCGCTGTACGCTCGCTATCGAGCGTTCGCATCTGCTCGACTGCGTAGCGGTCGCCTGCCGCGCCCTCAGCCGGTACAGCGGATTCCAAGGCTGCGATCTCGCCGGCTGAGAACGAAAGCTTCATCGTCTCCAGCGCGTCGTTCAATTGCGATTCCGTCCGCGCTCCAACCAGCGGAATCATGTCGCCGCCCTTCGTCAAAATCCACCCGAGCGCCAATTGCGCCACCCTCACGCCCTTGTCCCGCGCAATCGCCTGCAGCTTCGCGATCATCCGCTGATTCGCAGCTAGATTCTCGCCCTGAAAGCGCGGGAAATGCCCGCGAATGTCGCCGCGCGCGATGCTGTCGGTCGAAGGCACACTTCCCGTGAGCAGCCCGCGCGAATAGACGCCATAGGCCGTGACGCTGATGCCCAGCTCGCGCACCGTGGGCAAAATCTCGGCCTCGATGCCGCGCGAAACCAGTGAGTACTCAATCTGCAGCGCCGCAATCGGATGCACGGCGTTTGCTCGTCGAATCGTCGCGGCAGATGCCTCCGACAGGCCGATGTAGCGCACGTAACCGGACTTTACCATCTCTGCGATAGCGCCAATCGTATCCTCGATCGGCACCGCCGGATCGACGCGCGCCGGCTGGTACAAATCCACGTAATCCGTACCGAGTCGCTTCAGCGTGTATGCCAGAAAATTTTTCACCGCGGCCGGGCGCGTGTCGATGCCGATGAACGCCCCGCTCGGCGCGCGCATCCCGCCGAATTTCACGCCGATGAAATAGCGGTCGCGTGGCATCCCGGTCAGGGCTTTATGGAGCAGCAGCTCGTTGTGCCCCATGCCGTAAAAATCGCCGGTGTCGAGCATGTTGATTCCCGCGTCCAGCGCCGCATGGATCGTGGCGATGCTTTGCTGTTCGTCCGCCGGGCCATACATCCCGGACATGCCCATGCAGCCCAGCCCGAGCGCCGAAACCTCCGGTCCGTTTTTCCCGAGCCGCGTTTTGCGCATGGCGATGTTCAAGTCCATTTTGTACCTCCAGCGGCGGGACCCTAGTGCCGCGACATCAGCAAATGCACCTCGGGCGGGATCGGCGCCACGTCAATCGACACATTCACGCAGGCGGGTTTACCGCTCGCGAACGCTTCCTGGATCGCCGGGCCCAGCTCCTCGATGTTCGACACGCGCCGGCCGAAACATCCGAACGCCGCCGCGACTTCGTGATAATTCGCATCCCGCAGCTCGGTGCCGAGCAAGCGGTTCTTGCCCGAAACGATTTCCTGAAAATGCTGCGACGCCGCCCAGCTGTGATTGTTCATCACCACGGCGACAATCGGCAGCTTGTGCCGCGCCATAGTGTCGAATTCCGCGATCGTGAATCCAATCGCGCCATCGCCCACCAGGCAAAGGACGCGCCGCTTCGGATTTGCCACCTGCGCGCCCAGCGAAAGACCGAGCCCCATGCCCACCGCGCCCAGAAATCCATGCGTGATGTAGCCGCCGGGCTTGTTCTGGCGGATTACTTCATTCATCCAGTGATACGCCTCGGCGCCGTCGCCGATCACGATCGTGTCCTCGGGCATGTTGTCGACAATCGCCGATACGGCCTGCAGCGGATGAATCGGCGGAGCCGGACGGTTCAGATCTTCCTGCATGCGCTTGCAACGATCCACTTTCGCGTTCCGGACAGACTGCTGCCATTTGCCGCGGTCCGGCCATTTTTCCGACTTCACGCGGGCGTTCAACGCGTGCAGCGTCTCGCGCGGATCGGCCACGATGGCCACCGCCGCCGGTCGCAGCCGTCCGATTTCTTTGGCATCCACCTCCACGTGAATGATCTTCGCCGCCAGCGGCACCACCAGGTCGTTCATACCCAGCGTGAAAAGCCCGAACCGCACGCCCAGCGCCAGCACCACATCGGGCCGCTGCTTCGGCGCCGACAAATCCGCCATTTTATGATACGTGCCGCCATAAAGCGGATGATTGCTGGGCAGCAAACCGTGTGCCTGAAAATCCGAAAACACCGGAATTCCTGACGCCTCCGCGAACGCGCGCAACTCTTCGCCCGCATCGGCGAAATACGCGCCCACGCCGGCCATGATCACCGGCCGTTGCGCGCCCTTCAGCAACGCAATCGCGTCATCGACCGCGCGAGCCTTTGGCGCCGCCGGCGAGTCGAGCTGCAAATTCTCCGGAATCGGCGCCGACTCTTCGTCCACCTGCGTCATCAGCACGTCGATCGGCAAATCGAGCAGCACCGGCCCGCTCGGCGCGGAGGTTGCCAGGCGCACCGCCTGCGCCACCAGCCGCGGAAGAGTCTGTGTTACCGTCACGCGGTGCGCCCACTTCGTAATCGGCGTCGCGATTGCCACCTGATCGAGCCCCGACTGCAGCGTGTTCGTCTCCGCCTCGCTCAACCCACTCGATCCGGTGATATAAAGCACCGGCGTGCGATCCAGGTACGCGTTCGCGAGCGACGTGATCACGTTCGTAAATCCCGGCCCGGCCGTCACCATCGCCACGCCCAGCCCGCGCGTCGACCGCGCGTAGGCTTCGGCCGCATGCCCGGCCGCCACTTCGTGCCGCGTGTCCGTGATGGGAATTTTGTGGTCCAGGCAGGACTGAAAAATCGTCTCCAAATGCGCGCCGTGCAGCCCGAAAATATTCCTGACGCCCGCTTTTATCAGCGTGCGTACCACAAGCTCCCCGCCCGTAACCTTAGCCATGTTCCTTGCCTCGATTTCCGCCTATCGCCCTCGATCTGCCCCGTGGGTGCGCGGCTAAAACTGATCGATCTTGGCGGCCAGAATAAAATCGCCTTCGCTTAAGCCATTGATGCTGTGCGTCCAGGTGGTTACTTCCGCCTTGCCCCATGAAAGCAGAACATCCGGATGATGCCCCTGCTGTTCGGCCAGCGCCCCAACCTTATTTACAAACGCCAGCGCCTGCACAAAATCCGGAAATTTGAACGCGCGGGTGATGTGGTGCCCGTCCACAACCTTCCATTGCGGCACCTGCTCTGCCAGCGCCTCCAGTTCCTTCCCAGCCAACGGCGGTGTCCCTCCTTTGCACGGCGCGCACGTCCTGTTTGCAAGTTCGCTCATGGAATACGTCCTCCTGACCTCATTCCCCACGGGGATTGTACCGGAAGCTGCGCCACGGGCATAGCCGCGCACCCATCGGCGCCGATGAAATCTTTTGGAGTTCTGGTATCCTTGCCCGAACGCAATCCAAACCAAATCAAAGGGAAAAACATGCCCGACGAATTCGAGGAGCTGAAGGAGCACGCCGAGGAAGCCGCGGAAAAGGGCGGCATGGCGCCCGTCACGATCACCATGGCGATTCTTGCCGTGCTCGTAGCCGCCGTTTCTCTGCTCGGCCATCGTGCTCACACCGAGGAATTGCTCCACCAGACCAAAGCCACCGATCAGTGGGCGTTCTATCAGGCCAAGGACATACGGCGGCACGCTTACGAGTTGTTCCTCGACGAACTTTCCGTCGTCACAACCGTGCAGAATTCCGCCCAGGTCGCGAGCGTGAAGGACAAATACGAAAAGGAAGCCGAGAAGTACCGCGACGAGCAGAAAGATATTGAAGCCGAAGCGACCAAAGCCGAAGACGAAGTGAAACTCGAATCCAGGCGCGCCGACCGCTACGATCTCGGCGAAGTGATGCTCGAAGCCGCACTCGTGATCTGCTCGATCACACTGCTCACACGCAAAAAGCTGTACTGGGCAATGGGAGTGATTCTCGCGCTGGCCGGCATCGCGACAGCATCATACGGCTTCTTCTTCATCCACTAGGGGGAATCGCAGACCACCAAGTCGAGTCAGCGCTTGATCGCCGCCGCCCGCGCATCCACATATTCCCGCACATAGGCCACAAACGCGGCCTGAAGCTTCTGCATCGGGACGAGCGGCACGATCGGAATCGCGTGCCCGTTGATCTCGGCAACCGCGATCAAATTCCGGTTCGTCGAGGAAATGAAGACTCCGTCCGCCGAGTAAAGGTCCAGCGGGTGCAAGGTCTGCTCCTCCACATCCACGCCAACGCTTGCGCCAATCTCGAGCACCACCGCCCGCGTCACGCCCTCCAGGCAGCCGGACGAAACCGGCGGCGTCAGCACGCGCCCTTCGCGCACGCAGAAAATGTTCGCGGCTGTGCACTCGGCCACTTCGCCGCGCTCGTTGAGCAGCACCACTTCGTCGTAACCGCCCTGCTGCGCTTCATACAAATTCCACACATTGTTGAGCCAGGAAGTGACCTTCACGCCCGCCAGAGGCGACGCCGCATGGCGCCCCTGCTCGCGCAGCGACAGCCGCACCGGTTCGTGATGCGCCGGCAAATCCGCCGAACAGATCAGTAAATCGGACGCCGGCATTTTTTCGTCGCTGCGCCAGTAGCCGATCTGATTCGCAATCGTGTAAATCCGCGCGCAGCCTTCGCGCACGTTGTTGGCGCGCAACACCCCGTGCATCTGCGCGAGCAGGGTCTCCTCCGACCACGGAAACGGGCAATGCGTCTTTTCCGCGTCGCGCGTCAGCCGCTTCCAGTGCCGCTCGTAGGCGAACGGAATCCCCTCCACCACGCGCATCGTGGTGAAAAGTCCCCAGCCGCTCATCAGTCCCGATTGTCCCGGTGAAAGCCGCACATTTTCGACACTCAGCAGGCGGCCATTGTGAAAGACGACGCGATGGATCATTCAATCCCCTGCCATATTGTATCGTAGAAAACGCGTGCGGCATTTTGCACGTGTGTCCTATTGCGGTACATGACTCAGCGCCGCCACTTGAAGCTCCAGTTCCCGCGCGATCTCTTCCGCAGCTTTGTTTTCGTCGAATCGCACGGGCGCGCCGATCGTCACGTGAACCGTACCCGGCGGCGCCCAGCTTTTGTTCGCGATGCGCCGCTCGTACAGCCCTTCCAGCCGCATCGGCACGACCGGCACTTTCAGCCGTGCCGCCAGCAGCCCGATCCCCGCGCGAAACGGAGCGATCTTGCCGTCGCGCGTCAGCTCGCCCTCGGGAAACACCAGCACGCTCCACCCGCGATCGATCAAATCCCCCGCGAACGCAAAACTCTTCCGAAATCCCGCTGCGCGCGGCAGCGGAAACACGTTGTAGATCGAAACGATCAGAAAATATTTCATGCGATCGATCAGGCCGGCGAAAAACGCGGTGGTCGGCGCCGGATGCCGCATCAGCGCCAGCCGCTCGCCATCCATCGCCACCGCCAACCGCCGCCGCAATCGCCCCGGCAGCGCTTCGAGCACATAGGAAGGATCGAGATACGTCTGATGGCTCGAGACAACCAGCACCGGGCCGGTCACTCGCCGCAAATTTTCGCGCCCGCGGATTCTCGGCCAAGCCAAGATCAGCATCGCCGGCCGCGCCACGCAATTCTGCACCACGAACCGAAACGCGCGCGCCGGCCACTGCTGCGCCCACCGCGCATACGGATAAGCACCCGTCCGCGACGCCGGCTGCTCCA
>DATNKM010000009.1:0-5432 GCA_035603395.1 Candidatus Acidiferrales bacterium
AATCCTGAAGCACGCGCCCGCCGAAGGCAGTGTTCTGGGCCCCGCCGCCGACGGACGCGGCACCAACGCCGCCTTCCGCCGTCCCGCCGATCTGTTCCCGCTCCGCTTCGGCAACGACAGCTTCCAACCGCATCACGCCGCAGCGCAATCCACCGGCAAGCCGTGTATCGTGCTGAACTTGCCGGGAATCGCCCTCGACGTCGACAATCCCGAGGACCTGCAACAACTCGCAACGCTCCCCGGCCAAACCCGGGCTCAACGCCTCGTGCGCAAATACCCGCTTGTAGTTACGAGCGCCTCGCCCGTCCAGCCGCGCAGCGGCGCTGCTTCGTAGAGACGTTGCTCGAACTTCTCCGTGCGCACCGATTGCGACGGAAGCCCGATGGATCATCTAAGATGATGACGTCTCCGTTTGCAGCTGCGGGAAGCGGTCGAGCTTCGCTCGACGGACAGCCGAGGGCGGCTGTCCCGAAATGTTTTCTTGCCCGCGAAGAAAATATTCGTAAGATCATTCCGGGCTTTCAGCCCTTTTTCTATGTCAGGCGTTCGAAACAGCAAAGCTTCCGCTCACTCTGAACTTCGCCTGGTCCCCATTCCTGTGGCCGACGAAATCTGCCCCGGCGACTCCCTCGCCCACAGACTCCTCGAATCCCTCCGCCGACGGCACACTCCCTTCCAACCCGGCGACATCCTCGTGGTGAAACACAAAGTCGTCTCCAAATCGGAAGGCCGCCTGGTCGATCTGGCTACGATCGATCCCTCGGAAGAGTCGATCGCATGGGCGAAGCAATACGCACTCGACGCCCGCGTCATCGAGCTCGCCCTGCGCGAGAGCCGCGCCGTCATCCGCCGCCACCACGGCGTCCTCATCACTGAGACGCATCATGGTTTCCTGTGCGCTAACAGCGGCGTCGATGTTTCGAACGTCAAGGGAGGCACTCACGCGCTGCTGCTACCCGAAGACCCAGACCGCTCCGCCACCAACCTTCGCCGCGTCCTCAAACGCCTTACCGGCATCGCCATCCCCGTTATCATCACCGACAGTTTTGGCCGTCCCTGGCGCGAAGGCCTGACAGAGTTCGCGATCGGCATCGCCGGAATGAAACCACTGCGTGACGACCGCGGCCGCCGCGACTCCCATGGCTACAAACTGCGCGCCAGTGTCGAGGCCATCGCCGACGAACTGGCCTGCGCTGCCGGCCTCGTCTGCGGTAAACTCAACCGCGCCCCGGCCTGCATCGTCCGGGGATTCCGCTACGACCCGGGACGAGGAAAAGCGAGCGACTTGCTTCGCCCCGCATCGACCGATCTATTCCGCTAAAACTTGAGTACACTGTAGAGACGTTGCTTCGAACGTCTTGCCGATGCCGGCAGAGACGTAGCAAACCTACGTCAGCCACGGAGGAAAGCATGGCTCGCGAACTCCCCCCTTCGGAACTAGAAGGTTTTCCTTCGCTCGACTGGTCTTCGGTTGCGCCCCGCCTGAATCCCGCGCTGCGGACTTCGTTAGAAAAAGTGCTCGAAACACAGAACGGCACGGACCTGTCGCTGGAAGAGTCCTATGCCCTCGCCAGCTCGGAAGGCGATGATCTGCTCGGTCTTCTCGTCGCTGCCAACCTGTTGCGCGCCGAACTCGCCGGCAACCTCGTCACCTACGTAGTCAATCGCAACATCAATTTCACCAACATCTGTTTTGTAGGATGCAAGTTCTGCGCCTTCAGCCGCGGCCCGCGCGAATCCGATACCTACTTCCTCACGCTCGATCAGATGGCGCAAAAAGCAGTCGAAGCCTGGCAACTCGGGGCCACCGAAGTCTGCATCCAGGGAGGCTTGCCTCACGATCTCCCCAAATTCCACTATCGCGACATTCTCCGCGCCATCAAGAACGCCGTCCCGCGTATGCACATCCACGCCTTCTCGCCGATGGAAATCGTCTACGGCGTTGAACTCACCGGCATGCCGCTCGCGGACTATCTTGCGATGCTGCGCGACAACGGACTCGGAACGCTGCCCGGCACCGCCGCCGAAATTCTCGATGACCAGATTCGCCACATCCTGTCCGCCAACAAACTTTCCACGGCACAATGGGTGGAGGTCATTCGCACCGCGCACCGTTGCGGCATTCGCACCACCTCGACGCTCATGTACGGACACACCGAGACTCCCGCTCACTGGGTGCGCCAAATGATGTTGCTAGGCAAGATCCAATCCGAGACCGGCGGCTTCACCGAATTCGTTCCTCTGGGCTTCGTCCATCAGAACACACTCCTGTTTCATCAGGGTCTGGCGCGCACCGGCCCGACGCTGGCCGAACATCTCAAAGTTCACGCGCTGGCCCGCCTGCTGCTCGCCGGATCGATTAACAATATTCAGGTTTCGTGGGTAAAGCTGAATCGCCGCCTGTCGCAACTCTGCCTCGAAGCCGGCGCCAACGATTACGGCGGCACATTAATGGAGGAAAATATCTCCCGCGAAGCCGGAGCGACCGCCGGCCAGTACACCAGCCCGGAGGATTTTCAATCGCTGATTCGCGAAATGGGTCGCATCCCAGCCGAGCGCAACACAACGTACTCTCGCATCAACCTCAAAGTACCGTCAAGCGAATGCACCGCCGAACCATCGCTCGAGGCTGAATTCGCATGAACTCCAGTGTCACCGGCGCCCGTCCCCTCGCCGTCATCGGCGGCACCGGCCCCGCCGGCATGGGACTCGCCCTGCGCTGGGGGCGCGCCGGAGAAACCATCATCATCGGATCGCGCGATGAAAAGCGCGCTCAACAGGCAGCCGCATCCATCCAGCAAAGAATTGGAGAGCAGGCCAAAATATCGGGCATGGAAAACAGCGCCGCCTGCGCCGCCGCCGACATCCTGATGCTCACCGTTCCCTTCGAAGGTCAAGCCTCGCTTCTCAAGAAACTCAAATCCGCGATAACCGCAGGCAGCATTCTTATTGACGCCACCGTGCCCCTGGCAATCGGCGTCGGAGGTCGCGCCTCGCGCACCCTTGGCGTCTGGCAAGGCTCCGCCGCCCAGCAGGCCGCCGAGATCGTCTCCGATGAAGTAAGCGTGGTCGCTGCCTTCCATAACGTCTCCGCCGACCTGCTCGGCACCGACACGCCACTCGACTGCGACGTGGTCGTGTGCGGTGACGACCCCGATGCCGTGCAACTCACCCGCGAACTGGCGGCAAAAATTCCCGGCGTGCGCGCCATCGACGGCGGCAAGCTGGAAAACGCCCGCATCGTCGAACAGATCACCGCCTTGCTCGTCGGCATGAATATCCGCCACAAAGGCCGCGCCGGAATCCGCATCACCGGCCTGCCGCCCAGCGCCTACCGCTGAGTCCAATTCACGTCAAGGAGCGCTCCTTTTGAGCGAGAATAACCAGCTCGACCGAGGTTTGCAGTATCACAGTGGCACCAAGCATTCCTATCAAAGCCTGCGTATGCATCCGCACTCGCTGGACTGGGAGAACAAGCCTCTCCTGTTCAAAATCTATCCCACGCTTGAAGTCACGCGCCTGCCCCGCGATTTTCAGGAAACCGGCCGCGCCGCTGTTTCCGCCATCGCGGCTCCGAGTGTTTCCGTGCAAGCGGAAACCATCCCCGATCTCGAAACCCTCGCGCAGTTGCTGTTCTTCTCCGCCGGCGTCATTCGAAGCAGAAAGCACGAGCAGGGAGAGACGTTTTTTCGCGCTGCCGCCTGCACCGGCGCCCTTTACGAAATCGAACTTTATGTCGTCTGCAGCGAACTTCCGGGCAGGGCTGTGCCCGGAGTCAAAAACCCTCCCGGCCTGGCGGCCGGCGTCTACCATTTTGGCGCAGCCGAATTCGGCCTGCGCCAACTCCGCTCCGGCGATTTCCGCCAGACGCTGGTCGAAGCCACCGGCGGCGACTCATCGGTTGCAAACGCTCCGGCTACGATCGTTTTTACCGGCACTTATTGGCGCAACGCGTGGAAATACCATTCCCGCACGTACCGCCACTTCGGCTGGGATAACGGCACCATCCTCGCCAACCTTCTGGCGATGTCCGTCGCCTCAAATCTTCCCGCCAAGGTCCTCACCGCTTTCGTCGACTCTCAGGTAAACGCCCTGCTCGGTCTCGACCCTAAGCGCGAAGTCGCATTCTCCCTGGTTCCTATTGGCCACAAGCACGCGATGCCTTCCCCTTCGCCGCAAATTAGACCGCTTGAGTTGCCGCTCGTTGCCTACTCCAAGGAAGAGGTTGATTATCCCGCCATGCGCAAAATGCACGAAGCTTCTTCGCTTGATTCAGCCGCCGAGGTCGCTGCCTGGCGCGGCAACACTCCCTTGCACCTGTTTCCTTCCCCGAAGGGAACCACGACCGCGCTACCGCCCCTCGACGACTTCGCCATTCCGCCCGACTCCATCGAGCAGGTAATCTCGCGCCGCGGCTCTACCCGAAAGTTCGCACGCGATCCCATCACCCTGCCGCAGCTTGCAACGATCCTCGACCGGGCCACCCGCGGGATTTCTGCCGACTTTCTCGAGCCGTTCGGAGGCCATCTCAATGATCTCTATTTGATCGTAAACAACGTGCAGGGCCTAGCCGCGGGAGCTTATGCATACCACTGGGAGCAAAAACTTCTCGAGCTCCTGAAGCCCGGAGACTTCCGGGAAAAGGCTGGCTACCTGGGACTGGAGCAACAACTCCCCGCGGACGCAGCCGTCGACGTATTCTTCCTGGCCGACTTGAAGAAGATTCTGGAACGTTACGGAAACCGCGGCTATCGCGCCGTGCAACTGGAAGCCGGCATTCTAGGCGGCAAACTTTATCTAGCCGCGTATGCCCAGCACCTCGGGGCCAGCGGCCTGACCTTTTATGATGACGACGTCGTCAGCTTCTTCTCCCCCCACGCTCGAGGAAAAAGCGCAATCTTCCTGGTAGCCGTCGGCCGTAGCGCGGCCCGCAAATAAGCGCCCGGCTTCCGGAGCGGAATCGGCACGACGACGCCCCTCAAGGATGGGTAAGGGCAAGACCTCAGCGGAACAGCGGCCCTTCAGGGCCGAGCAACGCGCCCAAGATCGTGCGGATTTCAGCCCCTGGGGAGCTTGCGTTTGACTCCAGCTACCCGGAAGCCGAACCTCGGCTACCGGTCTATTCTTCCGCCATTGGCCCCGTCATCTCTTCCGCCGGCTCCCCGCCCGCCATCGCCTGCGCGATGATCAACTGCCGCGCTTCCACCCGGATCTTCGGCAATTGCACACCAAACCACCACGCTCCCGCCACCGAAGCCAAGCCGCCGATTGCGACCGTCAGCCGAGCACCTAGCCGGTCCGACAATGCGCCGCCCAGCAGCGCTCCAATCGGCGCCATCCCCATGAACATCATCGAGTACACCGCCATGGTCCGCCCGCGCAGTGCGTCCGGCACCATCACTTGGATCAGCGTATTCGACGACGCCATCTGC
>DATNKM010000015.1:0-5108 GCA_035603395.1 Candidatus Acidiferrales bacterium
CCGAGCGACGCCGGGCGGCGGCCGAAGAGTTTCGCTTTTGGCGGGGGAGCCAGACGTGGGTTTCGTCCAGGCCGCGTGCGAGGAGATCTCCTTCGCCGGGCCTTTCAAACGCGAGCTCGCGGTGCCACGGTCGGAGGACGATCCGTTTGGATCACCCCAGAGCGATCCAGTGCGATCGCGCGAAGCGGTGCGCGTGCCGTTGCCCGTCTGCGAAGGTCGTGATGTAGTAAGATTTTCCGGTCATACTTAAACCTGAGGAGGCGCGATGAGCGAAAGAGAGATCGAGATCAAGATGGCGGACGGTGTTTGCGACGCGGTGTTGTACGAAGGGGACGGCAAGAAGCCCGGCGTGATTCACTATCCCGACATCATGGGGATTCGCCCATCGCATCGCGCGATGGCCAAGCGCCTTGCCGAAGCGGGTTACACAGTGGCGCTAGTGAATCCGTTTTATCGCACCACGCACGGAAAATGTTTCGATTTCGCACCGAATTTCGGGGGCGACGAGAAGACCATGAAGCGGTTCGGCGAGCTGGCCGGCCCGCTGACGCCCGAGGCGATGGAAAAGGACGCATCCACTTATGTGAATTATTTGGCGACGCAGACGACGGTCAGCGCGGCGCGGATCGGCGCGGTCGGCTACTGCTTCACGGGACAAATGGCGCTGCGGACGGCGGCGGCGAGGCCGGATCGCGTCGGCGCGATCGCGTCATTTCACGGCGGCGGGCTTTTCACCGACAAACCGACCAGCCCGCATCTCGTGCTGTCGCGCATTCCGAAAACGGACGGCCCGGTGCTTTATTTCGGCCACGCGGTGAAAGACCACTCGATGCCGGCCGAAGCGATCGAGAAACTCGAAAGCGCGCTGAAAGCGTGGGGCGGAAAATACGAAAGCGATACCTACGCCGAGGCGCAGCACGGCTGGACGGTATCCGACAGCCACGCCTACAACCAGCCGCAGGCCGAGCGCGCGTTCGCAAAGCTTACGTCGCTGTATGCCGGCGCGCTGAAGTAAGGCGCGCTATTCCCATTTGCGGGTGTCGTCCTTGGGGTGAATGGCGCGGGCGCGGGCCGTGCCGGCGCGCAGGATCCACGGCGCGAAGCGCTCGATAGCGACGAAGAGTTTGCCGTGGGCGGTGATGATGCGCTCGCGGCGGCCGCGGGCGATGGCGCGCAGCGCTTGCGAGGCGGCTTTCGACGTCGGCATCACCAGCCAGGCGGGGATCGGATCTTTCGCACGCGGATGATGTTTGCCGGTATTGTCGATGTTGCGGATTTCGCTGGCGACGAAGCCGGGGCTGATGAGCGTTAGCTTGATCCCCGAGTGGCTCAGCTCAGGCGTGATGGCATTGGCGAGGGCGCGCACGGCAAATTTGCTCATCGAATACGGCGAGGCGCCGGGAGTAGAGACCCATCCGGAGACGCTGCCGACGAGGGCGAGATTGCCGCGCGATTTTTCGAGCTCCGGCAGGGCGGCGTAGATGGTTCGCAGGACGCCGAAGACGTTCGTCTCGAACTGGCGGCGGTAATCCCCCACTGAAAGCTTCTTGATCGGCGCGACCACGCCGAAGCCGGCGTTGGCGATCGCCACGTCGAGCTTGCCCCATGCACTAACTGCATCCGCAACGGCGCGCTCGAGGTCGCCGTCGCGCGACACGTCGCATTCCGAGATGATCGGGCGCGAGGCCCCGGGCCACGCTGCGATTTTCTGCGCGAGCGATTCGAGCCGGTCGCGCCGACGCGCGCAGAGTGTCAGCTTCGCGCCGGCTTGGCCGAGCTGCCAGGCAAGTTCTTCGCCGATGCCGGATGACGCGCCGGTGATCAGCACTGATTTGCTGCGAAAGAATGCAGGCGCTGCGGCCATGCGCGACATGATACATCACACGCGACGCGGATTCAGGCTGGTGCGGTAATCCCCTCTTCAGTCCGGCGGCGAAGAATGCGGCGCTGAGAGACAAAAGCGTAGACGAGCCCGACTACGTGGGCGGGACCGAGCCACGCATCAGCGCGCCCGATTTCGTCGGATCGCTCTGGTTCGAAGTGAGCGCGGATGAGGCGACGCGCGCCAAGTTCGTGCCGTCAGTGATCTGGTCGTCAAGGCTCCAGCCCTGCTTCGGGCCCAGCGACGCGCCGGCGAGCCGCTTCAGTGTCTCCTGAAGCTGAGGATTGGTTTTGCGCAACGCTTCGATTTGCGGGACGGTTAGCATCTGGCATCGTAACGGGTCGGTTAAAATATTTTCTGGATTACGGACGTAGTTTGAGATTTAATCCCCGTTATGCAAACCATGGATCTTTCAGGGACCGCGCCGCAGTCCGAGAATCGCCTGAGAAGCCTGTTCTGGCCCACGATCCACAGCGCGACGGACGTCGACTACCTGGGATCGCAAGATTACTGGGTGTGCACGATTGTTGCCGCGTTTTCTTTCCTCATGTCGATGATGGTGGGACATCCGATCGCTGGAGTCTTGTCGCTGCTTTACTTTTACCTTGGCGGAGTAGGCGTGCGTGAGAAAAGCCTGTTCTCGGCGATCGCGGTGTTCATCCTGTTCTTGACGGACACGATGATGGCGCCGGGCGTCCTGAAATTCTTCGGCTGCATTTTGTTGCTTTCCAATATGCGAGCGACGTTTATCGCTTCGTTCTGGGATCCGGGAGTCGCTGCTGTGGAAGCTCCCATGCGCTTCAACGAAACTTTTTGGGACAAGTTCGTGGACACCCTGCCGGCATGGCTCTGGCCCAAGATTCGGTACGGATACTACGTCTACGCTTGCCTGTTCCTGGGTCTGACAGTGCTGGGCGTGATGCTGGCGATGTTCCAGGGCCAGATTCGCCACCTCATTTCGTTGTGAGCGGGTAAAGCTTCCGCAAGGCAAGCGATGCAGCTCTGCCGAGTCGATCGAACATCCACGATTCCAATTTCACGGTGCGCCGTTATGACCGATCGACCTGAAGCAAAACACCCGGTTCCATGGAGTTCGGAGGGCTCGATGAACATTCCTCATGCAGGTGCCACGGTTGCAATTCTCGCCGTGCTGCTTGCTTTTGCTACGTTTGCGCGCAGCGCGCAGAACGACGCGCTTCAGAAGCAGATCGCCGAGAGAGAGAGCCAAGGACTCGACGACCTGAAATCGGGAAACTACGACGATTTCGCGAGCCTTACGGCAGACGACGCGATTTTTATGGACAGCCACGGCAGCGCCATGAAGGCGCAGGTGATGGAGAACACGACGAATTTCCGTCTTTCGAGCTACACCATGACGGACGTGAAGCTCGTGCGCGTATCCGACAGCTCGGGGGTGCTCCTTTACCAGCTTAACGAGGCCGGCACCAGCCACGGCAAGGACTTTACTGCCAAAGTAAACGTGTCGTCACTGTGGGCTAAACGAGGCGGCAAGTGGTTTTGTCTGTTTAGCCAAGAAACCGCGGCCAGGTGATTCAGCTTTCTTCGCGAACCACAGCAAAGGGATGTGGCTTGGCACAGGGCGCGAGCATTGTGAGTGAGAATCACGTGCCGTCGAGCTATGCCTGAGAAGAATTCGTCTGCAACTGGAATTGGCCACGAAGACACAGAGACACAGGGCAAGAATAGCGGCTGACTGGCTTCCGGTCGCCGCCATGGCTTGATTGACTCTTTTGCGACGCAGAGCGCCGGCCCAATTGCGGCCGGCTACGTCAGATGGCAATCTGGACCCAACGTTCTTACCGGGGAGTGCCATGAAAACCGCGATTCCGAAAGCAATTGGTGCATGTGTGATTGGATTGGCCCTGGCTGGCGGAGCGCAAGCACAGGATCAGCCCCCGCCAGCCGAAGCGAAAGCGTTCGCCGAGCAGTATGTGGCGGCCTCGAACGCCAACGATAAGGCGCGCGTTCTCTCGCTATTCCATCCGAAGTCGGTGGCCTGCATCACGCCCGAGACAAAGGATTTTTACGACGGGGCGATGGAAGTCAGCATGCGCGAAGCGATCCCGGCGGACTACAAATTCACCGTCATGCCGGTGAATCAAGAGAATTTGAAAGCCATCGAGAGCATCGGACGATTTCCGGTGACGCCGAGGAGCGAGATGCATATCGATTATCAGCAGGGCGACGACAGCGGGAGTGTGGTGCTGTGGCTGGCGCGCGAAAACGGGCGCTGGTTCGCCGATCAGCCGTGCGCTTCGGAGCAAACGCTGAAGCAGTTCCGCGACGGCGCCGCAGCACGAAAAGAGGCGGAGGCGCGTTACAAGGCGTTTGCGGACGGCATCAAGGACCCGCTCAGGTCGGAGCTAATTGCAATGCTCCACAAACACGAGACCGGGTCGGCCACGGACCGCTACCACGAAGCCAGCGGGCAAGATATGAAGACGTCGATGTTCGTGATCAACGAGCTTAAGGCAGAGGCAAAGTAACTTCCAGCAGGGCGAACGTGCATTACAGCGGGTGATGCTTTCAGTTCCCTCCCCTGACGATGGCAAAAAATCCGTAGGCAGAAGGTCATGGTGTTGTTGCTGATCGCGGAGGGGTAGGCTCCGGCGGCGAGTTCGGGGAAAGCGCCCCGGCGCTTGCACTCTGTTGGAAGACTTTTACTTTGCCGGTGTGGATGGCTGAGCCGGGGATGAAAACGTAGTCGTAGCCGGCTAGGCCGTCCATCCACGCGGTGCCCTGCACCGGCGCTTGGGTGTCGGCCACGATCGGAAACTGCGAGAGGTCGAGCGTACCGCCGCCCGCGGTGTAGTCCCCCGTTGTGGCGGCGGTGCCTGCGACATCGATGCGCTTGCCGTCGTCCCGGTTGTCGACGAGACTGAATGTGAGTGCCATGGTTCCTCCAAGGAAAATCAGGTGTAAGGCTGGATGCTTGCATGCTGTACCAATCGCTAGGCACGATTTGGCGGTCGCTGGTATGATGAGCGGCTTGTGACTGTGCGGCGGGGCTGACTGAGATGGTCGGCGCCCCCGGTGGGTGGGTTCGGCCTGCGCGGGTGGGCACAACCCGAACGCCCGCGGTTGAATCCAAAGCGTCTATTCGATCGGCAATGAGGGGGAACTTAGTGCGGCGACTGCTGGGACTTTGCGCAGTAGCGGTGATGGTGTTCGCGGCGATGGCCGTCGCGCAGAATGGCGCGCCCGC
>DATNKM010000019.1:0-25824 GCA_035603395.1 Candidatus Acidiferrales bacterium
CGTTACCGCTTGTCTGAGCAGGGCAGTTCGCCGCGAGCGAGTTCCCGTCGCGCAGCCACCGAACGAGGGTCGCCGCAAACCACCCCGGAACCGGCTTCGCGCGCCGTCGCCGCGCAGGCTCCCGCTGGGAAAGCGGTTTCGTTGCAGCCGGTCCGGGCGCGTGATCCGAATCTGATCGCCGGGCGCATCGTCGCACACCGAGATGGCTACGGTTTCCTCGTACCCGATCACCCGATTCCGCGTGTCGACGGCGATCTGTTCATCGGCCGCGACGGGTTGGGCGATGCGATGAACGGCGATCACGTGCTCGCGCGCATCGAGCGGCGGCGGGCCGACGGCCGGGCGGAAGGCCGCGTGGTTCAAATCGTCGAGCGCGAACACATGTCCATCGTGGGACTTTTCCGCTACGGCCCACACGGCAATGTGGTGCTGCCCTACGACACGCGCATTCCACACGAAGTCGCGATTCCTCCGGGCGATGAGCTCACGCCCGAATTGCGGCAGAAGCTCGGCGCCGATGCGAAGGGCGCCCCGGTTTCGACGCGGCGCGCGCGGCTGCCGGAGCTCGATGGAGCCGTGGTCAACGTCGAAATCACGCGCTATCCAAGAGGCGGCCTCGCGCCGACTGGGCGCGTGATCGAAATTCTCGGCCGACCGGGCGAGATCGGCGTCGACGTCGAGATCATCATCCGCAAGCATCACCTGCCGCACGTTTTCCCGGACGAAGTTCTGGCGCAAGCGCGCTCAACCGAACAGCAGGTGGCGGAACCGGACCTCGTCGGACGCCGCGATTTCCGCAATTTTCCGATCGTAACCATCGACGGCGAAACCGCGCGCGATTTTGACGACGCCGTGTACGTCCGGTCGCTCCCGAACGGTCACCTCGAGCTCCAAGTGCACATCGCGGACGTGGCGCATTACGTGAAGCGTGATTTGCCGCTCGATCGCGAGGCGCGTCTGCGCGGTACCTCCGTCTATTTCCCGAATCGCGCCGTTCCCATGCTGCCGGAGGAGCTTTCCAACGGCATTTGCTCGCTGAATCCCAAGGTCGATCGCCTGGTGATGAGCGCGATCATGGAACTGGACGCGAGCGGCAAGATGGTCGGCGCCGATTTCACGGCCGGCGTGATCCGCTCGGCCGAGCGCATGACGTACACCAACGTGAACAAAGTGCTCGAAGGCGATGCGGAGATGACCGCGCGCTACGCGCCCCTGGTCGAAAATTTCAAGAGCATGAAAGAGCTGGCGCTGCTGCTCAATCGCCGCCGCGTGGAGCGCGGCTCAATCGATTTCGATCTGCCGGAGCCGGTGATCGAATTCGACGAATCCGGCCGGATGCAGAGCATCGTGCGCAGCGAGCGCAATTGGGCCCATCGGCTGATCGAGGAATTCATGCTGGCGGCGAATGAAGCCGTTGCGGGGTATCTCGACCGGCGCGGTGTTGCATCCTTACATCGCGTCCATGAGAAACCGGATCCGAAGCGCGTGCTGGAGTTCGAAGAGCTGGCGCAGGCGTTCGGCTATTCGCTGGGCGTGGACGATCTTGCGGAGCGCCGCGTGGCCGTGCGGCACGGATTGGTACGACCGCAAGCGCGCCACGATCGGGGTGAGAAAAACCGCGGCCGCCGCGGCCGAATGCGGCCGATGAGCGTCACCCTGCCTGCATCCGACGAAGTAAACATTACGCCCCAGCATTATCAGCGGCTGACGGCGAAGATTGCCGGTAAGCCGGAAGAGCGTATTCTTTCCTACCTCATGCTGCGTTCGCTGAAGCAGGCGCGCTATTCCGCCGATTTGCTGGGCCATTTCGCGCTGGCCGCGCAGGAATACACGCATTTCACATCGCCGATTCGCCGCTATCCGGATCTAATCGTGCATCGCGCGCTAAAGTGGGCGCTTGAAAATCCGGATGTCGCCCCGGTGCGTATGGCGAACCCGAATGCCAAGCCGGGGCAGGACCAGACCGTCGCCGCCCTCGGTCCGTATCGCCGTGTGGAGCTCGAAGGCATCGCTTCGGAAAGCTCGGAAGCCGAGCGGCGCGCGGAAGCTGCCGAGCGCGAGCTCATGGAATGGAAGACGGCGCAATTCATGGAAAGCCATCTTGGCGAAGAGTACGACGCGCTGATCGTTTCGGTGCAGAAGTTCGGATTTTTCGTAGAGCTTACAGAGATTTTCGTCGAAGGGCTAGTGAGCATCGACCGCCTGGAGGAATCGACCGGGCAGCGCTGCGTCTTTCGTGAGCGCGATCATACCATCGTCACCGAGCCGCATCGCGGGAGCCGGCGCGGCGGCGGAGCGCAGAAGACTTTCCACCTCGGCGACCGCGTGCAGGTGCGCGCCGAACGGATCGATCCGATTCGCCATCGCGTGGAATTCGCGCTGATTTAGACCGCGCCTTTCATCCTGAGCGGAGCATCTTTGTTGCAGTTGCACGAGCAGCGAGGAGTGCCATGAAACCAACGGTAGGGCTGATCGGATTGGGGCTGATGGGCGGGCCGATGGGGCTGAATCTGCGTAGGTCGGGCTTTCCGCTGGTTGTGTGGAACCGAACGAAGTCGAAAGCGGAAGAACTCCTAGCGGCGGGCGCGAAGCTAGCCCCCGATCCGCGCGGCGTGGCCGAACAGGTGGATGTGCTGATCACCATCGTCAGCGATCCGGTGGCGCTGGAGGAAGTGCTTTTCGGCGCGAAGGGCGCGAGTTCGGGAGCGCTCGCGGCGCTACGGCGCGGCACCACGCTGATCGATTCCAGTACTGTGTCTCCGGATCTGGCGCGACGCGTGGCGGCGGCGTGCGCCGAGCGCGGTGTCGATTTTCTGGATGCGCCGGTGACGGGCGGGACGTGGGGCGCGAAGAAGGGCGAGCTGGTGTTCATGGTCGGCGGCGAAGCGGAAGTGCTCGAGCGCGTAAAGCCCGTATTCGAAGCGATGGGGAAGAAATTTCCGCTGCTCGGTCCGAACGGCGCTGGGCAGACGGTGAAGCTGGGGATGAACCTGTTGCTTGCGCTGCAGGTGGATGCGTTTGCGGAAAGCCTGGCGCTGGTGACGTCGGCAGGAGTGCCCGCGGAGAAATTGATGGAAGTGTTCCAGTCGAGCATGGCCCGCTCGGGCGTGCTCGACGTGAAAGCGCCGATGATGGTGAAGGGCGAATTTCCGGCAAGCTTTCCGCTTCGGTTGATGCACAAGGATGTGCGTCTGGCGCTGGAACTGGCGCGCGAGCGGGGCGTGGAGCTGCCTTGCGGGGCGGCGGCGTACGAGACTTATTCCGCGGTGCTGGGTTCGTCCAAAGACGACCCGGATTTTTCCGCGGTGGTCCGATATTGGAAGCATTAGCCAATTTTCAGTCCGGTGATTTTGCGAACGGGCGAGAGAGAAAGCGCGGTCGGGAGGCCATGAAGCCTCGATACTGGCGGATATTCGGTCTGGTGCAGTTCGTCGGCGCCGCCGGCGGGCTGGGCGGCCTGTATTGGCTGCAAGACCCGATTGGCTGGGGCCTTTCGCTCCTAGTGCTGCTACCGGGGACGCTGGTCGCGTGGCCGTTCTCGAAGCTCGGCCACGCCGGCACCGATTGGCCGTTCTGGACGGTCTATGCGATCGCGGTGCCCGTGAATGTCGCGCTCTTCGGCACGCTGTCTTTCCTAGTTGGGTTGAGACGAAAATCGAAATAGCCCACAAAGCCAATCGAGACTGGTTGAAATGCACCAGGGGCGCGTGAAAAGCACCACCGCTTGGTGATGCGAAGATCCCCCGCCGTCAGTCTCTTTGTCCGCAAGCTATTGAATCGACTTTTGTTACTTGGCTTGCATGGAATGAACAGATTGGCACTGGGGCTGCATCCAATCTGGTGTGGGAATGCTTGCTTGGGCTAGTACGCCGGGTTTCGGACAGCGTTTTTGGGGCTGGTTTCTGCGGCTGAGCCGCCGGCGTTGGGAAAAGGGAGCTGACATGAAAGTATCCACCCTCTCAAAGATTTCGATGACATTTGTGGCGACCGTGGCGTTGGCGTGCGCACCGAATGCGGCATTCGCGCGCGGAGGCGGGCACGGCGGTGGAGGCGGCCACTCAGGCGGTGGTGGCGGATCTCATGGCGGCGGAGGCGGCGGCTTCCACGGAGGGGGCGGAGGCTTTCACGGCAGCAGTTCGTTTCATGGAGGCGGTTCCTTCGGAGGCTCTCGCGGAGGATCATTGGGTGGGTCGCGCGGCGGATCGTTCGGCGGCGCAAGGGGTGGCTCATCGTCCAACGCGCGGGTCGGCGGCGCGGGGCGCGGATTTGGAAGCAGCGGCGCGGGACGCTCGAGCAGTGCGCACGCGGCGATTGCGGATGGCAATTGGCATTCCTTCGGCAGCGGTGGCGCGCGCTCGGGAGCAGCGTCGGGAGGCAGCCGCGGATCCCAGAGTTTTGGAGGTTCGCGCGGCGGCGCGACGAATTCGGCGCGTGCGGACGGCGCGTGGCACTCGTTTGGCGGCAGCCGCAGTGCCGGAGGCAACGCCGTCGGCTCATCGCGTTTCGGAGGAAGCTCCGCATCGCATGGACTTAGTTCGACCTCGCGGTCGTTGGCTGGCGGCTCGACTTCGCGTGGCTTCAGCGGTTCGAATACGCGGAGTTTCGCGTCGAGTTCGCGCGGATTCGGTTCGACGGGATCAACGTTCGCCGGACGCGGCGGCACGGGCAGTTCGCTCGGGTCGCGCTTCAATGGAGGCGGCGCGTTCGGAAATGCCACGTTCTCGCGCGGCGGCGGATCTGGATTTGATCGGGGTGGATTCGGCGGTAATGGCTGGCGCGGTGGGTTCGGAGGCTTTGGCTGGCGCGGCGGATGCTGGGGCTGCGGTTTCGGATGGGGATTGGGCTGGGGCTTCGGCCTCGGCTGGGGTCTAGGCTTCGGGTGGGGTGGATGGTGGAACCCGTGGTGGGGACCGAGCTACGCTTGGTATCCGCCCTACGCCTACTCGCCTTATTGGGATTGGCCCGGTTCCTATCCGGCTTACGACAATGGTCCGTATGACCCGCCATATGGTGGTCCGTACGACGCCCCGGCGGCTGCGCCTGAAAACAACGACTCGACATATGGCCCGTACTCGAACAACGGGTCTACGAACGCTGAGCCGGGCACGCCTTTGGCGGTTGAGTCGCAGGACAACAATCCGGTCACGGCCAATGTGGCAATTTCGGCGCCGACCGTTCTGGTGTATCTGAAAGACGGAACGATGCTGGTGGCGAACGACTACTGGCTCGACGGCGGGCAATTTCACTACACGGTGAAATATGGCGGCGAGAGCCAGATCGCACTCGATCAGGTCGACGTGCAAAAGTCTGTCGACGAGAACGCCAAGCGCGGAGTGAAATTCATGCTGAAGGCGCGGCCGGCGATGGCGTCGACCACTCCTGCGGCGGGTGCTGCCACCAGGCCAAATACAAAACCGGCGGTTTTGCCTCCGCCCCCAGTGCTGAGTGCCCCGCCGGTTGCGCATAGCTTGCCGGCGGCGGCCTAGAATTTTGTTAGTGTCGCTCCGATTAGCTGCGGTTGAGAACTTCAGCGTCTAAAGCTGTTTCGAGGTTGTGCGCTTTGTGACGTACCGAATGGTATGACACACAACGCTTCTTCCA
Source organism: Candidatus Acidiferrales bacterium (assembly GCA_035603395.1). Lineage (GTDB taxonomy): Bacteria > Acidobacteriota > Terriglobia > Acidiferrales > UBA7541 > Palsa-295. The sequence goes on from DATNKM010000019.1 coordinate 5,602, forward strand.
TAGTTGTCGACCTGCCGGCTGCAACAGCCGTTCATCTGGCGGCTTCCCATGCTTACAAAGCGATATTCGGCGGCAGGATCTTCAGGGCCAGGTCGCGGACGGTGCGCAGGCCCGCTGCAGCGGCGAGAATCGCGGGGATTGCGTTGACCGCTACGGAGGCAGTGGCAATATCACCGTGCGTGCCGCCGGGAATCGTCATCGTTAGGTTCGGCTCGCCGCGCACTTCGACGGTGTCGGCCGGCTGCTTCGCTCCCACGTACATTTGAAGCTCCATGAATATTTTGTCCTCTCCTTCCCAGATTCCGCGCGCGATTTGATGTACTCCGGCGACGTGTCCGGGAGAGACTTCGAGAAATTCCGTTTTCACCGTTTCCGTGGCAATCACAGGCTCGATCGTTTCGGTGATTTCGTCGAGCGCGAAGCCGAGGCCGTCGGCAACCAGGGCGATCGATTCCGGCAAGCCGTGATGCTTGATGATGCCGGCCGCGACGAGTGCGCGGAATTCTTCGGGCGTCATGCCCGCGCCGATTTTCTTCTGAAGCGGGAGACGGCGCTTGGAGGCGTCGACGATGCGCGTGGCTTTGGCGAAATCGACACGCTGCGCCGCCGCGGAAAGCACCAGAAGGAGCTTGTCCATCACAAAGCCCGGATTCACGCCGGTGCCGACAATGGCGACACCTTCCTGTTTCGCGGCCGCATCGAGTTTCGCGGAAAGTTCGGGATACTTTCGAAACGGGTATGCAAGCTCCTCGCAGGTGGAAACCACGCAGCTGCCCGCGGAGATGCATTCGATCAGCTCGTCGGTCACATCGGGCAGATACGAGGACGTCGTGTGCACAACGACGTCGACGGGCTTGGCAAGGACGCTGGCAGCCGCGGGGGAGACGGCGATGCCCCAAGGCGCGTCCCTGGCTCCGGCGACTTCGCCGATGTCGCGGCCGGCTTTCGCGGGGTCCTTGTCGATGGCGCCGACGATTTCGAGCGAATGTTTCTGCCGCATCAGGCGGAGGATTGAGGCGCCGATGGGGCCGACGCCGAATTGCACGACGCGAATCTTCTTACGCACGGGACCGTCCTTCAGCAAGACATGAGTGTCTAAATTACGAGTTTGCGCAACGAGCCGCAACGGGAAATCAATGCGAAATCTTCGCCGGTGAAAAGCTTATTCGATGCATAGACGATTTGCGAATGATGGGTTCGAGGCTTGATTGATCCGATCGCGCCGAGCGCTGCTGCGGAAGCAAGATCCGGGCGGAGCCGCCCCAAAAATGCATGCGGAGATCGACTGTCAGAAAGACGCCGGCTGGAGGCCGGCGCTACTAGAGGCGAGTGCGGGTAGCGCGGATGTATTCGCGCAGGGTGGTGATGTTGGGGCCATAGGACCCGATGCGGCCGGCGTCGACGGGCAGACCAAGGGTTTCGGCTTGCTCGATACTCAGGCCGGCATCATCGAGCTCGGCGAGGCTGTAGCCTTCGACAGGCACGAGGCGGTTGCGTTGCGAACGATCGAGCGGGCGCGGCGGGCGCTGCATGCGCGAGCGCTTCGTCACAATATCGAAGAAATCATCCCAATCCCGACGGTTCCACATCGCAGCCTCTCTTCCTCAGTACGCTCTATGGCACCTGATTGGATGCGGCGTGCGCGCTTTTCGATAGCGACTTTTAGCGCCACAGTCCAAATTCCCGACCGCGCACGAGCGTGTCAAATCCTAACCCCGCCTGCCTTGGAAAGTCGCAATTCCGTGGGGCCTTTGTCCATTCGGTTAGTGCATTTTAGGCACCACGGGGACGGTGGCTGTGCAAAACCCGTGCCGACGCGCTGCCTGGCTACACGCTATCGGCCGCCGCTGCTATAATTTCGGCAGGGTATGGGCGCGTTGTTACGCGTTTGTTTGAATCGCGAGAAAACAGCATGAGTAATCCCGTCATCGTCGTTCACTATCACGAACTGTGGCTCAAAGGCGGAAACCGCCGTTTTTTTCTGGGAAAGCTGCACACGGCGCTGCGGCAGAGCCTACAGGGAATCCCCGTGGAGCGCATTGAGCAGCCAGGCGACCGCTACATCGTGTGTCTGGGCGACGGAGCGTCGCTCGAGGAAGCCGTAAAGCGGCTGGAGCGCATTCCGGGAGTGGCTTACTACGCCGTTGCGCGTCCGGTCGCGCGCACGATGGAGGATTTGTGCGCCGCGGCTTGGGACGAGATCGACGCGCTGGAATTTAAGTCATTCGCCGTACGGGCCAAGCGAAGCGACAAATCGTTTCCGCGCACGTCGATGGAAATCGAGAAAATCGTGGGGCGATTTCTCCTCGACCGGTTCCGTGCGGCCGGGCGCGATCGACGCGTGCAACTGAAGGATCCCGCCGTGACCTGCCACATCGAGGTCACGCCCGGACCGCTGTTGGTATACGCGCGAAAGATTCCGGGCATCGGCGGCCTGCCGGCGAACACCGCGGGTCGGATAACGTGCCTGCTATCGGGCGGATTCGATTCCGCGGTAGCGGCGTACCAGATGATGAAGCGCGGGGCGCATCTGAGTTTCGTACATTTTTACGGGACGGGGGCACGGCCGGGTGAATCGTCGCTGCATACTGCGAGCGGACTGGCGCGCGTGCTGACGCCGTACCAGTTTCGGGCAAAGCTCTACCGCGTGCCGTTCGAGGCGATCCAGCGCGAAATCGTGCGGGCCGCGCCGGAAGGCGTTCGGATTCTGCTCTACCGGCGGATGATGCTGCGGATTGCAGAGGCCTTCGCCCGGAGGGACCGTTCGCTGGCGCTCCTGACCGGAGACAGTCTGGCTCAGGTAGCGTCGCAAACGCTGCGGAACCTTGCGGCGGTCGACGCCGTGGCGCGGATGCCGGTGTTCCGTCCGCTGATCGGTACCGACAAAGTGGACATCCTGGCGACCGCGAAAAAAATCGGGACATATGAGATTTCGTCCGAGCCGTTTCACGATTGCTGCCCGGTCTTCATGCCGCGTTCACCGGAGCTGAGTGCAAGTCCGGAGGAGCTGGATCGCGCCGAGGCGAATCTGGATGTTCCAGGGCTGGTGATAGAGGGGGCCCGCGGCGCGACGCTGGAAAAGTTTGTTTTCGCAGGCGGGCGCGTCGAGGCGAGCGAGCCGCAGGCGGTTGTGCCTGTGGATCGCAGTCGCGCGGCCCTGGCGTGACGCGACGCGCTGAGGAAGCAAGCTTTGCCACCGACGGTGCAAGCCAGCTACCGCGCTCGAAATGGGGTGAGCACAGTGGCGGCCGCCATACCAAACATATCCGACGGCCATCGGCCGCGGGGGACCGCAGGCAACGTTACGTTCGTCGGACTCGGAATTGATCGTTACCTGTCGCGCCCGTAGCCGCCGCGATCGCGTCCGCCGCCGCCGTGACCGCCTCGGCCGCCGCCACCGCCGTGGCCTCCGCGCCCGCCACCACCGCCTCCGCCGCCATGACCGCCGCGCCCGCCACCACCGCCTCCGCCTTCCCGCTGCGGACGCGCTTCGTTAACCACCAGCGCGCGGCCCATAAACTCACGACCGTTGAGCGCGGCGATTACTTTTTCAGCTTCGGCGTCGTCCTTGATCTCCGCGAATCCAAAACCGCGCGGCTGCCCGGTAAAGCGATCGCGAAGGAGAGTGAGTGAATCCGGTTGCACACCTGTCTCCGTAAAAAGTCCCTGCACATCCTCTTCAGTAGCCTTGAACGACAGATTGCCCACGTACAATTTCTTCACGTTCGTCTCCCCCCGGCGCCCGCATGCGAGCGGACGCTTACAGCTAGGCTGAAGAGGCAGGATCTCGGTCCACGGGCGTCCATCGGCGCGACTATTCCCCTCGGACGGAAGCGAGCACCCCAGCGACAGGCACATCTTGCTCGCAACAGGGGCGCACAGTCAACCGTGGGGCCGGCGGAACCGCCGGGGTTCAAGATGTGGGCGGGTCTGGGCGCGCGGGTGGCGCTAGGTACGGTAGCTGGAATTGATGTGAACGTACTCGATGGTGAAGTCGCAGGTCCACACGCGGGCGGAGGCGCTGCCGGCGTGCAACTCCACGCGGACGGGGACATGTTTCGCGAGCATTTTCTGGTGAACGGCGCGCTCGTCGAAGGGATGCTCGCAACCGCGGCGGCAGACGGTGGCGCCGGCGATTGAGATACTGACGCGGCTGGGATCGAATTTCACCCCGGAGCGGCCGGCAGCGGCGAGGATGCGGCCCCAGTTGGGATCGGCACCGGCGAATGCCGTCTTCACCAGCGGCGAATTGGCAATGGTCTTGGCGATCTGGCGAGCGGCGTTTTCCGACGCCGCCCCGCGAACTTCGATTTCAATGGTGCGCTGTGCACCTTCGCCATCGTCGACGATCGCGAGCGCAAGCGACGTGCAGACACTTTCCAGCGCGCCGACGAATGCCTTGTAATCCGGGCCGGATGAGCCTCGGATTTCGCGGGCGCCGACGTGGCCATTGGCGAGGACCGCGACGGTGTCGTTCGTCGATGTGTCGCCATCGACGGTGATCGAATTAAAGGTGCGGCCCACGCAGGCCCGCAGGGCGCGGTTAAGCAGCGGATGCGAAATGGCGGCGTCCGTGGCGATGAACGCGAGCATGGTGGCCATGTTCGGCTCGATCATGCCCGAGCCTTTTGCGCAGCCGAGCAGGCGGACCTGCTTTCCGCCTACGCGGCATTTCGCGGCGGCCCATTTGGGGCGCGTATCGGTCGTCATGATCGAGCGCGCGAACTCTTCATACGCGCCGGGCTCCGCGCTGCGGGCTAGCGCGATATGCGGGACCGCAGCGAGAATCTTTTCCACGCGCAGCGGCGCGCCGATCACGCCGGTGGAGCAGACGATTACCTGGCACGGATCGATACCCCCGAGCTCGACGGCGAGCTTTTCGGCCGTCGCGACCGAGGCTGGATAGCCGTCCTGTTTCGTACAGCAGTTCGCGTTGCCAGAATTGACGATGATGCCGCGCATCCGGCCGCGCGATTTGCGCAGGTGCTCGCGCGACGCGATCACGGGCGCGGCAACGATCTGATTCGTGGTGAACATGGCCGCGGTCGTTGCCGGCGTGTCGCTGATCAGAATGCCGAGATCGAGGCGCGAGCGCTTGATACCGCAGTGGGTGGCCGCGAAGGTGAATCCGGCGGGAATGTCCGATGCGGAAAGGTGCGGATTCACGGCTTAGCCTCGAGTGCGGCTACACGTGCGGTGAAATCTTCAAGCGCGGCGCGGACGGCGCCAAGGGCCGTGCCGCCGGCGACGCCACGGCGGGCCAGTGCGGATTCAAGCGTAAGCACGGTGGAAAGATCGCGGCCGAATGCGGGTGAAAATGCCGCCAGTTTATCGAGCGGCATTTCGCGGATTGATTTCCCTTCCTGTTCGCACGCGCGGAGGACTTTGCCGACGATTTCGTGCGCATCCCGAAACGGGATGCCCTGCGCGACGAGGTAGTCGGCGACCTCGGTGGCGACGAGCGCCGGATTCTGAGACGCCTCGCGAAGGCGCGCTTCGCGAAATTTGGTGGCGGCGAGCGCGGCGGCCGCGATTTTCACCATGGCGAGCGCCTGATCGCGCGCAGCGAAGAGCGGCTCTTTGTCCTCTTGCAAGTCGCGCTGATAGCTCGAGGGCAGGCCCTTCATTGTCGTGAGCAGCGCGAAAAGGGCGCCGTAGATGCGTCCGGTCTTGCCGCGGATCAGCTCCCATGAGTCTGGATTTTTCTTCTGCGGCATCAGGCTGCTTCCAGTCGAATATTCATCGGGTAGCTCGACAAAACCGAACTCGGTGGAGGCGAACAGAATCATGTCCTCGCTAAGGCGGGAGAGGTGCATCGCGATCGTCGAGAGCGCGGAAAGGAATTCAATGGCGAAATCACGGTCGCTGACGGCGTCCAGGCTGTTCGCGGAGATGCGCGAAAAGCCCAGATCGTTAGCCAGCGTTTTGCGGTCGATCGGAAAGGCGGAGCCGGCGAGCGCGCCGGAGCCAAGCGCGCACACATCCGCGCTGACGGCGGCTGCGGCGAGTCGGCCGGCATCGCGGTAGAAGGCTTCGCCGTGGGCCAACAACCAGTGCGAGAGCAGCAGCGGCTGCGCGTGCTGCATGTGGGTCATGCCGGGCATGGGAATGCCCAGGTTCTGCTTCGCTTGCGTAGCGACGGCGCGAGTGAGAGAACCAAGCGTGGCACGCAGATCGCGTACGGCACCCTTCACGTACATGCGGAACTCGGTCGCGACCATTTCGTTGCGGCTGCGGCCGGTGTGAAGCTTTGCGCCGAGCGGGCCCAGCTTTTCAATCAGCGCGGATTCGGTGAAATGGTGCACGTCTTCGGCGGTCGAACGGTCGAGCCACGCAGAGTCGGTTTTGGCGCGGGCTTCGATTTCGTCGAGCGCGGCCACGATGCGGCGCGCCTCGTCGTCCGTCAGAATCCCCGCGGCAGCGATGGCGCGAGCCCAGGCGCGATCGAGGGCAAGCTCCTGCGGCAGCATGCGTCGGTCGAAATGCCAGGAGCGCTCGAATTCGTAAAACGATCCGTCGGGGGCACGGTCGAATCGGCCGCCCCACATTTTCGGGCCGTCGCCGGCGCTCATCTCACCGCGGCCTCGAGCGGAACCGTGATAGGCAGGGCGAAAAGGTTGATGAAGCCCTCGGCGTCCTTCGGGTTGTAGCCGGTCATGCTGAAGCTGGCGAGGCCGGCGCGATAGAGCGAATAGGGCGACTTGCGCGAGGTGGCGTTGCAGTTGCCCTTGAAGAGCGAAAGGCCGACCGAACCGGTGACGCGCTCCTGCGATTTGGCGAAGAATGCGTCCAGTGCCTCGCGGAGCGGCGTGAACCACATGCCGTAGTAGACCATCTCGGCGTAGCGCAGCGCCAAAATTTGCTGGTAGTGCAGCGTTTCGCGGTCAAGGCACAGCGATTCAAGCTCGCGATGCGCGGTGACCAGCAGCGTGCCACCGGGAGTTTCGTACGCGCCGCGGGATTTCATGCCCACCAGGCGGTTTTCGACAATGTCCATGCGGCCGACACCGCTCGCGGCGGCGATTTCGTTCAATTTGTCGAGCAGCGCCAGTGGCGCGAGCTTCTGCCCGTTTACGGAGACGGGATTGCCGGATTCGAAGCCGATTTCAACGGTCGTAGGCTGATCGGGAGCCTTGGCGGGCGAAACGATCCACTTCCACATGGCCTCTTCGGGTGCGTTTGCGGGATCTTCCAGGAAGCCGCCTTCGTGGCTCAGGTGCCAGATGTTGCGGTCGCGGCTGTAGATATCTTTTTTCGTCTGATCGATGGGAACGTTGTGCGAGCGCGCATATTCGATGGCGTCTTCGCGCGAGTTGATCTTCCATTCGCGCCAGGGTGCGATGATTTGCAGCTCGGGCGCAAGCGCTTTCGCGGCCAGCTCGAAGCGGACCTGGTCGTTGCCCTTGCCCGTGCAGCCGTGGGCGAGCGCGTCGGCACCGACCTTTTTCGCGATCTCGACCTGGCGTTTCGCCAGCAAGGGCCGCGCGAAGGAAGTGCCTAGCAAGTATTTGTGCTCGTAGACGGCTCCGGCGCGCAGGGTAGGCCAGATGTAGCCTGTGATGAATTCCTCGCGCAGGTCCTCGATGTAGGCCGCGCTCGCTCCGGTTGCCAGCGCCTTCCTGTAGGCGGCATCGAGATCTTCCTGCTGGCCCAGATCGCCGATCATGGCGATGACCTCACAACCCCCGTAGGTCTCCTTCAGCCACGGAATAATGATGGAGGTATCAAGACCTCCGGAATACGCCAGTACCACTTTCTTCGGCAACGGACTCTCCTTAGGTAAGCAGCGTGTGCAGCACGGCTTTTTGGACGTGCAGGCGATTTTCCGCCTGGTCGTAAATGATCGAACGGGGCGAATCGATGACGCCCGCGGAAACCTCGAGACCGCGGTGCGCAGGCAGGCAATGCATGAAAACTGCTTCGGATGCGGCCAGGGCAAAGAGTTTTTCGTCCACTTGATACGGGGCGAACACCTTTTCGCGCACGGCGGATTCTCCTTCCTGGCCCATGCTGGCCCAGACATCCGTATAGACCGCTTGCGCGCCCGAGACGGCGTCTTCGGGCGAGCGCATGATCTCGATTTTGCCGCGCGTTTCCTTCGCGACGCGCTTCGATTCGGCCACGATCTGCGGGTCAGGCTCGTAGCCGGCCGGCGTGGCGATGCGGACGTGCGCACCGGCGCGCGCGCCGATGGTCATCAGCGAATGGGCCATGTTGTTGCCGTCGCCCACGTAGGCGAATTTCAGGCCGCGCAAGTTGCCGAAACGCTCCTCGAGAGTGAAGAAATCTGCCAGCGCCTGGCAGGGATGAAATCGGTCGGAGAGGGCGTTAATCACCGGAACATTCGCGTTCGCAGCGAGCTCATCCAGCGTTTCCTGCGCGAAGACTCTCGCGACGATTCCCTGCACCCAGCGCTCGAGGTTGCGGGCGATGTCGCGGACCGGCTCGCGCTCGCTGAGCCTCGCCCCGGTGTGGTCGAGAAAAGTCGATGAGCCTCCCATCGACGCAATACCCGTTTCGAACGTCACGCGCGTGCGCAGCGAAGGCTTCTCGAAGATCATCACGAACATGCCGCCGGCCAGCGCGGTCTGGTAGCTCGTAGGATGTGCTTTCATCTCGGCCGACAGGCGGAAGAATTCACGGAGTTGCGCGGGGCTCCACTCGGTGCCGGTCAGGAGATCCCGTTTTAGTGAAAGTGTGGTTGCGGTGGCAGTCATGTTGATCCCTATCTAGCCGCTGCCAGAGCGAGCGGCTGCGATGTGGATTCCGATTTCACGGCGGCTGGGGTCGCGGCAGCGGATTTCGCAGCAGCTTTCGAGACGCGCGTCAAAACCATTTCAAATTTGTGCAGGAATTCGGCCACGTTCCGCTGCTTGATGATGAACGGTGGGAGCAGCCGGATGATGTGGTCGTGGGTGCAATTAATCAACAGGCCCTGGCGCAGGGCTTCAGCAACAAACGGAACGCCATCGATTGAAAGATCGATGCCGATGATCAGCCCTTCGCCGCGAATTTCGCGGATGAAATCGAAGCGATGCGCGAGCACTTCCAGCCCCATGCGCAACTCGGCTCCCCGAGCGCGAACATTGTCGAGGAGATTGTCGTCCTCGACGATCGTGAGGAATTCGAGCGCCACGGCACAGACTAATGGACCGCCGCCGAATGTCGAGCCATGGAGGCCGGGTGTGAAAGCCGACGCAAATTCTTCGTTGGCGATAAACGCTCCGAGCGGCAGGCCGCCGGCGAGCGGCTTAGCGACGGTGACGATATCGGGTACGGCGGTGAATTTCTGGTAGCCGAAGCGCCGGCCGGTCCGCCCGAGACCGCACTGAATTTCATCGGCGATCAACGCTGCGCCATGATCCAGCGTCAGCGCACGAGCGCGGCTCCAAAATTCTTCACTGACCAGGTTCACGCCACCTTCGCCCTGAATCGGTTCGATAATCACGGCACAGACGGTGTCATCGAACTTGGCGTCTAGGTCCGGGACATCATTGAAGCGCACGAATTCGACGCCGGGAACGAGCGGCTCAAACGGCCCGCGATACTTGGCCGTGGACGTGATCGAAAGCGCGCCCATGGTGCGTCCGTGAAACGAACCTTCCAGCGCCAGGAAGCGGGTTTTCAGCCGCGCGCCGGTATTGGCTTTTGCGTGCGCGAAGGCGCGCGCGAGCTTCAGCGCGCCTTCGATCGCTTCGCTGCCGCTATTGGCGAAAAACACCCGATCGAGGCCGGACCACTGCGCCAGCTTGCGCGCCAGCCGCGCCTGATATGGGTTGTGGAACAGATTTGAAACATGCGTGGCGCGCCCGGCTTCGCGGCGAATCACGCGGACCATCCGCGGGTGCGCGTAGCCGGTCGCGTTGACCGCGATTCCCGCCAGGAAATCGAGGTATTCCCGTCCGCTTGAATCGTACAGACGGCAGCCTCGCCCATGCGTGAACACTTCCGGCGGCCGCCGGTAAGTCTTCATCATGTAGCGCGCTTCGTCGGCGCGGATTTTCGCGGGCGAAACGCGCTGGGCCGGCGATTTTTTCCTTTTCTTAGGCATGGCTATTGCGCGGCTCCATGTGCGGCTTTGGCATTCACACGAATCACGGGCAGGACCCGGGTTCCGGCGCCGCGGCCCGTGCTGGCGGCTGTGAGCAGCGCGCGTGGCTTGGATCCGCCGACGATACGCACTTCGGTCACGCCGCCTGCCAACGCGCGTTTTGCCGCTTCGAGCTTGAGGATCATGCCGCCAGAAACTTTGTGCAGGCGAATCAGGTCCTCGATATCGGTGCCCTTAAGCACGTTGACCACTTTTTCGCCGTCGAGCACGCCGGCGACGTCCGTGAGGAAAATCAATCGCTCGGCCTGGATGAACTCCGCAGCTGCGGCGGCCATGTGGTCGGCATTGATGTTGTAAAGCTCGCCATCGGCGCCTAGGCCGAGGCACGAAGCCACGGGAACAATCCCTTCGCGCCAAAGCGAGCGCAGAAAGTCGACGTTTACTTCCGTGAGGTAGCCGACAAATCCAAGGCTTCCTTCGCGGTCTTCAACCTGCATCGGTTCGGCCAGAAAGCAGGCCGCGTCCGCCGCGCTGATCCCGACGGCCGGTTGGCCGGCTAGGGAAATCGCGCCGGCGAGCCGTTTATTCAGCAGCCCGGCGAACACCATCACGGCCGCGTCTCGCGTCTCGCGATCGGTGACACGCAGTCCGTTGAGGAAGCGGCTCTCGATGCCCATGCGCGCCAGCGTCGCCGTGAAAATCCGACCGCCGCCGTGAACGACAAGCAGCTCATGGCCGGCGCGCGCGAGCTCCGTGATCTGGCGCGCCAGAACCTGCACGTCTTCATCGCGCTCAAGCAACGCACCGGCAATCTTGATCACCATCCTCATAGCAAACCCGCCGTTTCGGGATAACCGCGCATCCCATTGAGATTTTGTACCGCCTGCCCTGCCGCACCTTTGCCGAGATTGTCGAGGCACGAAACGACCACCAGACGCTCGCCGGAAGGATCGAGCGCAAAACCTATATCGCAGAAATTTGTGTGCGTTACGTGCTGCAACTCAGGCAGCTGGCCCGCCGGCATCACGCGAACCATCGGTTTTCCCGCGTAGAATCTGCGGTAAAGCGCTTCGATTTCATCCATCTTGCGCGCCGGACCGAGCCAGACGTACAGCGTCGAAAGAATGCCGCGATCGACCGGCAGCAGATGAGTCGTGAACACGAAATTTTCCGGCGCGAGATCCAGATGTTCGGAGACTTCGGGCGTATGCCGGTGTGTGAAGAGACCGTAGGCTCGGAAATTTTCGTTCACTTCGACGAAATGCGTGTCCCGCTTGGGCTCTTTGCCCGCGCCTGTGACTCCGGACTTGCAATCGGCCACGACGCCGCGCGCCATGTTGATCCAGCCCGCTTCGATCAGCGGCTTCAGGCCCAGAATCACGGACGTGGGATAGCAACCCGGATTTCCGACCACGCGCGCTTTCGGCAGTTTGTCGGCATATAGCTCCGGCAGGCCGTAAACGGTCTGCGCCAAAGCGTCGGCGTCCGGCGCAGGGAGCTTATACCACTTCGAAAAGGTTTCGGGCTGACGAAAACGGAACGCGCCGCTCAGGTCCACGATTCGCAGCGAAGGATTCGCAGCCAGAAGCGCGGGGACAAGCTCGAGCGAAGCCTCGTGCGGAGTCGAAAGGAAAGCTACTTCGGCACCGCTGGACGCAATCGCTTCCACGGAAAGCGGCTTGCAGGGCGCATCGCCCCAGCCGCGCAGCTGCGGGAAAAGATCGGCGAGGCAGTGCACATTCGCGTGCGCATCGCGGAGGTAGAAGGTCGGTTTTTCGATGTGTGGGTGCCGCAGCAGGAGCCGGGCCAGCTCGTAACCTGCGTAGCCCGTGACCCCGACGACGGCGACCCTTGACGGGTCGATCATCGGAGCATTTCCTCCACGCGTTTCTGCACGGCGCTGCAGCCGGTGCGCGAAGAACAGATCACCAGGACGGTATCGTCACCCGCGAGCGTGCCTGCGACTTCCTTCCAATGTTCGGCGTCAACTGCGGCCGCCAGAGGCTGCGCGCCGCTGGGCGGAGTCTTCAGGATCAGCATGTTTTGCGCCGGGCGCAGGTCCAGCAGAAAATCCTTCAGGGCGCGCGCGAGAGTGGGCATCGGCGAGGCCTCTTCGGCTGCGGCGGAAGCCAGCGGCCGGTAGCCGGCGGACGTCTTCACCAGGCGCAGCTCGCGCAAGTCGCGCGACAGCGTCGCCTGCGTCACCCGCACGCCGAGGTGGCCGAGCTGGCGGCGCAGTTCATCCTGGCTCGCCACGGGCTGCCCCGTGAGAACCTTCAGAATCTGCCCCTGTCGAAATCGCTTCTGTACGCCCATATGCTCCCACATGCTTGATTATGCACACTACTGCATAATCATACACCCTGACACGCGCGCCCTGTCAATAAATAATGTGCCGCGCAAAAAAAGTTTACGAATACGAATCGAGGACAAAGAAACGCACCCGAAGAATCAGCAATGACTTAAAACCAGCCGCTGCGATACGCCAGCCACCAGCTGAATGCGGCAACAGGGATCGTGGCGACAAGCGCCCACCACAGAGGCAGGAAAAGATCGCAGACAAGACCGAGCACGAAGAAGCTAGCCCAGAAGATCTTTCTTTCCATGCGGCTATTTTAACTCGTTGCCCTGCTGGCAACGAATCGGCACCCTCAGGCGTTTCGAATGTGACATTGCGAAAATACTGACGGGAATCAGCCGAACCACTCTCGAACGCCTGCGTTTTGAATCGAGCTAGGCTCGCGCGATAATGGTACGCATGAACTCAACCACAGCATTCGCTCGGGATTCATTTCCGCAGACGCCTGAATTCGCACGAAAACTTAATCGGTTGGCCGAGATCGCGGTCCGCGCCGGCCTCGGGCTAGGTTCGGGACAAGAGCTTCTCATCACCGCCACTCTCGACGCGGTGCCGCTCGCGCGGCTGATCACCGAGCACGCCTACAAAGCGGGCGCGTCCCTGGTCACCACCTTGTTTTCAGACGAGCAGTCGGCGCTGATTCGTTTTCGCCACGCTGCGGAGTCCAGCTTCGACACCGCGCCTTCATGGCTTTACGAAGGCATGGCCAAAGCTTACCAGAGCGGCGCCGCCCGGCTGGCGATCGCCGGCAATGATCCTTCGCTTCTGTCGGCCGAAAATCCTGAACACGTCAGCCGCGCGAATCGTGCGACCTCCAAAGCGTATCGTCCGGCACTGGAGCTGATTGCGGGCCACGCGATCAACTGGACCATCGTCGCCAACGCAACTCCTGCATGGGCCGCAGCCGTGTTTCCCGATCTGCCGCCAGACGAAGCGCTGGCAAGGCTCTGGGATGCCATCTTCGCCGCGTCGCGCGCGGACCAGGCTGACCCGCTGGGCGCGTGGAAAGCGCACGACACCACATTGCACGCCCGCGCCAAGCTCATGAACGAGAAGCGTTACGCAGCCCTGCATTTCCGCGGGCCGGGCACCGACCTTCGCGTCGGTCTCGCCGCCGACCATCTGTGGCTCGGAGGCGGCACCACAGCCAGGAACGGAAACTATTGCATTCCGAATATTCCCACCGAAGAGATTTTCACGACGCCGCACAAAGATCGCGTGGAAGGTCACGTGACCAGCACCAAGCCTCTCTCTCATCAGGGCACGCTGATCGAAGGAATTTCCGTGCGCTTCGAAGGCGGCAGGATTGCGGAGGCGCACGCCGCGCGTGGCGACCAAGTCCTGCAACGCATGATCGAGACCGACGAAGGAGCGCGGCGCCTCGGCGAAGTGGCTCTGGTGCCACACTCGTCGCCGATCGCATCAAGCGGCCTGCTTTTCATGAACACGCTGTTTGACGAGAACGCCGCCTGCCATATCGCCCTCGGACAGGCATATAGCACGTGTGTGAAAAATGGCGACAGCCTCAAGCCCGCAGAGCTAGCCGCGCGAGGCGCAAACACAAGCCTGATTCACGTCGACTGGATGATCGGATCGAATCGCATCGACGTGGACGGCGTAAGCGCCGCAGGCAGCCTCGATCCGGTGATGCGCGCAGGAGAGTGGGTCTAGCAGAGAAATGGCAGGCCCGTGCGGGCCCGAACCGCAGACCTCCACCGTGTCAAGAGAGGCTGGAGCTTATTACCAATTCCGATATGATTGCCATACGATTGACCTCCCTTCACTTAGAGAAATCAGTCAAGATGGATGAAAGAGCAGAAAGATCGGTACCGCTACGAAATCCGCTACTGAAAGGGCGAGGAGACTGAGGGCTCGATACCCGTCACCCGAACACGCCTAGGGCGCAAGGGCTATCTCGTCCCAATCGACATCGCCTCTCAGTCTTGAAAATGTTATTCGAGGTCATCTGCACGAGTGCGTGTCCTCTCAAGACGCCTGCCTGGGAGAGCCGGGGTCGCGCTCCCCAACACGGCTGCTCGGCTGGGTTTGTTTTGTGTGGTCAGCGGTCTCAAGAGTGGCCCCCGGAACCGCTGGAACTGGTCGATTTCGCAGAGCTACCTTTGCTTCCAATTCTTGCTGATAGCTGAACTGAAGGTATCAACGAAGAGCTTCAGGGTTACTTCTACAATCCTCTTGCGCAAGCCTGGATCAATGTTCCGGGGTCAGTGGCTGACCTTTTGCCGATTATTCGGTTCTAGCGGTCGTTCCCGGGTGGCGGTCTTGTCACCTACACATACATCTCCGGCAAAGGGATGAACCTCTTCACGCCAACCGCACTCGCGAAGGTTCCGATGGAAACAAAGACCATCGTCATTGACCAGGATTCCCCCGATACCCCATCACTGCGGTTTCGGCTTTTCACCTTGCTGTTCCTTATCAGGCGGGGTCTTCGGTTTCGGCTTAGGTTTGGGCTCAGTCTTTGGCGCCGGATGTTGTGCCGGCTTTTCAGCAGAAGGCGGGCTGGCCGGCTTCGGTGTCTCGCGTTTCGCGGCGGGCGGATGCGCGGCCGGTTCAGCTCGCCGTTCCGCAGGTGCAGGCGCGGGTTTGGCAGCCGGTTTCGCGGCGGGCGGATGCGCGGCTGGTTCCGACGGTTGAGCGCGTCGTTCCTCAGGCGCAGCGGGAGCAGGTCTCGCAGCCGACTTAGCTGCCGGCGGTGCAGGCTCAACCGCCTTCCTCATTGGCTCAGCAGGTTTTGCGGGCGCCGGTTGGGGACGATTCGGCTGCTCGTTGGGTGCCACCGCTCGCATGGCCGCAGCGGGCCGAGCAGGAATCGCTGGAGCGATCGGTTTACCCGCCGGGATCGGCTTAGTCTCTACAAAAACGGCCGGACGCCCGTGATTGACGGAGGCAAACTGCTGTCGGTTCTGGGCTGCCGTACGCTGCACTTGGATCTGCGTAGTCATTGGAGGAATGCGCTGCTCCCGCGTCGCGGCGATTTCCGTTGGCAGGGGCTGCCGAGTAACTCCTCCCGGACCGTTGTAGCTGACCCGGTTGATCGTCGTGTTGTTGATGGTGACGTTGTTTATAACCGTGTTCGTCACCGTGCGGTTGTAAATGTGAACGTTGGTAACGGTCACGTTGTTCACGGCGCGGTTATAAAAGAAATGATCTCCACTCCAGTAACCGCCCTGATAGCCGACGCCAACATAGCCGAATCCATAGTTAATCCCACCGTAAAAGCCAATATGTGGACCCCAATAACCATAATGGTATCGATAACTACCGCCCACAAATCCCCAGTATCCCGGCGTCCAAAGAAAAGCTGTTTCAGGCGGCCGCGCCCACACTCCCGGCACCCAGTAGTAACCCTGAGGAGCATAGCTCCAATACCCAGGGGTCCACAGATAACCATCACCAGGGCAATCCGGTTGCGAATATTCGGGCAGCGGCGGCGGTGGATCTGGTGCCTGCAACACCGGCTGGCCGTAGGTATCATTGGAGCCGGAGTCGTAATCGTTATCGGAATAGTTCTGATTTTGGTCGCTTGTGTCGGTCGTCGGGGTGTCAATCGCAGGAGCGAGATTAGCGGCAGCCGCCGGATCTTGCGACTGATCAGTCGACGGTTGAGATGACTGATCGGTGGTCGGCGAACTCTGCGTGCTAGTGCTCTGGGTGCCGTTGTTGTTGCATCCCCCAATTCCGAACACCAGAGCGATTAAAGCGACCGTGATGAGAGAATATGTTCTGGTCGAAGGCATTACGTTGTCCCTCGCGAAATTAAGTTTGCAGGACGAATCAAGCAACAGGAATGGGTCAGAACCTAATCCGAGGACCCCGGCTGGTTGAACAACAATAGCAAGATCGTTTAGAACTTTGCAATACAGCAGGATAACAATCGGGATCAGTATCCCGCGAAGGGCCAGAAGTCCGCTATGGAAGTGCTGAGATCGCCGGAAGGGCAAAACCACAAAGCGGCAAACCAGGGCAGGTCAATAAGTGAAGTCGTAGGCCCGTGCGGACTCGAACCGCAGACCTCCACCGTGTCAAGGTAGGCCAGAGCTTCAGCCCGCCAGCAATTTAGTGATCCTTTTGACGCGTCGCGGTCACGGCCTTCACGATTCCGACTCCCAAAAGTACGATCGCGCACACCGCGATCCAGTGCGCGGGCATATGCATCAGGTATGCGGCATAGATCAGTCCACCGATAACAATTGCAAACCCGACTGCGTAAATTCCGAAGGACATAGCACTCCGTCTTAAGTTCACTGCGGAAGCTTTGTACGGGAGCTTGGCTTGCTCGCTTGGCAGCGGCCGAGCCGCCATTCGCTCACCCTCCTCCGGGTTGCGTCAAGCCAGTACCCAGCCCTACTCCGACGAACTTGCTTTCTGATCCTTGACTTGCAGGGCGTTCACCACTTGTTGAACATTGGGCACTTGTGTCGCGACTGTCTCGGCCCGGGCGCGCTTGGTCTCCGAGTTCACTTCCCCTGACAACGTAACAACACCGTTTTTCACCTCATATTTCACCGTTTTATGTAGTCTGTTTTGAATTAGCGCAGCGTCCAGATTACTTTTGATGCCCGTATCCAGATCGGAGTTCACCGTCTTGGCTTCATTTTCGATGCCCACGGGAACCACGGCAATTTGATCTGCGACAACCTGCGCGCCCGCGAACGACTTGGCTATGGAATCGGCTTGGGATTTGTCGCCTTCCGCTACAACCTGACCGCCGAGCGTGACGATGCCCTTGTCGCGATCCTGATTGACCGTGACGTCTTTGAGACTCGCCTGATCGAGTGATTTGCGAATACTGTCTGTGACATCAGGCGACTTGGCGGCCGTCGCGGAGCATCCGGCCAAACCCCCTTGGGCGATCAGTGTCACGGCCATTACTGACAATCTAAACTTTTTCATATTTCTCCTTTTCCCAATTCGCGGTCGAATCTCAAACCGCGACGAAACGATGGCTGTCTGCATCACCTTTGCACCAGAAGTTACGCGGTTCTTGCGCGAGCTAGCCCAGGCTCGCTGACCCACTCCTCGAAAAGCGTGGCGCAAATCTTCTGTGTTGGCCTGTGATCTTGTGTTACCGCGATGAAGAGTAGCCGCCGCAAGGATTAATGTCTGTCGCGTTGTGGACACTTGTGAATGGTGGTCTCCAAAGTCTTCACCAATGGAGATGGTACGAATCTCCGCTGGCAGTATGTGCATAAGGGAGTGGTCACGAAAAAGTGGCCATCGCCATTGCCTTAAAGGCCAGCTCCGGGGACAAAGATCGATCGACTGATCAACCGGATTGCGAAATCCGTCAGGGCAAGCGGGTCTAGGTCAGGGAATACTCCGATCTGCTGACGGTTACCGGGCGGCTCCCGCGCAACGACTTTATTCCTAGGCTCAGCGACCGGGTGCGGCAGGCCCAGAGGCGCTCGGACATGGGCCGTCTTTCGCTGGTGTCCACAATTCCGTTCTGACAAGTTGGTGCGGAACGCTTGACGGGTGGGCTGAGGAATCTGGCCCCGCAACTCGCGAAAAAACGCAACGCGACCCGACTTGCGGTAAGCAGCAGCGTAGAATTTGCGCAGAAACTCGAATGCCTGTGCTGTCAGGGCCTTGCGTAGCACCCATTATGACCAAATGAACGCCGAAGTGTGCCAAACGAGAATGCCTCGCTTCCTGCAAAGTGCCATGATAAGGTGCGAAAAATGGGTATGGATTATTTCGGTCAAGACGAGTCAGGGGAATGAGGAGAAATGACAAGTCACAAGCCAACGGTTCTATTCCTCTCCACTGGCAACGCGACGCGCAGTCTAATTGCCGAGGGTTTTTTGCGCACGCTTACCGGTGACCGGTTTGATGTCGCGAGCGCGGGCGTCGAACCCAGCGCTTTGAATCCCATGGCGAGTGAAGTCATGAAGGAAGCGGGCATTGACATTTCGGGCCAGAAGCTGAAAAGCGTCGCGCAATCGGTAAAAGAGCGTTTCGGCTATGTGATCGCCATCTGCGATACGGCCAAGGAAAGAAGTCCGATATTCCCCTTCACGCTCGACCTTCGACACTGGAGCATCATCGACCCAAACACCGTAGATGGATTGCCTGAACAGAGAACAGAAATATTTCGCCGCGTGCGAAGCGAGATTAAGGACAAGGTCAGAGAATTCATAGCCGATACCGCACAAATAAAGGCGAGCGAACTCTCCATTGGATGACGAATCCGTGGCAGCAGGTACGGGTGTGGCACGGGAAAGCAGGGCGCATGGTATGCATTTCGTAGTTGGAAAGCGTGGGCATCACCCGCCTCAATTACGATGGCCCGCCGCGAAACCCATCCGGCGGACGAACAAAGACAGAAGGCCGTCGAAGAGCTCTTGAGGGGCCGCGAGGCGACAAAAGCTGAACGCCTTGGAAAATGGTAGGGGCCGCCGAGCGCCACGGCCAGACGTAAGTCAAGGAGCCAACCCGTGAACGACTTCGCGGTCGAGCAGGAAGACGCCCCGGAGGTTCACCCGCGTCAGTCGCGCGCTGGCCACCGTTGGTGGATCAAAGCTCTTGCAGCCCTTTGTGTCTTGTGCGCAATCGCTGCGGGAATTCTTGCTTACCATTTTCCGTTTTCGCGGAAGACCGTTTCGGAATCCCTGCTCGAATCTTTTCCCGGTGAACTGAAAATTGACCGCTTCGAGGTCCGCTACTTTCCACATCCCGGCTGCGTAGCTGAAGGCGTCACATTCCGGCTCAAGTCGAGTTCTGCGGCCGTGCCACCCCTTGTGACCATTCGCAAGTTGACGATTCAGTCCAGCTATTTGAATTTCCTTGTCCGTCCCCATTTAGTTTCGAGGATCGAGCTCGACGGCCTTCGCGTAAATGTTCCGCTGCCGATGGATGCTGGAAGGCTAGGTTCAGGACAGGGCACGTCCGTCATAACGATCGGCGAAGTAATCGCACACGACGCGGTGTTGGAAGTTGCGCGCCACGGCGACAAGACTCCACTGCAATTCGACATTCACGACTTGAGCCTAAAATCCGCCAGCGCGAAATCGGGCGCGTCGTATCGCGTGGACCTTCGTAACCCCGAGCCTCCCGGTGAGATTCATTCGACGGGGCACATCGGCCCGTTCCAAAAGGGGGACTTCGCGGAGACGCCGGCTTCCGGCGAATATTCATTCGATCGGGCGGACCTGAGCGTGTTCAAAGGAATTGCGGGAGTACTTTCATCGAAGGGGAAGTTCGCAGGCTCGCTGGGAAAACTGGACGTAGAGGGCGGCGCGGACATACCGAACTTCGAAGTGCTTCGTAGCGGGCACGCTTTGCCGCTGCGCACGCGTTTTGTTCTTGCTGTCGACGCCACAAATGGTGACGTCGCTATAAACAATCTGACGGCCATGCGCGGGCGCACGAACATCGCCGTGAACGGCAGCGTGGCGCAGAAGGGCGATATGCACGGAAAATTTACGTCGCTCAATTTCACGGTGCGTGACGGGCATATCGAAGATCTTCTGCCCATCTTCGTGGCTGGTCGCGAGCATGCCTCGCCATTAGCGGGCGAGACGAATTTGACCGCGCAGGTCACCGTGCCTCCCAGGGGCAAGCAGCTCCTCGAGGAGCTTGCGCTCGAAGGGGACTTTGATGTTGCGAATGGCCATTTCGAAAAAACGACAACGAAAGCAAGAGTGGATAAATTCAGCGCCGCCGCTTCGGGAGAGAAGAAAGAAGCTCACGCAGATCCGCCGCCGGCGGATTCCGCTGAAAGCGTCCCTGCGCAGCTCCGCGGTCACGTGGTGCTACGCAGTGCGATCGCCACGATGACCGACGTCTCGTT
>DATNKM010000041.1:0-14289 GCA_035603395.1 Candidatus Acidiferrales bacterium
AAGACGCTCGCTCTGCGAGCTTGGAAATCAGAAAGCGATTTCCACTTTCCCACAGCCACGGCGCTGACGGCGAACCTACGGTTACATTACAAATGTCTCGACGACCATCCCTAGGGTTACATTCTTGAATGGCTTGACAGGTAGGCTACGGTCCTCGGTCAGTGCCCCAATTTCGATCTCCCATGCGATGAACGGCTCCTTGATTGGCAATAGACCGAAATAGTACAATTTGGGCGATTTCAGTGGTTCAGTTTGATGATCACCAGTATTCACACCCTGATTTATTCCGACGATGCTCCCGCCACTCGCGCATTCCTTCGCGACGTTCTCGGCTGGCCCTACGTCGAGGATGCGCTGGGCGGAGGCGCGGGTTGGCTGATCTTCAAGACCGGGCGGAGTGAGATGGGCGTGCACCCGACCCGCAGCGTCTACGAGGGCAAGACGTACGAATCACCGCGGCACCATCAGATCTCCCTGATGTGCGACGACATCTCACGCACCGTCGCCGAACTGAAGAGCAAAGGAGCGGAATTCCGCGGCGAGGTTCAGGATCACGGGTACGGGCTCGTGGTGATGATGGCCGTACCTGGCGCGGACGACATCATGCTTTACGAGCCCAAGCATCCGCTGGCGTATAGCCTTTGACCGATTGAAAGGGCAACGAACTCACTCCCACCTTTCCCCCTTCGCAAGGCACCGCTCAAATTAGGACACTACCCTGTCGTCTGCCGAGCGAGTACGTTCGAGACCTGTCTTAAGTTTCGTACCAGCCCTCACGACTCAAATGGGGTAGTGCGTGGGCGTGCGGCGGATGGTTACCCAGCGCAGCTCGGTGAATTCCTGAAGACCCGCATGGCCGCCGAATTTGCCGTAGCCGCTGTCCTTCATGCCGCCGAAGGGCATTTGAGGCTCGTCGTAAACCGTGGCGCCGTTGATGTGGCAGATTCCGAATTCGAGTTTTTCGGCCATGCGCAGGGCGCGGTTGATGTCGCGCGTGAAAACAGCGCTGGAAAGGCCGTAGGGCGTGTCGTTGGCGATGCGCAGAGCGTCCTCGGCATCGCTCGCGATGACGATCGGTTTCGCTGGGCCGAAGGATTCCTCGCCATACATGCGCATGGCGGGCGTGACGCCGAAGACAACCGTCGGCGGGTAACACATGCCGTTGGCTTTTCCGCCGGTGAGAACTTTCGCGCCCTTGGCGACGGCGTCGTCGACCAGCTCCTGCACGCGCTTCACGGCGCCGGCATTGATCAGGCAGCCGAGCTGCGAATCGGGGCTAAGCGGGTCGCCGACTTTCAGCGCGCCACCCTTGGCTGCGAGCTTTTTCGCGAATTCCTCGGCTACGGATTTTTCAACGATGATGCGCTCCGTGGACATGCAGATCTGACCCTGGTTCATGAACGCGCCGAAATTGGCGGCCGCGACGGCCGCGTCGAGGTCAGCATCGGCTAGGACGACCAGGGGAGCCTTGCCGCCGAGTTCGAGCACCACGCGCTTGAGATGGCGGCCGGCGCTTTCGGCAATTAGCTTTCCGATTTTCGTAGAGCCAGTGAAGCTGATGCGGCGCGTCTTCGGATTGGCGATCAACTCATCGACCACTTCGGCGGCGTCCGGCGGCGCGTTGGTGATGACGTTGACGACGCCCTTCGGGAATCCCGCTTCCTCGAAAATCGACGCGATCATCAGATGCGTGGCTGGGCATTCCTCCGATGCTTTCAGGATGACGGTGTTGCCGTAGGCCAGCGGCGCGGCGATGGCGCGAATGCCCAGAATCATCGGCGCGTTCCAGGGAGCGATGCCGACCACCACGCCGACAGGCTGGCGAATCGCCATGGCGGTCGTGTCCGGCAAGTCGGTGGGAATCACCTCGCCAATCGCGCCGTAGGCCTGCGCAGCGGCTTCGCGCAGGGTGCCGACGGCGAAGATGCAGTTGAACATGCCCCAGCCGAACGTCTGGCCCGTTTCCTCGGCGGTTATTTTCGCCACTTCCTGCATGCGGCGCTCAAGCACGTCGGCCACTTTCAGGAACAGCAGGCGGCGGACGGCGGGCGCGCTCAAGCCCCAGGTCTGGAAGGCGGTGTGGGCGGCCTCGATCGCACGGCGCGCATCTTCGCGCTTGCCGGCGGCGACCTGCGAGGCGACCTGGCCGTTATACGGATTCTTTTTCTGGAAAGTTGCGCCGTCGGCGGCGCCCATCCATTCGCCGTTGATGAACTGTTTCGCGTCGTGGGCTTCCACTGCGTGTGCCATGGGAATATCTCCTCTGATTGTTGGCGAGCCGCGAAGGCTGTGCGAGCCACCCTGGGGACTGGTTTCTTTTACCACACTCCGCTTGCGCAAACCAAACCGTGGACGCGCGTCCGGCGCATGCCGGGAGATCGCGCGAGCCGGCTGCGCGTCGCGGCCGTGTTTCATCTTGTGAAACGCGTTTTGCGATTCGCTGCGTGAGACAGGGCCCCAGCGTAGATTTTGACGACACTTTTCGTTAGGATCGGCGGGTTTGGGATTGCACCGTTCTGAAAGGACATAAAAGACCCCGCGATGGCCAAGAATACCGTTCGCTCGAAAACTTTGCTGGAAGCGCTCGACACTCTGATCGAGAAATATCATCTCCTGAAGCACCCCTTTTACCAGGCATGGACCGAGGGGACACTCTCGAAGGAATCGCTGCAGGTGTATGCGGAGCAGTATTACCAACACGTCCGCGCGTTTCCCGAGAACTTGAAGCAGCTGGCCGGCCGGGCGCAGGGGCCGGTGAAGGAATTGATCGAAGAAAATCTCGCCGAAGAGCTCGATCCCGTGGCGCCGCATCCGATGCTTTGGCGGCAGTTCGGTGAATCACTGGGAGTGAGCCATCGGGTGATGGCGGATGCGCGCCCGCTGCCGGGGATCGCTGCGCTGCTGGACACGTTCGACGAAGTGACGGCGAACGGAGGCATGGCGCAGGCCGTGGCGATGTTCTACGTCTATGAGGCGCAGGTGCCGGAAATCTCGACCCAGAAAATTTCCGGGCTGAAGAAGTTCTACGACATCACCGAGCCGCGCGCGCTGGCGTATTTCGCCGTGCACGAGGAGGCCGACGTGCGGCACCGCGCCGCCTGGCGGTCGTGGCTGGTGCAACAGGACACGGGAGACAATTTCGAAGTTCTTTGCGCGGCGGAACGCGGCCTGAAAGCTCTCTGGGGCGCGCTGGACGCCGTGTACCCCCAATCCTGCGCCACGAAGAACTAGGCATCCTGAGGGGGCGCGTCCCGGATGGGGTGGGGGGCGCGCCTTTCGCCAAACGGGCTTTCCCCAGCTCGTACCCTGGTGCGTTCGTGCGTTTCGACGCGCGGATTGCGCCGCAGTGAGGATTTTTGTCATTGTTCGGCCCGCGAATCTGGCCGACGAGAGATCAACGGAGGCTCACAACAACCATGGCACCGAAAAACCTGGAAGAAGTGCTGGCAGCAGCAGGAGACACAGTCAAACTGCTCCGGAATTCGCCGATCGGGGCGTACGTGTACCCGGTGGTTCCTTCGGAATATTCAAACTGGCGCGAGGAGCAACGCGCCTGGCGTGAGACGGCGGTGCTGTTCGATCAATCGCATCACATGGCGAACCTGTACCTGGAGGGGCCCGACGCACTGAAGCTGCTGACCTATCTTGGGACGAACAGCTTCGCAAATTTCCCGGTCAACCGCGCGAAACAGCTCGCGCCGTGCAATTACGACGGCTACGTGATCGGCGACGGAATTCTGTTTCACCTGGCGCAGAACAGCCTGGTATACGTGGGACGCGCACCGGTAGCGAACTGGCTGGAGTTCCATGCAAAATCGGGCAAGTTTGACGTGACCTACAAGCGCGACGATCGCTCGCCTTCCAATCCCGCCGGCCGGGCGGTGACCCGCACGACCTATCGATTTCAGATTCAGGGTCCGAACGCCAAGCAGATCATCGAGAAGCTCAACGGCGGTCCATTCCCCGAGATCAAGTTCTTCAACATGGGCGAGATCAAGATCAAGGGCAAGACCGTACGCGCGCTGCGGCACGGAATGGCGGGCGCCCCTGGGCTCGAGATCTGGGGACCGTACGAGGAGCGCGACGAAATCCGCGCAGTGATCGTGGAAGCGGGACGGGAATTCGGAATGCGCGAAGTGGGATCCCGCGCGTATGCATCGAACACATGCGAATCGGGCTGGATCCCTTCGCCGCTGCCGGCCGTTTACACGGGCGAGAAGATGAAGTCCTATCGCCAGTGGCTGCCTGCCAACGGCTACGAAGCGACCGGCTCGCTGGCCGGCAGCTACGTTTCAAACAACATCGAGGATTACTACACGACGCCCTACGAGCTCGGCTACGGAATCATGGTGAAGTTCGACCATGACTTCATCGGCCGCGAGGCGCTGGAAAAGATGGACCCGAAGACGCAGCGCAAGAAAGTAACGTTCGCGTGGAATTCGGACGACGTAGTGAAGATTTACAAGTCGCTGTTCGAACCCGGTGATCCGTACAAGTTTATCGACCTGCCGATTTCGAACTACGCTTCGTCGTCCTACGACAAGCTGGTAGCCAAGGGCGGAAAAACCGTGGGCCTTTCGATGTTCGCCGGCTACAGCTACAACGAGCGTTCGATGCTTTCACTCGGCGTTGTCGATCACGATGTCGAAGTCGGCACGGAACTGACGCTGGTGTGGGGCGAGGAAAACGGCGGAACGAAGAAAGCAACCGTTGAGCGCCACAAGCAGACGGAAATCCGTGCGGTGGTGAGCCCGGTGCCGTATTCCAAGGTTGTGCGCGAAACGTACGCCGAAGGCTGGCGCACGGCCGCAAAACAGTAGCTCCGGCACGCGCGCCGCACAACGGAAACGGGCGCGCCTCGCTTCGTACGTGTAACATCGAAAGGGCGGGTATCCTCGACCGCCCTTTCTTGTTTTGTGCTGGCATCAGGGGAGCTTTCATGGCGTCGAACCCAACAGGAACTGCGCGCGGACTGGAAGGCGTGGTCGCAGCACAGACCCGCCTGAGCCATGTGGACGGCAAGAATGGCGTACTGATTGTCGCTGGCTACGAAATCGAAGATCTCGCGAGCCACTGCACGTTCGAAGAAGCCGCGCACCTCGTCTGGCGCGGGCACCTTCCCAGCCGCGACGAATCGGCCAAGCTCGCCAGAGAGATGGCCGAGCTGCGGGAAATTCCCCGGCTGACGCTCGAGATTCTGCGCGCAGCGGCTGCCGCGCCACCCATTGACGCGCTGCGCATGGCCTGCGCGACGCTTTCGCTGGGACTCGCCGATCCGAATGCCATCACTCCCGAGGCGGACTTCGCTGCGGCAAAGCGTCTGACGGCCTGCTTTCCCACGGTGGTCGCGGCACACGCGCGCATCGGCAGGAAACTGGAACCGATCGCTCCGCGCAAAGACCTGCCGCTGGCCGCAAATTTTCTGTACATGGTCCACGGGAAAGAGCCCGATCCGGCGGCCGCGCGCGCCCTCGATACCTACTGGGTGACCGTGCTCGATCACGGTATGAATGCCTCCACTTTCACGGCGCGCGTGATCGCAAGCACGCGATCCGATCTTGTCAGCGCGGTTACCGGCGCGCTGGGCGCGCTCAAAGGACCGCTGCACGGCGGCGCACCTGGGCCGGTGCTCGACATGTTGCAGGAGATCAAGTCCGCCGATCGCGCCGAAGCGTGGCTGAAGAACGAACTGGCAGAGGGGCGCCGGATCATGGGATTCGGACACCGCGTCTACAAAGTGCGAGACCCGCGCGCCGAAGTGCTCAGCAAGACGGCCGAGCGGTTGGGAAAGGCGCAGCTTGAAAATCGGCAGCTTTACGAATTGGCATTGCAGGTCGAGCAAACGGCCTTGCGGCTGCTGGCGGAAGCGAAGCCGGGGCGGAACTTGCGAACGAACGTGGAATTCTACACCGCGCTGGTTCTGCAGGCGCTCGGACTCGATCCCCGTCAGTTCGTCGCGATGTTCGCCTGCGGCCGCACGGCAGGGTGGTGCGCACATGTCATCGAACAGCACGCCGAAGATCACTTGATTCGCCCGCAGTCGGAATACATCGGGCCGATGGGACTCAAGATCAGCCGATAGCGCGGATGTCACAGGCTTCGGCGCAGCGAATCGCCTGCGGGAAACAGATCAAACGGCCGTCGGAGCGAGTGGCTCCGGCGGCCGCTTTTTTTTGTGGCCCGCGGCGAAGGGAAAGCCCGATTACTGCTGCGGGCTGCTGTTGTTATTGTCGCCGGAAGTCTGCGGCGCAACCATCAGAGCCAGCAGCGTTCCATCGTCTTTTTTCTGATACTGCACGGTGGCGGTGGTTCCGGTGCCGACGTGGCCCTGCACCTGCGTATTTTGATCGAGCACGAACTGCAACGTATTTCCGCCGCTAACCTCGAGCGAGAACGATTTGTGATCGCTGCCGATGGCGGAAACCTTTCCCGTTGCCGACATGGAATTGGCTGACTGCTGATTGTCCTGCGATTGCGACCGGGCGGCGGCCGGAGCCGCCGGCACCACGGACGCACCGAACGCAATCAAACCGGCCAGTGAGGCGCTGACTGCAAATTTCCGCAAATTCATTGTGTGAGTCTCCTTGACGTGTGGGCGGGATTCCCGACCGTGTGCACGTTCGCGCCCATCGGCGGGGGAACTTCGACCGAACGCATGGGGGAGGACTTATGCTGCACGCGCTTCAGGGTAATAGCAGGAGCGCCCGCGTAATTTATTTGCCGGCCGGGAAGATATTTCTCACGTAGGTCGTAGTAGAAGCGGCGCCGAAATCTCTTAAGAAGCCGCGGCAGCATCCAGCCCGACGAGTCTGCGGAAGTCGGGCTCGTCATGCAGGCAGGTAAGATCGGAGTCGTTCAACGCCCAGTTCGTATTGCCATAACCGGCGGCGAAGGCCTTTTTGACCGTCTCGAGCGCTTCCGCTTTGCGACCGAGAACGCCGTAGGTGCAGGCGGCGTTATAGAGCGTGTTGGGATCGTTCGGGCGCAGAGCGACGGCCGTTTTCAGGTGACGAATGGCCTCGTCCGCTTCGTTGCCGTAATAGGCGAGATTGGTGGCGAGCAGAACACGAGCGCGAACATCTTCGGGAACACGCTCGAGCTGCTGGCGCAGTACGTTGGTCACGCGTTCGCGAACCTGTTCGGCTTCTTTCTTGCGTCCCAAGCGCTCGAGGGACTGTTGGTAGGGGATATAGGTGTTGTAATCGTCGCCATTGCATTCCATGGCGCGCTCGACCAGAGCCGCGGCGTCCTCGAAGCGGCCGGAGGCGAAAAACGCGCGGCCGAGAATGTTCCAGAGTCCGTCGCAATCGGGTTTGCGTTCGCTGGCACGCTGCGCCATGAGAGCCGCTTCGGGATATTTCTTCTGCGCGTAGAAAAGACGCGCGTGCGCGACGAGCACCTCGGGAAGATCGGGGGCCAGCGCCGTGGCGCGGTCGCAGGCGGCGAGGCCGCGATCGATCCATTTCTGATTTTGCTCGCGAATTTCGTAATTCAGTCCGCAGAGATTGGCGATGCCCGCGTGGGCCAGGGCGAAATTCGGGTCGAGCTCGATGGCCTGCTCGAACATCTGCAGGGCGTACTCGATATTTTCGCGGTGCGTGTAGTTTCGGCCGCGAAGGTAGAAATCGTAGGCTTGCGGATTCTCGGTGGGCTTGCGCGCGATGATTTTTTCTTCCTGCGGCGTCAGCGTGATGCGCAGGGCCTGAGCGATGCTGCGCGCGATTTCTTCCTGAATGGCGAAGACATCCTCGAGCTGGCGGTCGTAGCGTTCGCCCCAGACGGAATGCCGCGTCGAGGCTTCGACCAGCTGCGCGGTGATGCGCACGCGATTGCCCGCGCGGCGGATCGAGCCTTCCAGCACGTAGGCCGCGCCGAGTTTCTGGCTCACTTGCTGCGCGGTCACAGGCTTGTCCCGGAACTGGAGCATTTCCGAACGCGGAAAGATCTCGAGCTGCGCGATTTTCGAGAGTTCCGTGACAATGTCCTCGGTGATGCCGTCGCGGAAATATTCGTCTTCTTTCGCCCCGCTCTGATTTTCGAAGTAAAGCACCGCGACGGATTTTTGCAGCGCCGCGACGGGATGGCTGCCCGAGCCGGAACCGGTTTTCCCCGCCGTGGGCTTGGGACTGGAATCGATGTCGCGCTTCAGCCGCTTTAGATCGGCTCGCAGCTCAGCGGCGGTTTGGCAACGCAGATCCGGATCCTTTTCGAGGGTTTTGCTGAGCACGTTCTCGAAAGCGATCGGCAGTCGAGGATTCAATTCTTTCGCCGGCGTCGGCGTGGAATGCAGGATGCCGTCGAAGATCACGGCGCTGGTCGTGCCGGAAAATGGCGCCGTGCCGGTGGCCATTTCGTAGAGCACGACGCCGAGGGAAAAAAGATCGGAGCGCGCATCCAGCGCTTCGCCGCGCGCCTGTTCGGGCGACATGTAAGCAATCGTGCCCATCGAGCTGCCGGGGCTGGTGAGGTGCTCGTCCTCCAGCGGGCGTCCGTGTGCCTGAGCGACCGACACGGTGGCGCCGACCGATTCGGCCGAGTGTTTGAGCAGCGGCGAGAGTTTGGCCAAACCGAAATCGAGAATTTTCGCCTGGCCGCGCTCGACAAGAAAAATGTTCGCGGGTTTGATATCGCGATGGACGATGCCCTTGGCGTGCGCGGCGTCGAGACCGCTCGCGATCTGGATGCCGATTTCAAGCAGCTCGGAAATATCGATCTGTTTGCCCGAGATGCGGTGCTTCAGCGTCTGACCCTCCAGCAACTCCATGGCAATGAACGGGCGCCCCAGGTGTTCGCCAATGTCGTAGATGGTGCAGATGTTCGGATGATTCAGCGCGGAGGCCGCGCGCGCTTCGCGGTGGAAGCGTTCGATCGTGGGAAGGTCGTGTGTGACGTCATCGGGAAGGAATTTCAGTGCCACGCTGCGGCCGAGGCGCGTGTCTTTCGCCTGATAGACCACGCCCATGCCACCGCCGCCGAGTTTGTCGATAACGGTGTAATGGGAAACTGTACGGCCAACGATGGGACTGGAATCGGGCATGAGCGCAGTATGTTACGCCCCTCGCCGAATTCCAGCAATCGCGCTCGGAAATTAAAACTGCGCCAATTTGAATATCAGCCGTGGCTCCCCTTCAGGCGGAGGCCTGCTGGGCACGCTGGGCGTTGATCCAGTCGATCGTCTTGTTGAAGCCGCCAAAGACGAAGAAGTGCACGCCTTTGATGCCCAGCGGCAATTCCGAGCCAGTGCCGGGTCCGCAGTGGTTGGCCACTCCGCGGATGAGCGGTTCGGGTCCCTTGTCGATCAGCAACTTGGCGAACTGCGGCTTTTCGGTAAGCACCTTCATGGAAGCGCCGACCCCACAAACCAGGGCGTACCGCGTCAGCGCGATCAGGCCCGCGGGGCCGGCGAATCCCAAGCGGATGGGATTGTCGATGCCCTGCGCACGAACCTTGCGAACCCATTCCGCGACCGGCTCGGAGGCAAACGCGAACTGCGTGACGATGGTGAGGTTCAAACCGTTCTCGCGCGCGAACTTCGTTTTCGCCGCCAGAGCCTCCCAGAGCACCGGGTCGGGAATCTTCGGATTGCCCTCCGGAAACCCGCCGACGGAAATCCGTGTGATGCCCGCTTTCTGCAGGATGCCGCTCTCGATCACGGCGAGGCTCGAATCGAAGGGGCCCGCAGGCGTGTCGCGGTCGCCAGCGATGATCAGCACGCGGTCAACGCCCGCTTCGTGGACCAGGCGCCCGACGAAGTCTTCCAGCTGCGCGACGCTTTCGACGTGTCGCGCGCCGATATGGGGCGTCGGGTAAAGCCCCGCGTCGCGGAGTTTCTTGGCCGGTCCGATGGTGTCCATCGGATTCTTTCCCGGAATCCAGGTCATGAATACTTCCGTACCCGGATCGAGGCGCCCGGGAGCAGCGTCGATGATCTTGGGCTCGCCGGGATTCACTTCGATCGAAAAGTTGCGCAGCATGTCGGCTACGCTCGGTGGTGCGGCGGCCATATTTGTCATGGGCGCATTATAATACGGCCCCGGGCGGCGACGCGTCTTCCCGAGCACGCCCCGGCTGGCACGGCAGGGCTTCCTCGTTTTACAATGTGAAACGCACGTTCATATTGATTGACATTCGGGCCCTCCCTGGAATAAGAATAGGAAATCGCCTGGGGGGCGGGAAGCATGCGGGCACGAGTGTCTCCATCCATCCGGAAGCGGCCGTTTGCGCGCGGCCAGGCCGGCGCCAGCAAATCTCTGCAGAAAGCGCTGCGGATCCTGCTCTACATGGGCGACAACGGCCCGGCGTTGGGCGTCACGCAGCTCGCCTCGGGTCTCAGTCTCAACAAGACCACCGTTCACCGCCTGCTCCACGCCATGGAAAAATTCGACCTGATCGAACGGAATCCCGAAAGCGACCGTTACCGGCTGGGTCTGAAGCTGCACGAACTGGGCACCCGGGCGGTGGAATCGCGGACGCTTCGAACCGAGGCGCACCGGTTTCTGGTCGAGCTTTCCCGCGCAACGCACGAGACGGTGAGCCTGGCGGTGGCGGGCCTCGGCGGCGTGGTCTGCCTGGATCGTGTGGATTCCAGGGACAGCGTGATCAACGTCCGGACCCCGATCGGCGCCCGATTTCCGCCCCATTGCACCGCCGCGGCGAAGGCCACCCTCGCGTATCTGCCCGAGGACGAGGCGGAGGCTATTTTGTCGATCATGGGCCTGACCGCTTACACGCCTCACACCATGACCACCATGGCGGAGGTAAAGAAGAACCTGCGAGAGGTGGCCGAGCGCGGCTACGCGCTGGACCGCCAGGAAACCGAGCGCGGGCTCAGCGGCGTGGCCGCGCCGATCTGGTCCGGCGACGGCCAGGTGATCGCCGCCGTGGGGGTGGCCGGGCCAACCCTTCGGTTCCGCGGCAAGGAACTCGCCCGCAAGATCGCCCTCACAAAGGAAACAACTGCCAAAATTTCCGCAAGCCTGGGACACCCGCTTCAGTCATAATTGAAGTCGCAGTTTCACCGCTGACGTAGGCACCAGCACCAGTGCCGGCCGCCAAGAAATGGACACCGCAATGCCAGTCAAGTTTCGAGCCGACCATGTGGGTAGCTTTCTTCGCCCGGCCGATTTGCTGACGGCCCGCGCAGACGGGACCGACCCATCGCGCCTGAGAGCGATGGAAGACCAGTATATTTTGAAGGCGCTCGCTAAACAGAAAGAGCTCGGATTCCAGATTTTCACGGACGGCGAGCTGAGGCGCCGGAATTTCATGAGCGAGCTGACCGACGCCGTCGATGGCTTCGATACGAATGATGCGATCGCGCGAGACTGGGACGCGTCGCAGGCGAAGCCGAAGGTCGCTTCGGTGACCGGGGTGGTCAACCGAAAGCTCAAGCGGATGCATCCGCTAACGGCGCGCGAATTGCCATTTCTGAAGCTGCACAGCCCTGGCGACATCAAGATCCTGCTGCCGAGCCCCACGCAATTCCCGGCCATCGCGTTCAAACGTGGCGTGACCGACAAAGTGTACAGGGATCATTCAGCCCTGCTATGGGACATCGTTGAAATCATGAAGCAGGATATGGCGCAACTCGCGGACGAAGGCGTGAAATACATTCAGGTGGACGCGCCGCGCTATAGCTATTACCTCGATCCAAAGTGGCGGGACTGGATCAAGCAGGAAATGGGCCAGGATCCGGAAGAGGCGCTGGACGAGGCGATTGCCGCTGACAATGCATGCTTCGACGCGGCGAGACGTCCCGGCGTGACGGTCGCGATTCACTTGTGCCGCGGAAACAATCGCAGCCACTGGTACGCGGAAGGTGGCTACGATGCCATCGCGGAGAAGCTCTTCGGTTCGCTACGAGTCGACCGCTTCCTTCTGGAATATGACGACGAGCGAGCAGGGACGTTCGAGCCCCTGCGGCTGGTGCCGAAGGAAAAGATTGTTGTCCTGGGCCTGATCACCACGAAGAAGGCGCAGCTCGAGAAATCCGACGAGGTGGTGCGGCGGATCAAAGAAGCCGCGAAGTATTTTCCGCTGGAGAATTTGACGGTGAGCCCGCAGTGCGGCTTTGCTTCCACAGCGGAGGGGAATCTGCTTACCGAAGACGAACAATGGGCCAAGTTGAAACTCGTGGTGGACACGGCGCGGCGAGTGTGGCACTAGAGGTCGCGCGGATCTCGGATGCGCTCGGCCCCGAAGGAAATCTGCTGACCGAAAACGAGCACTGGGCTAAGCTACCCCCCGTCGTAGAGGCCGCCCGCAAGGTTTGGGCATCCATTGATAGCCGGGGTGCGGGCGCCTTCAGGCTCTAGACTTGAACCTGCACCTTAATTACACACGAAAAGATTCGGCGCCTTCCAGCAGCGGCGATGTCGTCGCGACCGTGCTGTCCTTGCTGGAAGAGGGGCACATCAACGCCGCACAGTTCGCCCACCTGCAAATCCACCTCGACTGGCTTCAATACAAATACAATTTCCGCGAACCCGTCACGCTGATGCACGCGGGCGAGGAAGCCGGCCCGAACGCGCCGCCCATGGAGATACGCATCGACTCACGTCAGGTGGCGCCCGGATCGCTGCGGAACCTGGTGGAGAGAGCGATTGCGGCCGAGTCTCCCGATTCAGCGGAGCGCCAAGGTCGCATCTATTTCGAGGATTACCAGTCGTTCCGCAAAAGCATCGTTTGGCAATTCAACCGGCTCTACTGGCAGCGGGTGAAAGACTGGGAGAAAGCCACCGGAAAAGGCTACGAGCAGGCCCTGCCCGGCGGCAAGTCCACCGGCACGGACGTAGAAGGCGTCAAACAGTCCGTCGAGGAATTCTGGAAGCTGCTCAAGGAACTCGAAACCGCGAGCCGGCTGCCGCAGGAAATCTTCATTCTGGAAATCGGCGTAGGGATGGGCGCGCACGCCGGCTTGTGGTTGGATCATTTCTCGGCGATGGACCAGGCGCGCGGGACGAATTTCTATCATCAGCTGCGATTCCTGTTGGGCGACTATTCTCTGGCAACGCTCGAGCACTCGCGCCCGGCGGTCAAAAAGCATCTCGACCTTTGCAGCTTCATCGCGCTCGACGCCACCGATCCGATCAAGACGCTTTCCTTCCTGCGCCACAAGATCCTGCACGTCCACTCCACAAACATGTACGACAACCTGCCGGACGAAGAGATCGTCTGGCGCGACAATCGGATTTTCTGGGTCGAGTCGCGGGCCTATCTGCCGGCGGCGGATGCCGCGCGGATCAGCGAGGCCACTGGCGTAGCGATCGCCGACATCGTGTCCACGGTGGATCGCTTGCTGGACGTGGGCATCGCGGTCCTGCCCGACCGCGCGAAGGGCATGCAATTCTGGATGCAGACCTGGCGCGCGATGCGCATCGAAGAAAGATTGGTGGATGCGATCGATCTGCCGGACGCATCCTTTCCCGCGGGCCTCAGCGCGTTGCACATGGAAGAAATCCTCCGCTACGCGCCCAACGATCTGCGGATTCATTTGAGCACCGGCGCGCTCGATAGTTTCCGCAACACGCTGCCACTGCTGCATCCGCGCGGCTACCTGCAGGTGCAGGACATTTTCGTAACGGATCTGCAGGAATACAGCATGGGATTTCACGGTCCGGGGAAACTCGACGGATCGATCGTCAATTGGGTCAACGGCGCGCTGCTGCGCGAAGTGGCCGAGCGCGCGGGCTACGACCTGCATTTCACTCCATTCCAACACCGGGCCGGAACGAAGACCTCGGTCCTGTACACGACACGACGGGAGTAAGACCGATGACCTTGCCTTTTTTGCCCACGACCATGGTCGGCAGCTATTCGATGCCGGGTTGGCTCGAGCGCCTGAAGACGGACTACTTCGCGCGGCGCATCAGCCGCCACGATCTGGATGAAATTCACGACGCCGCGGTCCGCTCCGCGATCAAGGACCAGGAAATGGCGGGGCTCGACATGGTCACGGACGGTGAACTGCGGCGCGACAACATGATCGATTATTTCGTCGAGCGGCTGCCAGGCGTGCAGATCGACCGCTCGTCGAAAAAGTTCTACTACGATTTTTACGATAGCGAAGTGATCGGCAAAATTCCGATGGCCGCGATCGGCTTGGTCGAAGACTTCCGCTTTCTCCTGGCCAACACCGAGCGCACCGCGAAAATCTGCATCACCGGCCCCCATTCACTCACCAAACGCGTCCGCAACAAACACTATCCGAGCGAAGAAGCGCTGGCGACGGACATCGCGCGCGTGATGAACATGGAGCTGAAGGAGCTCGTAAAGGCCGGCGCGAAATAT